>CAZTIG010000009.1:0-93919 GCA_964613665.1 uncultured Chloroflexia bacterium
GCGGACCTTCACGCCGAGGAAACGCCAGGTCAAGGCGGCCTGATCCCTACAAAAATGGCGCGCGCCCGGCCGGACCTGGTAGCGCTGCGCTGCCTCGCCTACACTCAGAAGCGTGACCGGCATCGAATCCTCCTGCGGAGCTGCCCCCAGAAACACACCATCCCCGAGGGGATTGCCCCCGGGGATCCGCCCTCGCGCCAACGTGGAACGTTCCAACGTGCTAACGTGCCAACGATCTTTGCTGGGGGATAGGGATTCGAACCCCAATCGGCTGATCCAGAGTCAGCTCTACCCCCATACTGCTACGTACCCTGACCTCGGACTCCGGCCATTAACCGGGCCCTAGAGCGGGAGACGGGACTCGAACCCGCGACAGCCTGCTTGGGAAGCAGGAACTCTACCAACTGAGTTACTCCCGCGCAGCACCATTCTAGCATCCGACCCGCGGTTTGTCAAGTTGCGCGCCGCTGCCCCCTATGGTAGAATCCACGGTGCGTGCCGCGATGCCCTGTCCGCCGCACACTCTCCTGGCTGGCCTCTCGGGGGCCGGGCGCGCGATCTGCAGGGCCCGTGTCGGGCGAGGAGCGAGGCTGGCCAATGCGCCCGGTGCGCGGAACGCCCAAGGCGCCATCCAGGTACCGTTCACCCCGCCGGCCGGGGAGCCGCCTGCTGAGCGCCTTCCTCATCACCATCGCCGCACTCGTCCTGGCCTTCGTCGGGCTCTGCCTGTGGGTGGAGTGGCAGGGCCGGCAGGAGGAGATCGTCCCGGCCGATGCTATCGTCGTCCTGGGCGCGGCCCAGTGGAACGGGCGGCCCTCCCCCGTCCTGCAGGCCCGCCTGGACCACGCCCTGACGCTCTACCGCCAGGGCTACGCGCCTCTGCTCGTCTTGACCGGCGGCTCCCTCCCCGGCGACACCCACTCGGAAGCCTCGGCCGGCCGCGACTATGCCCTGTCGCAGGGCATCCCCCCCGAGGCCATCCTGATCGAAGAGCAGAGCCGCACTACCCTCGAGAACCTGCGCGGTGCCTGGGCGCTGCTCGCCCCGCGCCAGGCCCGCTCCATCCTCCTCGTGAGCGACCCCTTCCACATGGGCCGGGGCCTGGTGATCGCCCGCGGCGTCGGCTTCGACCCCCACCCGGCTCCCACCCGCGACAGCCCCATCGCCCAGCAGCCCCTGGACGAGGCCGGCCACGTCGTCCGCGAGGCCCTGGCCCTGCTCGCCTACTGGATCTCCGGGCAGTGACACGCGTTGGCCGTAGCCCTCGGGAGCAAGTTGTGCTATAATATCCCCGGCGGCCCGCCGGGCCGATTCCCTGGGCGCCCCTGGCCCCCCCGCCCGGAAAGGTGCCCTGGATTACGGCCTCGCCCGCGGCTTCGGCCTACAATGGCCTGCGGGCCCGGTTCTCTGAAGGCGGGCCCGAGGAGCGATGCCATGTTGCGTTTTGAGCGTTTGACCGAACAGGCCCAGGAAGCGCTGCAGGCAGCCCAGGAGCTGATGCAGCAGTTCCAGCACAACCAACTCGATGTCGAGCACGTCTTTCTGGCCCTCCTCCGCCAGGAGGAAGGCGTCGTGCGCACCGTTCTTGAAAAGCTCGGGGCGAGCATTGTCGATATGGAGGAGCGGCTGGAGATGGAGCTCTCCAACACCCCCCGCAGCTTCCGCGCCCCGTCTATGTACGGAGGCTATGGCGCCCCCTCCCAGGTCTACCTGACCCCCCGCGCCAAGTGGGTCTTTGACCAGGCCGAGCGCGAGGCCCGCCTGCTCAAGGACGAGTACGTCGGCTCGGAGCACCTGTTCCTGGCCCTTGCCTCGGAGCGCGATTCGCCCTCGGTGCGCGTCCTGCGCGAGGCCGGGGTCAATCGCGACATCGTCGCGCGCGCGCTGGCTGACCTGCGCAAGGGACAGCGCATCACCGACCCCCGCGCCGAGGCCAAGTTCCGCATCCTGGAGCGTTTCAGCCACGACCTGACCGAGATGGCCCGCGAGGGCCACCTGGACCCGGTCATCGGCCGCGACGCCGAGATCCGCCGGGTGATCCAGATCCTCTCGCGCCGCACCAAGAACAACCCGGTGATCATCGGCGAGACCGGTGTCGGCAAGACGGCCATCGCCGAAGGGCTGGCCCAGAAGATTGCCTCCGGCGAGGTGCCGGAGACGCTGCGCAACAAGCGTGTGGTGGCCCTGGACCTGGCAGCGATGGTCGCCGGCAGCAAGTTCCGCGGCGAGTTCGAGGAGCGGCTCAAGGCCGTGCTGGACGAGGTCCGCCGTGCCCAGGGCGAGATCATCCTCTTCATCGACGAGCTGCACACCGTCGTCGGGGCCGGCGCGGCCTCCGGTGCGATCGACGCCTCCAACATGCTCAAACCGGCCCTTTCCCGGGGCGAGCTGCAGTGCGTCGGGGCGACGACTACCGACGACTACCGCCGCTACATCGAGAAGGACGCCGCTCTGGAGCGGCGCTTCTCGCCGCTGTTCATCGAGGAGCCGTCTGTGCAGCAGACGGAGGAGATGCTCAAGGGACTGCGCTCGCGCTACGAGGAGCACCACCGGCTGCGTATCACCGACGAGGCGCTGGCGGCCGCCGCCCGCCTCTCGGCCCGCTACATTAGCGAGCGCTACCTGCCCGACAAGGCCATCGACCTGGTGGACGAGGCTGCCGCCAAGGTGCGCATCGACATCTTCAGCCTGCCACCCGAGATCAAGGCCCTGGAGGATGAGGCGCAAAGCCTGAGCGAGGAGGAGGAGCGTGCTGCCCAGGCAGAGGACTATGAGACGGCCGCCAACGCCCGCGCGCGGGCCCTGGCCCTGCGCCAGGAGTTCGAGGAGCGCCGCGCCCGCTGGCTGCAGGAGACGGGCCTGTCCGAAGTCGTCTCGGAGGAGAACATCGCCGAGATCGTGGCCTCGTGGACCGGCATTCCCGTCAACCGCATGCTGGAGGAGGAGAAGGAGAAGCTCCTCTATATGGAAGAGCGCCTGCACCAGCGCGTCGTCGGGCAGGACGAGGCCATCGCCGTCCTCTCCGACGCCATCCGCCGGGCCCGCGCCGGCCTGAGCGACCCGCGCCGACCGATCGGTTCCTTCATCTTCCTGGGGCCCACCGGTGTGGGCAAGACCGAGCTGGCCAAGGCGCTGGCCGAGTTCCTCTTTGACGACGAGAACGCCATGAGCCGCATCGACATGAGCGAGTACCAGGAGAAGCACACCGTCTCCCGGCTCATCGGCGCACCGCCGGGCTATGTCGGCTACGAGGAAGGCGGGCAGCTCACCGAGGCGGTCCGCCGCCGCCCCTACCAGGTCGTTCTCTTCGACGAGGTGGAAAAGGCCGACCCCGAGGTCTTTAACGCCCTGCTGCAGGTCCTCGACGACGGCCGGCTGACCGATGGCCAGGGGCACACGGTCGACTTTAAGAACACGGTCATCATCATGACCTCGAACGTGGGCACCGAGTACATCCGCCTGGCCGCCGGGATGGGCTTTGCCGCCCGCGCCGGGCAGGAGAGGATCGACGAGGACGAGATGCGCCACAACATCGAGGAGGCGCTCAAGCGCACCTTCCGCCCCGAATTCCTCAACCGTGTCGACGAGATCATCATCTTCCACTCGCTGACGATGGAGGAGCTGCTCCGGATCGTGGAGCTGCAGGTGCAGGAGGTCGGCCGGAGGCTGGCTGAACAGGGCATTACCATCGTGCCGACCGAGGCAGCCCGCGAGGTGCTCGTGCGCGAGGGCTACAACCCCGTCTACGGGGCCCGCCCCTTGCGCCGCACGATCCAGCGCCTGGTGGAGACGCCGCTCTCGCGCCGCCTGCTCAAGGGCGAGTTCTCACCCGGCGACACCATCGTCGTCGATGCCGAGGAGGGGCAGATCGTCTTCCGCTGCCAGGGCCCCTGCCCCCAGGCGGAGAGTATGACGGTGGTCGACCAGGTGCCCGCCTAGCGGCTGCGCAAGGGCCACGAAGACACCAGGGGCGATCTCAGCACCACAAAGGCACAACGACCAAGAGACCATCTCCAGACTACGAAGGCACAAGGACACCGTGTCGATAGGTGCCCTTGTGTCTTTGGTTTGGGAGACGGACTGCGGTCTTGTCAGGGGATGATCAGCACGTGCCCGACCTGCAGCGCGTCCGGGTTGGTGATGTCGTTGACGCGCATCAAGTTGGCCAGGGACACGCCCAAGGCCGCGGCGATGCTTTTCAGAGTGTCACCCGGCCGGACGACATAGGTCCGCGGCAGGGCAGGGGTGAGCGAGGCGGCAAGCGGCGCGGTCGCCGTGGGTGCCTGCGTGCCGGGGCGTGTGGGAAGGGGCGCGGTCGAGGCGGTGGCCCGCCGGGTGGGAAGCGTCGTCGCCGTGGGCACGGCCAAGGCTGTCGGCGAGGCGGTCGTCGCCGCCGGGACGGGGGAGACCAGGGCCGGCCAGGCCGCGCATCCGGTGAAGAGGGCCAGCAGCAGCAGCGCCACAGCCGCGGCGGATATCGCGACGGGGACAGAGGCCCGCGCCGGGCCACCGTCTTCCTGCACCGGGATGGGCACGGGGCCGCCGGCGCGGCGCAGCAGCAGGGCGGCGGCCAGGCCCTCCAGCAGGGCGTGCAGCACGATGCAGAGCCACAGGTTGCGCAGCAGGGCAAAGGCCGCCGTCATGGCCACCAGGCGGGCTAGCCACCAGGCCTCCTCCTCGACGCCGCCGGGCTGCCGCAGCCGGGCCGTCGTCTGCGGCTGGAGTCCGTGCTCAGCCACCACCAGGAGCAGTCCGATCCACAACCCCGGCAGCGGGCCCCACAGGAGCAGCGGCACGGTCCGGTAAAAGGCCCAGTGTGTTTCCTCGGCCGCCGCCCAGAGCAGCAAGAGGGGCCGGCCGGCCGGCGCCGCCGCCAGCCGCTGCGAGCGCGCCAACAGGCCGGCCGGCGGCATCCCGATGCGCAGGTAGACCAGCCAGGCCAGGCCGGTCAGCGCGAGCAGCCCCGCGCCAAAGAGGATCCCGCGGCCCAGGCTGGGCCACCACGAGATGCCGGCCAGCCCCATCGCCGCCGGGTCCAGGAAGCCGGTCACGAGCGCGGCGTACGGACCGCCCAGGGCGTAGAGGATCGCCAGCGCCTCCCCGGGGGACACCAGCCAACCCGGTGCCTCCAGGAAACGCCGGGCGGCGCCGGCCGGCCGGCCCCAGCCCCTGGCGAACCAGAGCAGGAGCATCGCTCCGCCGGAAAGCAGCCACGAGCCGACCAGCCAGGGGATCAGGCCCAGGACTTCGCGGTTGACGGCTGGCAGCGACACGGTGTTTCCATCTCCCACGACACTCGGCACAAGAAGCGGATGGGGCTGCGGCCAGCTCTCATCCGCTGCAGTGCCCTCGATTCTCCGACGGCTAGTTCCGTGTTGCAGCCGTGCCCATTACCAGACATACCCCAACGGCGTCGATGCCCACGTGCGTCGTCACCACCTGCGTGGCCGGCAGGACGAGTATCTCCGTGCGCGGGAAGAGGGGGGCCAGGTCGGCCGCCACCTGCTCCGCCGCCGCGGCGTCGCCGGCGTGCATGACGGCCAGGCGCTCCAGCGGCGCCATCTCGGCGGTGAGCTCCACCAGCCGCCGCAGGCCGGCCCGCCGGGTGCGGATGCGCTCCACCAGGGTGGTCTGCCCGCCGCGCAGCGTTATGATGGGCCGCACCCCCAGGGCCGCGCCGGCCACCTCTTGCACCTTGCCGATGCGCCCGCCGCGCCGCAGGTACTCCAGGTGCTCCACCAGGCACAGGACGCGCGTTCGCCCCTTGAGCTCCTCTACCCGTGCGACGATCTCCTCGAGCGTGTGCTCCTCGCGGGCGGCCTCGGCCGCGGCCAGGGCCAGCCAGCCCAGGCCCATGGAGAGCAGGCCCGAGTCGATAACGGCGACGCGGGCGTCCACCTGCTCAGCGGCCAGCAGGGCGGAATGATAGGTGCCGCTCAGACCGGCCGACATGTGGACGGACACCACCTCTCCGCCGCCGGCACCGAGCTGCTCGTAGACGCGCTTGAACGCCCCTACGGCCGGTTGCGAGGTGGTGGGGAGTGCACCACGCCGCAGGCGAGCGTAATAGTCCTCCGGAGTCAAGTCGACGCCGTCGCGGTACGTCTCCTCGCCAAGGTGGACGTACAGCGGGACGGTCTCGATGCCCCAGCGGGCCAGCAGTAGAGGGGGTATGTCGCAGGTGCTGTCCGTGACCACCCGTACGCGCCGGCCGCTGGGCACCCTAGTCCTCCTCGTAGACGGCCACCACCATGCCCCCGGGCCCCACCAGGCTGCCCAGGAGCGGTCCGTAGCGGACGACACTGACTTTGCGGCGAGGATAGAGCAGATCGATCCGTTCCAACAGGCCCTCCACATCCTCGGGGGTGGTGCTGTAGAGGACAGCGATGGCCCGCATCTCCGGAAAGTCCTCGATGAAGCTGTAGAGGCCGTCCAGCGCCCGCACCCGCGTGCGCGGCCGCTCATAGGCCAGGAGCGCCCCCTCGTTCAGCACCAGGAGGGGCTTGGTGCGGAGCATCAACTGTATCTGGGCCGGGGGAAAGAGATTGCTGCGCTTCAGGTGGGTCAGGTCGTCACAGAACAGCAGAAGGTGGCTGTGGCGGATCATCCAGTGGATGCGGTCGATTACCTCCTCGAGGCCAAATCCAGCGCGGGCGGTGCGGGCGGCCTCGATGGCGATGAAACCCAGGGCCATGGACACGGAGAGAGAGTCGATCGTCTCCACCCGGCAGGTGGAGGGAGGCAGGGCCGCCCGCCCCCGGCTGGCCATCAGGAATGTATCGCTCAGGAGGCTGGAGCAGTGCACGGAGATGATGGCGTCGTACTCCTCGCTCAGTCGACGGTATAGCTTCTCAAAGACCTCCGCGCTGGGGGGAACGACCCGTGCCCAGCTGTCCTGCTGCAGGCGGGTGTAGAACTGACCGGCATCCATGTCGATTCCGTCGCGATAGCGCTCCTGGCCGAAGTAGATGTTCTGGGGCACAACCACCACCCCCAACTCCCGGCGGTAGTGGGCCGGCAGGTCGGCAGCGCTGTCGGTGACGATGCAGATCTTGGCCATGGCGTTTCCCTACTCGGTGGACAGGATGTAGCGATAGTACGGCTGGCCCCCATATACCAGTTCGACTTCCTGGTCCCGATACGCCCGGCGGATCCGGGCGGCCATCTTCTCGGCATCCTCCGCAGAGATGTCCTTGCCGTAGTAGGTGGTGATCAGCTCGGCCTCGCCAGCACCCATGCGCCGGAGCAGCTCGTCCACGACGGCGTTCTCTTCCTCTCCGGCCACTTCCAGGACACCGTTGAGCAGGCCGATCACCTGTCCTTCGCGGACGTGGAGCCCGTTGAGGCTCACATCGCGGACCGCCCAGGTCACCTCGCCGGTCTGGACCGCTGCGGCGGCCGCTTCCATCGCAGCAACGTTCGCCTCCAGGTCGGCCTCGTAGTTCAGGGCGATCAGGGCGGCAATGCCCTGCGGAACCGTCTCCGTCGGTACGACGCGAACGTCCTTTCCAGAGAGCGCGGCCGCCTGCCGGGCGGTCATGACCACGTTGCTGTTGTTGGGCAGGATAATGACCTGGTTGCAGGGCAGCGCCTGGATCGCCTGGAGCAGCTCCTCGGCGCTGGGGTTCATGGTCTGCCCACCGGGGACAGTCACCGCTGCCCCTACGCTGCGCAGGACCTGGTCGAGCCCATCGCCCGGCGAGACGGCGATGATCATGATCGGGTGGGCCGGCAGCGTAGGCGGGGCCGGCCGTGGCAACTGCTCCTGGCGCGGTTTGAGGCCGGCCCGCTGCTCGTCCATGTTGGTGATCTCGATCTGGTGCAGCGAACCCATGCCGATGGCATAGTCGAGGATCGTGCCCGGATGCTCGGTGTGGACGTGCACCTTGACCATGTGCTCGTCCCCGGCCACCACCGCCGACCGACCCATGTCGGATATCCGCTCGCGGATCTCCTCCACTTGGAGGTATTGGCCAAGCAGGACGAAGTTGGTGCAGTAGCCGAACTCTTCCTCGCCGTGCACGTCGACAAAGGCCATCTCTTCGGGGAAGGGCACGCGGGCCTCGGCCATCCGCTTCTCCAGCTCCCCGCTGAAGTAGTAGTACATGCCCTCCAGGAAGATGGCCAGGCCCTGGCCGCCAGCGTCGACCACACCGGCCTCGTGCAGGATCGGCAACAGCGTCGGCGTCCGCCGCACCGACTCCCAGGCCTCGGCGACGGCCGCCTTCAGCACGAGGAGCAGGCTGGGGTTTTGGCGGGCCATCTGTATCGCTGCCTCGCCGGCCTCGCGCATGACGGTCAGGATCGTGCCCTCGACGGGCTTGCTCACCGCACGGTAGGCCGTCTGGGTGGCCGATTGCAGGGCCTCGGCCATGGCCGCGCCGTCAAACGCCTGCCGGCCCTCCAGGCACCGGGCCATGCCGCGGATGATCTGCGAGAGGATCACGCCGGAGTTGCCCCGGGCACCCATCAGCGCGCCGTGGGCCAGTGCGGCGGCCACCTCTCCCGCGCCGTGCAGCGGCGCCGCGTCCACCTCCTTCAGCGCCGACTCGGTGGTCAGGGTCATGTTCGTTCCGGTGTCGCCGTCGGGGACGGGAAAGACGTTGAGGGCGTTCACCTCGGCCGAATGCAGCGTCAGCCAACGGGCCGCTCCCTGGAATGCTGCCCGCAGCGCGTTTCCGTCGCACAGCCCGGTCGGCGTGACCGGGGCGAACTCAGGCGACGTGGTCGGCGAGCCCGCGTGTTCAAATCCCTGCTTCAACGGATCATTCCTCCGAGTCGGTTCGATCCTGCCTGGCCGTCTCACGCGGGGCCGTGCCAGGCCCCGCGGCTGCGCCGAGACGCGGCGCTACGCCTCCATGTTGCCCACGTGGATCCCCTGCACATTCACGTTGATCTGCTCCACGGGAATGCCCAGGGCGTGCTCCACGGCGAACTTGACGCTGCTCATCACATTTCGGGCCACCTCGGAGATGCGGGTGCCGTACTCGATGATGACATACAGGTCCAGGATAACCTGGTCCCCCTCCATGTGCACGACCACACCGCCTGCCCCGGTCTTCTCCTTGATGTGGGTCCAGATGCCCTGCTGGCGGCGCGAGGCCAGTCCGACGATGCCATAGCACTGCAGTGTCGCTTCCTCGGCGATCACCGCGATCACCTGCGGTGAGACCTCGATGCGCCCCAGAGATTCGCTACCGTACGGCGCCATTGCTTTGCCGCTCCTTTGACCGTCGATTCTGCCGTCCGTCTGGTCTTGTGGCGATTGTACCATCCGGCGGCGATTTGTCAAGACCCAATTCTTGTGTTATAATTGGTCGCTGTGTCACGATAGCGATGAACAGGGGGTACATGCCATGCCAGGGAAATGCGATATCTGCGGCAAGACACCGCAGTACGGGCACAATGTCAGCCACTCCAAGCGGCGCACCAACCGGCGCTGGCAGCTCAACGCCCAGAAGAAGACGCTGTTTGTTGAGGGCCGGCGTGTGCGGCGAAACATCTGCACGCGCTGCCTGCGCACCCTCTACAAGGCCCGTTGAGCGCTCTGGGGAATCGTCCCTTCGGCCGGCCCTGTAGCCCGGGCCGGCCTTCTTCTGCGCGCCACAAGGACAGACCCCAAGGACTCTGAATCGGCACCAACCGCCCAGATGCCCCGCCACAGGGAGTCATCGCATTCCGGGTCTCTGCCTCCGTGTCCCCAGAGACTGGCTTCCGGGGCAGACCCGTCCCTGGCCTTCCCACGTATCGGCCTGTCAGGTTCCGACCGGCCCGATCTCGACCACCCGGGGGATCCCCGAGTAGTCCGGCTCGGCCCGCAGGGACGCTCCCGGCAGTGCTGCGGCGGCTAGTGCCAACACCTCCGCCGCTTGGCCATCCCCGACCTCCAGCAGGGCCCAACCCTGCGCCTGCAGATGCGCTGCGATCTGCGGTAGCAGCCGGCGGTACACTGCCAGCCCGTCGTCGCCCCCGTCCAAGGCCAGGCGTGGCTCGTGCGCGGTGATGCCGGCCGGCAGGTCTGCCCAGACGGTGTAGGGCGGATTGCTGACCAGTAGGTCCACCCGCTCCGGCAGCGGGGCGCACAGGTCCCCCTGCAGCAGCCGCACGCGCTCGGCCAGGCCCAGCGCCAGCAGGTTGCTCTGGGCCACTGCCAGGGCCGCGGGCGAGGCGTCCGTCGCCCAGATGCGCGCCCCGGGTAGGTGGACGGCCAGCGCCGCGGAGATGCAGCCGCTGCCCGTGCCGATGTCGGCGACGGCCAGGTCCTCCTTCGCCAGCAGGCGGGCGCACTCCAGCGCCCGCGCCACCAGTACCTCCGTCTCCGGCCGCGGGATCAGGACCCGACGGTCCACGGCAAAGGACAACCCGAAGAACTCCTTGCGGCCCACGATGTAGGAGACCGGCTCGCCGCCGGCCCGCCGCGCCAGAAAGGAACGGTAGCGCTCTTCCTCCGCGGGCAGCAGGGCCTGCTCCGGGCGCACGTAGAGCTCCACCCGCCGCCGGCCGAGGGCGTGGGCCAGAAGCACCTCGGCATCCAACCGGGCTGTGGGTGAGCCATGCTGTCGCAACAGGGCCGTGCCCTGCTGGAGAGCCTCTGCAACCGTCATCGGCGCCTGCTCCGGATCGAGAGTCCCGTCGTGACCGAAGTATAGCCACGTCCGGGGGCGCTGTCAAGAGGGCGCAGGGGAGCGCTCATGCCGGGGACCTCCGGGGGCCCGGTCCCTGTGAGGACCCCTACGGCCGCCCTTCCACACGCCAGTAGATGCCGCTTTCCCGGGCCAGCAGGTGGAAGTCGACCAGCAGCCGGCGCACGCTGGTGGTGTCTTCGTAGAACCTGGAGAGTATGGCCCTGACCTCCTTCTCGCTGTAGCGCACGCCGGGCTGAAAGGCCTGGGCTACGTGCTTCAGGATGACCAGCAGCTTCTTCTGCTGGGCCGGCAGGTCCCTGATGCGCCCCTCCGGGCTGAGAAAGGCGTTCAGCACGGAGCGTTCGAAGGCATCGACGTCCGCCTCGGGGGAGACCGCCGGCTGCTCGGTGCGCGCCAGCAGGCGCCGGGAGCGCTCCTCCAGGGCGGCGGTCTCCAATTGGTAGACGCTGTAGCGCCCCCTGGCGCGGGCGCTGACCAGGCCGGCCTTGGCCAGGCGGGCCAGGTGGTGGGATACGGTCGAGGGCGACAGCTTCAGCGCCGCCGCCAGGTCCTCGACGGTGTAAGGCTGGCTGGCCAGCAGCCCGACGATCTTGAGCCGGTTGGCGTCGGACAGCGCCTTGAAAAAGGCCAGCAACTCTGCGGAGACCAGGTCCTCGCTCATTTCGACCTCCGTGTAATCAATTCGATGGGTGTCGAAATGACTCTACTACGGTTCGTCTGGTCTGTCAAGCGGGGTGGAGCGAGGGGGCAACCTCAGCACATGCCCAGGATGAGAGCCGAGGACCGCGAGCTGAGAGCTAGCGCCCCTGGTAGAACTGCAGCATCCGCTCGATCTGCTCCGGCGAGAGGCCCTGCACCCAGGCGTGCTCCGGCCGCGCCAGGATGGCTTCGACCGCCGCCGGGTCCAGCACGCGGGCCCGGGGAAGGAACTCGTTGTAGAACGACCGGGCCAGGTCGTACATGCCGCGCCACCAGGCCTGGTCCGGGCTGGCCATGGCTGCGCCCTGCCGGGCGCGCCGGCCGGCGTTGTGCCAGAGATCGTAGTAGACCCACTCGATCTCTTCATCCAACGGCGTGGCCGTCAGTCTGCCGTCGGCGTAGAGCCGGTCCATCAGCCCTTGGGCGGAGGCGGCGAACTTGTCGTTGTACAGCGCCACCAGGGCGTCGAGCTGGGCGTAGAAGTTGGTGACATATTGCCGGGAGTGGCAGCTGAAGCAGACCCGCTGCATGGCGGCGCGCTTCCGCTGCCAGTCCTCCTGGTGTGTGGAGAGAACCGACCGCAGTGTCCAGGAGATGCGCGCGCCGACGTCGTGTGTCACTGCCTGGTCGCGGGTGGCGCTGATGTGGCAGGAGGCGCAGGTCGGGCCGGTGATATAGTACTCGCGGCCCGGCCACCATTCCCCACCGGGTCTGTCCAGGCCGGGCTCCCAGCCCTCGTTCAGGGCCTGGCGGTAGCGCGCGCCGTGCCTCGATCCCTGCCACACCTCGTACTGCGGGTGCGCCGGGCCGAGGTGGCACGTGCCGCAGGCCTCCGGCTGGCGGGCCTGGGCGATGCGGAAGCCGTGGCGCGAGTGGCAGGCAGTGCAGGTGCCCGTGCTGCCATCGGGGTTGACCCGGCCGATGCCGTTGTTGGGCCAGGTTGCTGGATCCAGCTCGCCCGGCTGGCCGGCCGCGACGCGCACCGTGCTGCCGTGGCACTGCTGGCAGCCGGAAGTGGCGGCCGGCCCTCCGGCGACGATCTCGCCCAGGATGCTGTCGAGCGAGCCGGCGACGCGGGCGGCGTCGGCGTGGGCGCTGGACAGGAACTCGGCGCTCTCCTGCGGGTGGCACTGGCCGCACTGCGCGGGCGTCACCAGTGTCACTACCTCGAGGCCATGGTGGGAGAATGCGTCCGGGCGGCTGCCCGCGTTGCCGGGGGCGTGGCAGCTGACGCAATCCACACCGGCCCCGGCGTGCCTGCCGTCCCGCCAATCGTTGACGATGCCGGGGGTGCTGGCCTGGTGGCAGGACACGCACGCCTCTGCGGCGGAGGAGAAGCCGGCGCTGGGGCTGACCGGCGCGGCCGTCGCCGGGGGCACGGGCGAGACCGTGAGCACGGGTGTCGGGCTGGCCAACGGACGCTCTTCCTCAGCCCCTGATGGGGCGGAGGCCGGCCCGCAACCCGCCACCAGTCCAGCCAGCAGGGACAGGACCGCTGCGACAAGCATCGGCGCTCTGCGCATTCGTTCCCCCCGGGCTGACAGCTTCGGGAATGCACCCGGCCATCTGCCGAAGCCCATTCTAGCACAGCAGCGGGGGCCGGTCAATAGGCGCGCCCCTGGTCAGAACTGCTCCTTGACAGCAGGGTCCACATCCGCTATCATGAGCCATGCCAATACCGGCAAGCAGGTGCGCCAACCGTGGTCCCTTCCCCACGAGGCCAGGCGGAAAAGGAGGTGCTGAGCAGGGAATCCGTGTCTTTGGCGATGATCCGTTTTTCCAAGGAGGCGCTGATGAACAGGCACCGAGGATGGTACTTGCTGGTCATGGTGTCGCTGCTGCTGGGGATGATTCCGGCCATGGCGGCAGCGGAGCCGGTGGAGTGGTCGAAGGTGGACCTGGCCGTGCAGGACGAGCTGGCCAAGGAAGGCACGGCGGACTTTCACATCATCATGGCGGTGCAGGCCGACGTCTCGGGGGCGCAGGCCCTGAAGACGAAGGTAGAGAAGACGACGTACGTGTACAATGAGCTGCGGCGCACCGCCGCGGAGACGCAAGGCCCCATCCTGGACTATCTCTCCTCCCGGGGCCTGACCTATGAACCCCACTACATCTACAACGTGATTGCGGTGGAGGCAGGGGACCTGGCGGCGGTGCAGTGGCTGGCCGGGCGGGCGGACGTGGCGCGGATCTCGGTAGCGCCGCGGCCGCAACTGGACCCGGAGTGGGCAGCGATGACGCCGGCGGAGAAGGTGGAAGCGGTAGAGTGGAACATCACGCGGATCGGGGCGCCGGACGTGTGGGCGCTGGGGTACCACGGCGAGGGGATGGTGGTGGGCGACAACGACACGGGAGCGCAGTACACCCACCCGGCGGTGGTGAACCAGTACCGCGGCAACCTGGGGGGGGGCAACTATGACCACAACTACAACTGGTGGGACGACTGGGGCGGGACGCCGTCGCCGTACCCGGTGGACTATGACAGCCACGGGACGCACACGCTGGGGACGATGATCGGGGACGACGGCGGGACGAACCAGATCGGGGTGGCGCCCGGGGCGAAGTGGATCGCCTGCGCGGGGCTGAGCCTGACGTGCCTGGAGTTCTTCCTGACGCCGTGGGACCTGAACCATCAGAATCCGGACCCGAGCAAGGCGCCGGACTCGGTGAACAACTCGTGGTACGACCCGTCGGGCTACGATTACCGGCCGATCATCTTGAACATGAACGCGGCGGGGATCGCGGTGATCAAGTCGGCGGGGAACAACGGGCCGAACTGCAGCACGATCAGCAACCCGGGGTACGTGCCGGAGATCATTGCGACGGCGGCGTTTGCGCAGGGGGACACGATTGCGTCGTTCTCGAGCCGTGGGCCGATGGACTACTACAGCCCGGGCAACCCGTACCTGAAGCCGGAGGTGGCGGCGCCAGGGGTGAACGTGCGGTCGTCGATACCGACGAACTCGTACGGGTACAAGAGCGGGACGTCGATGGCGGCGCCGCACTCGACGGCGCTGGTGGCGCTGATCTGGAACGCGGCGCCGTGCCTGCGAGGGGACGTGCCGACGACGAAGCAGATCATGATGGAGACGGCGGAGGCCAAGATCGACGGGCAGTGCCCGCCGTTCGTGGACCACCCGAACGACGTGTGGGGGTGGGGGATTCTGGACGCGCTGGCGGCGGTGCAGCTGGCGCAGAGCATGTGCGGGGAAACGGGCACGCTGGAGGGGCACGTCAACAGCGCGCTGGAGGCGCCGATCGCCGGGGCGACGGTGACGGCGGTGGGCCCGAGCGGCTCGGGCAGCGCCACCACCGACGGCACCGGCTATTACAGCATCACCCTCAGCGCGGGCACCTATGAGGTCACCGCCGAGCACCCCCTGTACGCTCCGCAGACGATCAGCGGGGTGCAGGTGATCACCGCGCAGACGACGGTGCAGGACTTTGCGCTGCAGCCGCTGGGCCGGCTCTACGGGTACGTGACGGATGCGGACAGCGGAGCGCCGCTGGCGGCGACGATCACGGTGGCCGGGGACGGGTCGACGACGACGGACCCGGCGACGGGGTACTATGAGATCTACCTGGAGGCGGGGACCTACGACGTGACGGCGGAGGCCCCCGACTATGTGAGCGAGACGGTGAGCGTCGTCATCACCTCGGGCGGGGACACCCAGCAGGACTTTGACCTGCTGGCGTTTGTTGCCGTGGTCCCCGAACCGATCCACGCCACGTTGGTGCTTGGGGACCTCGGCGCGGTTGGGGCGACATTCTACAACCACATGGGCGCGGCCTATTCCTTCCAGTTCGTCGAGATCCCGCTGGAGCGGGCGGCAGGCTCGCTGGCCGCCGGTGGAGATCCCGAGCCATCTGGCTGCACCCCACAGGCGCTGTGCGAGGAGACCTATGGCAGCACTGCCTCGCCCTGGGGACCTGGTGGCCTGCGCGACCGGGGCAACATCTTCGAGGCCACCGAGGACACGGTCATCAGCGAGATCCGCGTCTGGCTGAACTTTGCCTCGACCACCGACCTCTACTTCATCGTCTACGAGGGCAACGCCGTGACCGGCTCCTACAACAAGATCTTTGAGAACTGGGTCGACGGTGTGGGTCCGGGCGCGCAGTGGTACAGCTCCGGCTCGATCTCCGTGCAGACCGAGGCCGGCAAGTTCTACTACGTCGGCGCCAGCTGGAACGGAAGCGCCAACTACTACCGCGGCACCGAGCCGGTGCCCATCACCACCGAGTGCTTCGGCATCCTGCACACCGGTATCCCCAGCACCCTGGCCGGCTACCCGCCGGCCCAGACGATCAACAACACCTACACCGGCTTCTCACCCTACTACTTCACCCTGGTCACCGGAGGCGGCGACGTGCCCTGGCTGGGCGAGAGCATCGTCAGCGGCACGGTGCCGGCCGGCGGCTCACTCGGCTGGACCAACTACTTCACCGCCACGCCGGCCGTCGGCATCGTCACGCCCGGCGAGTACTACGCCACGCTGCGTGCCAACCCCGACACCGCCGGTCAGCCGGTCAAGGACGTGGACGTCATCATGACCGTCCTTCCCCCGGCGGATATGGGCAAGCTGGAGGGCACAGTCACTGGCACGGGCTACTGCGACCAGGACAGCTACCCGGCGGCCGACGCGCCGGTCCTGATCGAGGGTCCCGGCGGGGTGACCTGGACAGTGACGACGAACCAGGACGGGTACTACTACCGCTGGCTGGTCGAGGGGGTCTACACCGTCACCGCCAGCGCGGCGGACCACCTACCGGCGACGGCCGGGGTGAGCATCGTGGGGCAGCAGACGACGACGCTGGACTTTGCCCTGCGGCTGGACGAGTCGTGCATGGACGTGACGCCGCTGGCCTACAGCCTGACGCTGGCACCGGACACGGTCTACACCGACACGCTGACGATCGGCAACGCTGGGGGCGGCGAACTGGGTTGGCGGCTGGCGGAGACGACGGCTACCTACCGGCTGGGCGGGGCGGGCAACGCGCCGGTGGCCGTGTACGATGCGGCGCTGGCGGCGGAGGTGGTGGGTGAGCCGGCGGTTCCTGCGGCCGGGCCGGCCGGGGCGGTGGCGGTCTTTGCCTACCCGGAGGATGTGCTGTGGGACAACGGGCCACTGGTGACCCACCCCGGAGGGGGCGCCGGCGGGGCCGATGCCAGCGCGTTGCAGACGGCGCTGGGCATGAACACCTACGGCTTCGGCCACCAGTACTCGCTGGGGTACCGCATGGCGGACGACTTCGAGGTGACCGACCCGATGGGCTGGCAGGTGGAGAGCATCACCTTCTTCGCCTACCAGACGGGGTCGCCGACGAACCCCTCTCCGATCACCGGTGTCTACTACCAGATCTGGGACGGGCCACCGGACGACCCGGGCAGCAGCGTCATCTTCGGCGACCTGACGACCAACCGGCTGGTGAACACGACCTGGTCGAACATCTACCGGGTGCTGGACACGGGCCTGCTCGACACGCAGCGGCCGATCATGGCGGACACGTGCAGCGCCGGGGTGACGTTGCCCCCGGGGACGTACTGGCTGGACTGGATGACGAACGGCAGCCTGAGCTCGGGGCCGTGGGCGCCGCCGATCAGCATCGTGGGACAGACGACCACGGGGAACGCCCTGCAATACACCGGCGCCTGGGCAGCGGCCCTCGACAGCGGCACCAGCACGCCGCAGGGCATGCCCTTTATCATCGAGGGCACGGGGGGTTACGCCGACGTGCCGTGGGTGAGCGAGGTGCCGACGGTGGGGGTGGTGCTGCCGGACAGCAGCTTCGACGTGGACGTGATCTTCGACAGCACGGGGCTGGGGATCAACCAGTGCTACACAGCCAGCCTGCTCTTGATCCACGACGATCCGGGGTGGGCCACGCCGTTCCCGATCCCGCTGACACTGTGCGTGGTGGGGTGCGTGCAGGTGAGCGATGCGGACTTTAGCTGGACGCCGATCACACCGACGGTGGGCGAAGAGGTCACGTTCGACGGGACGGCGGTGGGCGACGAGCCGATCACCTACACCTGGAGCTTTGGCGACGGGGCGGTGGGGAGCGGCCAAAGCGTCACCCACAGCTACGACGCGGAGGGCGTCTACTCCGTGGTCATGACCGCGACCAACTGCTCGGGGCAAGGCGTGGTGACGGCGACGTACGAGATCACGGTGGAGCCCGTTCCCTGCGAGCCGGTGGAGATTCTGGGCATCGGCGGTGGGGTGGACGGGTGTGTGGTGGACTTTTACGCCACGGTCACCGGCACAGAGCCCATCGAGTACCTGTGGGACCTGGGCGACTTTGGCACCTACACTACGCCGGGCGGCACGGTCGACTTTGGGGCCTCGGGCACGTATCCCTACACCCTGACCGTGAGCAACTGCGGCGGGCAGTACACCGACATCGTCACCGGCACCTGGACGGTGACGTGCTGCCAGGAGGTGGAGATTCTGGTCATCACGCCGACGATCGATGGTTGTTCGGTCTCCTTCGCCGTGGCGCTGAGCGGCGAGGCACCCTTCACCTACCTGTGGAGCTTTGGCGACGGGATGACCTCGACGGAGGCCATGCCGGTGCACGACTATGGCGCCACGGGGGTGTACTCCGGGACGCTGGAGGTGTGGAACTGCCAGGAGGGGTATGACAGCGCGCCGTTCCGGGTGGAGGTGGAGTGCACGGTGTTCTACTACATCTACCTGCCGCTGATCGTCCGCGGGACACCCTAGCCTGCGGCAGGCCGGGCGACGACACGGGGCCGGCGGGGCAACCCGCCGGCCCCTGCCGCTCGTGAGCGGCACCATTGCCAAAGGAGAGGATCGATGGCCAGCCCCCGCTACAGCCAGCCACCGGCGATGCAGATCGACCCCCAGAAGCGCTACGTCGCCACCCTGGAAACGGTCCGGGGGGAGATCGTTATCGAGCTTTTCGCCGGCAAGGCCCCGCGCACGGTGAACAACTTTGTCTTCCTGTCCCGGGAGGGCTTCTACGACGGCACCACCTTTCACCGGGTCATCCCCGGATTCATGGCCCAGGGCGGCGATCCCACCGGGACCGGCAGCGGCGGGCCGGGCTATCGCTTCGCCGACGAGTTCCACCCCGACCTGCGCCACGACGGGCCCGGCGTTCTCTCCATGGCCAACGCCGGGCCTGGCACCAACGGAAGCCAGTTCTTCATCACGCTGGCGGCCACGCCGTGGCTGGACGACCATCATTCCGTCTTCGGAAAGGTGATCGCGGGACTGGAGGTGCTGCGGGCCATCGCCCCGCGCGACCCGGCCAGGGCGCGCACGCCGGGGGACCTCCTGAAGAGCGTGCGCATCGAGGAGCGCTAGCAGCTCCTATCCCTCGCAGGCGTACTGGCTGACGGTGCAGCACGTGCGGAAACCAAGCCGGCGGTACACGGGCAACCCCATCGCCGAGGCGCTCAGGACTGCCACGCGGTAGCCCTGGGCCTGGGCCTGGCGCAGGGCCGCCAGCGTCATAGCCGTGCCGATGCCCCGGCCGCGCGCGGCCGGCAGCGTGGCGATGGCATAGAGCCCGGCCACACCTGCACCCAGGAAGAGGAGCGCCGTGGCCACGGCCTTCTTCCCCAGTCGGCCCAGGTACAGCTGCCGCGGCAGTTCCGCTCCCAGGCCAAGGCCGGCTTCGATCGTACGGATGACGCGGGCCTGGCACGCCGGAACGCCAAACGCGCGGGCAAAGACGCGCAGCCAGTGCCGCAGGTCGCCATCGTCGGCGACCCGGGCGATGGTCAGTCCGGGCACGGCCGGCCACTCCTCCTTCATGGTCGCCAGGTCGGCAGCCATACCCTGCTCGTCGCCGAGGCGCGCAAGACCTTGGGCCTCGAGACGACGCCCCAGATCGGCCGGCCGGCTGGAGGGGCCGATCCACCACGTCATGGGTACCCGGCGCGAGCGAAAGATCTCCAGCGTCTGCGCGATGTGCCGGTCCACATCGCCGGGGGGGAAGTCGGCCCGCAGGACACCGTTGGCCGGCAGGAGGGGGAAGGATGAGACGTACCAGGTGCGCTCGGCCTCGACGTGCAGCTCGACCTGAGGTAGTCGCCCGCGGTCGGCCCACAGGGCCACCAGGTTGTCCTCGACGGCCTGGGCCAGGGCGGGCGGAGAGAGGTTGACCAGTGCGTCAGCCATCGTGTCCGGCAGAACTATGTGCTCAGGGTGACCACCCCTTGTGCCAGGAAGAAGATCCCGGACAGCAGGGCGGTCATCCAAGAGACGGTGCGCAGGGCTGGCCAGCGCCCGAGGTAGCCCACCGGCACGAGCACGACCAGGTAGACCGACGTGCCCACGAAGAAGCCGGCAAAGAGGAGCACGCCCAGCACGGCGCTGCTGGCGTTCAGCGCGGCGGTGATGGCCAGCAGGAACGGCGGGCAGATGTTCAGGCCGGTGAGCAGGCCGAAGAGGATGGGAAAGCGCAGGTAGCGCTCGTCCACCCGCCGACACAGCCCCAGGTGCGGCCAGCCGCGGATGGCGACATAGAGCAGGAGCAGTGCGGCCAGGACGATCATGGCCGCACCGATCACCTTTTGCACGGCCGGCTCCTGCAGCTGCGCCCCGAGGTACCCCACCGCCGCGCCAAAGGCCAGGTAGGCGATCAGCCGGCCCAGCGCCAGCTCCCCGATTGTGCGCGCGATGCGCCCGAGGTCGCGCTGCTCGGCCATCATCAGTGGCACCAAGACCGGCGCGCAGTAGGCCAGGCAGAAGAGGCCGGTGGAGAGACCCAGGGTGAGGCCCTGCAGGATCGTCGCAGCCATCATGCTCTTCGCCGCGCCCCAGGTAGGGCGCAGGCACAGATTGCCCCGGAGCGGTGGAGAGGATGCCATCACAGTGGTAGGGTGTGGTAGATCCTCTTCCGACGGCTCCGCCTATACCTCGAGCTTCGCCATCCGCTCGGCCCCGACCTTCAGCGGCACCCACAGCGCCAGGCCGGTGAGCACGACCGCGCCCGGGGGGCCGATGGCCCACAGCATCCAGGCCAGGATGGCGAGCCCGGCCCGCGCCAGGACGTCGCTGAGCAGCGGCGGCAGCAGGATCAGGGCGCCGACGAGGCCCATGTAGGCGGCGATGAGGGGGAAATAGAGACAACCGGCCCCTGCCGCGACGCGCTGTCTGTTCCTCTCGGCCTGCATGCGGGGGAAGGAGGCCCCCAGCCCCACGGCGATGCCGGTGGTGCCCAGGCCGATGAGCCCCACGAGGAGCCAGATGCCCAGGAATCCCCACCAGGAACCCCCGGCAACCAGCGTCAGCCCCAGCAGCATAGCCCCGCCCAGGCCCAACAGCGGCAGGTAGGCCGACAGGAGCTTTCCCCAGAGGATACGCCGTGCCGGCACGGGCGCCGTCTGCAGCAGCCACATCTGCTTGCCCTCGCTGCCTACGCCGCCCAGGCTCAGGCCGCTTGTCATGGAAACGGCCATAAAGAGGGCAAAGGCTCCGCCGATCAGCATACCGGACGCCGACCCACCTGGCCCCCAGGCCGACTCCCGCCGCGTGGCCTGGAAGAGGAAGAGGGCGTAAAAGGCCAGCGGCATCAACATCTGCGTCCAGCCCTGCGGGTTGCGCAGGAAGAGGCGCATGTCCTTGGCCAGGATGCCGCGCACGGGGCGCGGCAGGAAGGGCAGCTCCCCTTCGGGCCGCGCCGTGCGTGGCGCGCGGCGGCGCCGGCCGGCCGGGGCCGACTGCAGGCTGGCCCAGCCGCTGTAGTACAGCCGCTCGGCTCCCAGCAGGGCCAGGGCATAGAGCCCCACGGAGAGGACGGCAAAAGCCCCCAGGGCAACGGCCGCCGGCAGGTAGTCGCCCTGGCCGAGCCCTACCAGCCCTTGGGCCGCCCAGCCCTGCGGCAGGTATGGCAGCCGCAGGCTCTGCAGGACCTGCACGACCTGCCCCGCCGCCTGCGGGTCCAGGTCTCTCCCCTGCGGCAACTGGCCGAAGAAGTAGAAGGCGGCCCCGACGAGCCCACCCAGCACCTGCAGCACCTCACGCAGCCGCCTGGGGGGGATGATGCGCACCAGTGGCATGACCAGGAGAGTACCCAGCGACTCGGGCACCAGCGGCACCATGAGCAGCACCAGCGCCGCTCCCAGGAAGTACGGCCAGGGGTACCCCGCCCCGATGCCCAGCCCGATGAGGGCCGGCCCGCCCAGCATCAGGAGCAGCAGGTAACCCACCCCCAGCCCTTCCAGGAACTTGGCCGTGAAGATGGCCCGCATGGGGATGGGGGCGGCCACCAGCAGCTCCAGGTCGCTGGCGAGGTAAAAGTTGTTCAGGGCCGCCCCCAGGCTGCTCAGCAGGATGATGCCCCACACGGCCAGCACCAGGATGGAAAGGATCGAGCTGAACAGGGCGGTGGGCTGCAGGGACGCCAGCGGCACGTTGGACTCCCGCAGCGCTTCCTGGATGTCCGGCTGCTGCAGGAACGCCAGCAGCCGGGTCAGGCCCCAGCCGGCCAGACCGCTGAGGGCGGCTCCCCCGAGCAGGGCCAGGCCGGCCACGATCCAGCCGACCTTGGCCGCCGTCGTGCCCCGGCGGAACGAGTTGTAGAAGAGGCGCAGGCGCGCACTCAGGAGCAGCAGCACGAAGCGCAAGGCTCACTCCCGCAGCAGTTGGCCGGCGATCACCACCTGCATGATCTCGGACGTGCCTTCGTAGATGCGCGTCACCCGCGCGTCGCGCAGGTAGCGCTCCACGGGGTAGTCGCGCGAGTAGCCGTAGCCGCCGTGGATCTGCAGCGCCATATCGCAGACCCGCGAGGCCATCTCGGTGGCAAACAGCTTGGCCATCGCCGCTTCCTTGGTGTGGCGCTCGCCGCGGTCCTTTTTCAGCGCCGCGTCCACGATCAGCAGGCGCGCCGCCTCGATCTCGGTGGCCATGTTGGCCAGCATGAACTGGACGGCCTGTAGCTCGGCGATGGGTCGGCCGAACTGCACCCGCTGCCGGGCGTAGCTCCGGGCCGCCTCGTAGGCCGCCCGGGCAATGCCCACGGCCTGGGCGGCGATGCCGATGCGGCCGGCGTCCAGCGTGATCATGGCGATCTTGAAGCCCTCGCCTTCCTCGCCCAGGCGGTCCTCGGCCGGCAGGCGATAGTCCTCGAAGGAGAGCTGGGCGGTGCGCGAGGCGCGCATGCCCATCTTCTTCTCGATGCTGTCGACGCGGAAACCGGGCCGCTGCGTGTCCACGACAAAGCCGGTGATGCCGCGGACGCCCTTGGAGCGGTCCACCGTGGCAAAGACGTGCAGCAGACGGGCCTCGCTGCCGCTGGTGATAAAGGTCTTGACCCCGTTGAGGACGTAGCTGTCGCCGTCGCGCACCGCCGTCGTGGAGACGGCGCTGGCGTCCGAACCGGCTCCCGGTTCGGTCAGGGCAAAGCCGCCCAGCCACTCCCCGCTGGCCAGCCGCGGCAGGTAGCGCCGCTTCTGCTCTTCCGTGCCGAACTTGACCAGGGGGTAGCAGGCCGTGGCACAGTGCACGGCCATGATCAGCGAGGTAGAACCGCAGCCGCGGGCGATTTCCTCCAGGGCCAGGCAGTAAGACACCGTGTCCACCAGGGAGCCGCCGTACTCCTCCGGCACGTACAGGCCGAGCAGGCCCAGCTGGCCCATCTTCTGCAGTGCGGCGTGGGGGAACTCCTCCTTCTCGTCCCGCTCCGCCGCCCGCGGGATCAGCTCCTTCTCCGCAAAGTCGCGGGCCATGTCCTGGATCATGCGTTGCTCTTCGGTGAGGGTCAGGTCCATTGCGTCCTCCCTAGCCCTTCTTCGGCGGCTCCTCTCCGGCAGCATAGTGATAGAACCCCCGCCCGGTCTTGCGCCCCAGCCAGCCGGCGTCGACGTACTTGCGCAGCAACGGGCAGGGCCGGTACTTCGGGTCGCCGGAGCCCTTGAACATCACCTCCAGAATGGAGAGCACCACGTCCAGCCCGATCAGGTCGGCCAGGGCCAGTGGCCCCATGGGGTGATTCATGCCCAGCATCATGATCTGATCGATGGCTTCCTTCGTGGCGACTCCTTCCATGAGGGCAAAGATGGCCTCGTTGATCATCGGCTGCAGCACCCGGTTGGAGATGAACCCGGGAAAGTCGTTGACCTCGACCGGTATCTTGCCCAGCTTCTTGGACAGCTCGACGACGGTGGCGGTGGTCTCGTCCGAGGTGGCCAGGCCGCGGATGATCTCCACCAGGGCCATCAGCGGCACCGGGTTCATGAAGTGCATGCCGATGACCTTCTCCGGGCGCTTCGTGGCGGCGGCCAGCACGGTGATGGGGATGGAAGAGGTGTTGGAGGCCAGGATGACCTCGGGCCGGCAGAGGGCGTCGAGCTGGCCGTAGACGCGCTTCTTCTCCTCGACGTTCTCGATGATGGCCTCGACGACCAGGTCGGCCCCGGCGGCGGCGGCCAAGTCCCCCGAGGGGTGTAGCCGGCCCATGGTGGCCGCCTTCTCTTCGGCGGTCAGCTTGCCCTTCTCGACGCTCTTGCCCAGGAACTTGTCGATGCCGGCGATGGCCCCCTGGAGCTGCGCGGGAATGACCTCGATCAGGTGCGTCTCGTAGCCGCTCTGGGCAAAGACCTGGGCGATGCCCCGGCCCATCGTGCCGGCCCCGATAACGGCGACTTGGCGGATCTCCATCGTATCCTCCTTCTTCTCAGACAGTTACCCCATAGAGGAGCCCGGCGAGGGCTCCCAGGCCGAAACTCCATCCGGCCAGGCGGCGCCGTCCAGGCTGCTCGCGCGGGAGCAGGGCCGTGCCGGCCGGCCAGGTAAAGTACCAGGGGAAGGTGGCCCCGTGCAGGAAGCAGACGTAGAGCAGCGCGGTCACCTCCCACGCCCCGAGGAGCGCCGTGAACGAGCCGTGGTGCTTCCGCCACAGGGCGATGCCCTGGACGATCACGATGACGACGAGAGTCCCTTTCAGCAAGACCTGCGTGCTGGCAAATGCCAGCGCGGGGGCCTGGGCGGCAGCGGCCGGCCAGGTCGCCCACAGCGCCTCCATCCCGCGCAGCAGCAGGACGGCCGGGCTGACACGGATGTGTGTCATCTCCACGTACAGGCCCTGCACGACAGACTGGGGACCCTGCCAGAAAGGCAGGTTGGCCAGGACGAGCAGTGCCAGCCCCAACAGGGCCAGCTTCCCGACGAGCAGGAACCGCTGGCGCCAGCCCTCCTGTCTACGCAGCCAGGAAAGCAGGACCAGGGCCACCAGCAGCAGGGCGCTGTACTTGACCAGCGCCGCCAGGATCAGCAGCAGGTAACCGGTCCAGGGACGGCCCCGCTGGTAGGCCAGCAGGCCGCCCACGGCCAGGGCGACCATGGCCAGGTCGTTGTGCCCATTGCCGGCGCCTTCCAGCAGGAAGAGCGGACTCCAGGCTACCCCCAGGGCCACGGCCAGGGCCGGGAAAGCCGGTGAGGCCGTAGTAGCTTTGGACCGGGCCAGGGCATAGAGGAGCCCGGCCAGGGCCAGATGGAACAGGGCGGCCGCGGCTTTGAGCAGGAGCACCCCGGCGAAGATGCCGCCGTAGCCGGACACGAGGGCTACAAGCGTCGTGACGCCCACCCAGAGCGGCCCATAGGGGGTCACAACGTCCCAGAGGGGCAGTGCCAGCAGTGGGTCGGGCGCCATGGCCGACGGGCGGGTGGAGTAGGGGTTCAGCCCGTGCCAGGCCACCAGCCGTCCCGAGGCCAGGTAGTTGTAGACGTCGGTGGAAAAGGCCGGCGGCATGGCCAGGACCAGCGTCAGGTTGAAGAGCAGGGCCATGCCCAGGACAATCGCCAGGGCGCCCCGCCCGGCCACCCTCCCCGCCTGGCGGATGGCCAGCAGCCAGACCCCGTTCAGGCCGAGCCAGAGCCCGATATAGGCCCACTGGAAAGCATGCCCCGGGAGGGCCGCCGGCCGGCTCCAGCCCCATCCTTGCAGGAAAAAGGGCAGCGTGGCCGCGCTGTAGCCGTAGACGTTGTAGAAGGTGTCGGGGATGCGCCAGACGACGGCCATCAGGGCCACGAGGCCGGCCTCCAGGAGCAGGCCCAGGCCCAGGAGAGGCGCACAGGCACGCACGGTGACCCTGACACGCTCGTTCGGCCGGCCCATGCCGCTCACCTCTGGCGGGGCAATGTTCCCGCCGCGGAGACAGAGGGCATGGAGCACATCCCCTGCCGCCCGGTTCCCTCTGTGCCTCCGCGGTGCAGGGAAAATCTAGACCCGCTCCACGCTCAGGGCCACGGCCTCGCCGCCGCCCAGGCAGAGGGTGGCCAGGCCGGTGCGCAGGTTGCGGTCCTGCATGGCATAGAGCAGCGTCACCAGCACGCGGGCGCCACTGCAGCCGATGGGATGGCCCAGGGCGATGGCCCCGCCGTTGACGTTGACGCGGTCCCAGTCCCAGCCCAGCGCCTTGCCGTCGGCCACGGCCTGCGCGGCAAAGGCCTCGTTGGCCTCGATCAGGTCAAAGTAGTCGATCCCGACGCCCAGCTTCTGCATCACCTTGCGCACGGCGTAGATGGGCGCGGTAAAGAGCCGCAGCGGCTCGACGGCGGCCTGGTCGTAGGCGGTGATGCGGGCCAGCGGTTGGATGCCCATCTCCCGGGCCTTGGCCCCGCTCATGACCACCACCGCGGCGGCGCCGTCGGTGATGCCGGGGGAGTTGCCGGCCGTGACGATGCCGCCGGCCTCAAAGGCCGGGGGCAGCTTGCCCAGCTGGGCCATGGCTTCCTCGCGCGAGGCGTAGCGGCGTGGGTTCTCCTCGGTATCAAAGAGGAGCGGCGGACCCTTGCGCTGGGGGATCTCCACGGCAACGGTCTCGGCTTTGAAGCGGCCGGCGTCGATGGCCTCGATGGCCTTGCGCTGGCTGTTGTAGGCGTACTCGTCCAGCTCCTCGCGGGTCAGCTTGAACTCGCGGGCCACCCACTCGGCGGAAGAGCCCATGTGATGGTCGCAGAAGGAGCACCACAGGCCGTCCCAGACCATGCCGTCGACCAGGCCGTCGGGGACGGCGCCGCGCGTGCCCTTGCCGATGGCGCCCATGCGGTAACCGGTGCGGGCACGGGGCAGGTAGAAGGGGACCATATTCATGTTCTCCATGCCCCCGGCGACGATGATATCGGCATCGCCGACCTGGATCATGGCCGCCGCCAGCATGACCGTCTTGAGCCCGGAACCGCAGATCTTGTTGACGGTGGTGGCGCCGATCTCGGCCGGTACGCCGGCCTTGATGGCAGCCTGGCGGGCGGGGGCCTGCCCCTGTCCGGCGGGCACGACACAGCCCATCAGCACCTCGTCGACCACGCCGGGCTCGATGCCAGCGCGCCTGATCGCTTCGCGGATGACGGTGGCGCCCAGCTCGGGGGCCGGGATGTTGGCCAGGCTGCCGCCGAACTTGCCGATAGCCGTCCGGCAGCCGCTGGCAATGACCACTTCACTGATCATGAGACCTCCTCGATCGCGCTGCTAGAGAACCATGGAGCGGGGCCGAAGGCGGAACGGTCAGGCGATCACCTCCTCGTGTAAGCGGGGACGGCTGTGTCCCCATCGTCCGGGCCGATCCAGCGGAGGACGACTTGCCCGATCGCGTGCACCAGGGAGGTGCGGACACCCGGTGCCGGCCTGTATTGTACTACATCGTGCCTGGATGCGCAAATGGCGGCCGGCGCGACCGGTGACCGGGGCCAGTCGAGGTGCCCAGTGAAGTACCGGGGCGACATATCTTCCATATATATATAGCCATAATTGATGTCGACAAGGACATGCTACACGCATTGTGATTGACACCTGTGGAGGGTGTGTGCTATAATGGGAGGTGAAAGGAGCCACAGCAATGATGCTTCCGTTCCCAGGTGGCGGTTTGCCTGCAGGAGATGGCCCGCGTCCTCAAGCTAGGTGGCCGCTGCGTCTTGGAAACTATCTCAAATCGACCACCAAACCACAGAGGCACCAAGGTGAACGGACCACCAAGGCACGAAGACACCAGAGAGGATATTGGAAAAGAACGCTTATCGACATGGTGTCCTTGTGCCCTCGTGGTTTTGAGATCGTTTCTAAACCTCTCGCAGCGGTGAGCCCGGCGTGCTTTGTGAGCCGGCCCACTTGACCCGGCCGGCCGGTCGCGGTAGAGTGGGGTCGCTGAACGTGTTCACCCATGAGGTATCCCGATGAGCGATGCCCTGCTCGAGCGCATTCCCCCCCACCAGCGCCTGGTGCAGCGCTTGCCCGTGCTGCACTATGGCCCGGTCCCCCGCGTGGACCTGGCCAGTTGGGACCTGCGCCTCTTCGGCTTGGTCGAGGAGGAGGTCCGCTGGACCTACCCCCAGTTCCGCGCCCTGCCGGCCCGCGAGTACGTCAGCGACCTCCACTGCGTCACCGGCTGGAGTATGCTCGACACGCGCTGGGAGGGCGTGGCCACGATGGAGGTGCTGCGCCACGTCCGCCTGAAGCCGGCCGCCCGCTACGTCGTTGTCCACGCCGAGCGCGGCTGGACCACCAACATGCCGCTGGAGGTCTTTTCCGCGGCCGACAACTTTTTCGCCTGGGGCTACGAGGGCCGGCCCCTTTCCCAAGAGCACGGCGGCCCCCTGCGCCTGGTCGTGCCCTTGCGCTATTTCTGGAAGAGCGCCAAGTGGGTGCGTGCGGTCGAGTTCCTCGACCATGACGAGCCCGGCTTCTGGGAGCGCGCGGGGTACCACAACAACGCGGACCCGTGGAAGGAAGAGCGGTACGGGTGAGGGGACAGGGGGACAAGAGGATACGAAGACAAGAGGCCAGAGACAGGGAGTCACGAGGAGCAAGGGGCCAACAGACGAGAGCCAAGAGTACACCCATGCATCCTGCTTCCTGCATCATGCATCCTGCAATACCAGAAAGGAGTGCCGGAATGAGTGAATCAAAACCGATCTCGGTGGGCGACCGGGCTCCCGATTTCACCCTGCGCGGCAGCCTGGGGAGCAAGGTGACGTTGAGCGACTACCTGGGGAAGAAGAACGTGGTCCTATCGTTCCATCCCCTGGCCTTTACCTCGGTCTGCACCGGCCAGATGGTACTGCTGGAGCTGGCCCACGAGCGCTTCGAGCAGCTCGATACCCAGCTCCTGGGCCTCAGCGTGGACAGCGTCCCGGCCAAGGAGGCCTGGGCCCAGGCCATCGGGGTCAAGTCCTTCCCGCTCCTGGCCGACTTCCCCGGTGGAGAGGTGGCCCGGCAGTACGGCATCCTGCGCCCGCAGGGCACTTCCGAGCGGGCCGTCTTTGTCATCGACAAGCAGGGCATCGTCCGCTACGCCCGGGTCTATCCCATGAAGGAACTCCCTCGCCCGGAGGAGATCCTGCCGGTGATCGAGGGGCTGTAAGCGCCCATCGCAGGTTGGCAGGTCATACGTTGAGAGTACGCAAGGCGCTGTGCGCAGCCGCGCTCCTGGTCACCCTGGCCGGCCTGGCGGTGTGGGCACTCCGCATCCCGATGGCAGCATTGGCTCCCGCCCCGGGACCCGGCGGCCGGCCGCGCCCGGCCGCCCAGAGCATTCCTGTCTACTCCTACCGCGTCGTGCAGGCCTACCCCCATGACGCCGCCGCCTTTACCCAGGGGTTGGTCTATACCGACGGCGTCCTCTACGAGGGCACCGGCCTCTACGGGGGCTCCTCCCTGCGGCGGGTGGACCTGGAGAGCGGCACGGTCCTGCAGCAGCACGACCTGCCTAGCCAGTACTTTGGCGAGGGCATCGTCGTCCTCAGCGACACCATCGTCCAGTTGACCTGGCGCGAGCACGTCGCCTTCGTCTACCGGAGGGAGACCTTCAGCCCGACGGCTACCTTCGGCTACGCCACGGAGGGCTGGGGCCTGACCGACGACGGCCAGCGCCTGATCATGAGCGACGGCACCTCCTGGCTCTATTTCCGCGACCGGGAAACGTTCAGCGAAACGGGACGCATCCAGGTCGTGGGCGACCAGGGCCCGGTCGTCCGGCTGAACGAGCTCGAGTACATCGCTGGGGAGGTCTATGCCAACGTCTGGTTGACCGACCGCATCGCCCGCATCGACCCGGCCACGGGCCAGGTGACGGCCTGGATCGACCTGGCCGGCCTGCGCCCGCCCGGGGCCGACGTGCTCAACGGGATCGCCCACGACGCCGACGGCGACCGCCTCTTTGTCACGGGGAAGCTGTGGCCGTATCTCTACGAGATCGAGCTGTACCTGCCACAGGCCGTCATGCTGCCGCTGATCTTGAAGGGATGGGATCGGCTCCCGAGCTGGACTCCTACGGCAGCTCCCAGTCCTATTCCCCTAGCTGGCGAAGCCAGGTGAAGAGCAGCGGATGTCAGGTGGCGAGTGGCAAGTAAAGGCCTGTTCCTTGTCACCTGCCACTTGTCCCCCGCTACTTCAGCTTCTCCTGCCCGGCAAACTCCCGGTAGGGCGACAGGTACCGCAGCACCATGTGGTCCTCTTCCTCCAGCCGGCCCTGCACCATGCGGGTGAGCAGCTCGCCCAGCCCCGGGCCGAGCATAAAGCCCTGTCCGCACATGCCAACGGCCAACAAGAAGCCCTCTACCTCCTGCGACCAGCCGACGATGGGGAAGCCGTCCGGTGTCATCGGGTAGAGCCCGCGCCAGGTGCGGCGCACGCGCAGGTTGGCCAGCCGTGGCATCAGGTCGACCATACGCCGGGCCACCTGCGGCAGGAAGACGCTGGTCTCGCGCGTGTCGGTGCCCAGGATGCTTGGGTTGGGGGTGATGCAGAAGATGACCTGCCCGGTATAGTGCTGGTAGAAGTAGTAGTTGGCCGAGCCGGCCGCCGGGCGGATGTCCACCACCATCGGATGCAGGAAGCGGGCCACCGCCTCGGTCACGCCCCCCTCGTGCGATTCGGGCTGCACCGGGACGTCCATTCCGGCCATCTGGGCCACCTCCCGGCCATAGCCTCCGGCAGCGTCGATGACCACGGGGGCGTGGTGCTCGCCGTGCTCCGTCCGCACCCCCTGCACCTGCCCGCCCTGGACCAGCAGGCCGGTCACCTTCTCGTCGAAATGGAACTCGGCGCCAAGCTGCCGGGCGTGTCGGTAGAAGGCGTGGGCCAGCAGCAGCGGCGAGGCGTGGCCGTCCTCCGGGGAGTAGGTCCCGCCGAGCAGCCCCTCTCGGTTGAGGTCGGGGATCACCTCCAGCAGCTCGTCGCGCTCCAGCCAGCGGATGTTCAGCCCGTACGACTGCTGCGTGACGAGCAGCTCCTTGAGGATCTTTTCCTCGCGCTCGCGGTAGGCGACGAAGGAGTAGCCCCCCTGGTACCACTCGACGGCGTCGCCGTACGTCTCCTTCCACGCCGAGACGATGGCCAGGCTGCGCAGGCAGAGGCGGATCTTGGCCGGGTCGGAGTGGGTAGCACGGATGCCACCGATGGCGGCCTTGTTGGCCCCCTGCCCGACGCTGGGCAGGCAGTCCACGACCAGCGTCCGCAGGCCGGCCTGGGCCAGGAAAAAGGCCGTCGGCGTGCCCACGCTGCCCGCGCCGACGATGATCACGTCGTACGGCTTAGCCACGGGTCACCTCCTCCGCGCCGGCCAGGATGCCCAGGGGCACCTCCACGAAGAGCGGCCGCTTCGGCTGGTCGACGACGGCCCCGGACGGCACGCCCTCCTCGCGGAAGAGGCGGTGGATCAGCGCCGTGCACGTCTTGGCGCCGCAGGCGCCCATGCCGGCCCGCGTCACCGCCTTGATCTCGCTCAAGTCCAGGCAGCCCTGGCGGATCAGGGCCCGGATCTCGCCGGCCGTGACGCGCTCGCAGCGGCAGACGATCTCGTCGTCGGCCATGCGCTCGACGTAGCGCGCCAGCGGCTTGCCCACCTCCTCCGGCTGCACGCGGAGGCCGGCGATCTCCTTGGCATAGGCCTTGGGCGCCCGGACCTTGACGGTAACGGTGCGGTCGTTGGCCTTGACCTCGCGCACCGCAGTGACCTCCACGTCGCCCAGCGGGTTACCGGCCATGTCCAGCACGGTCACCACATCGCCGACCTGGAGGCGCTCCCTGGCGAACTCGTAGGGCAGCGTCACGGTGGGGAATTCGGCATCCTGGCGATAGTCCACCAGGGTGATGGCCAGGCCGGGGCAGATGGTCACGCAGCGCTCGCAGCCGCTGCAGCCCTTGCCGCCCTCCTCGACCACAAAGGTCGGCGGCTTGCGTATGTCGCCCGGGTCGATGCGGATCAACCCCTGCTTGCAGGTCGCGGCGCACGGGTCGCAGGGGATCTCCTGCACGCAGTGAAAGACGGGAAAGACGCCGGCCTCGGCCTCGGGCAGGCTCTCCGGGATCAGTGGGCCCGGTTTCGATTTCAGTATCTCGGCCGTGCGGTACCACTCGGCCGGGACCTCGCCGACGTCGGCCCCCAGGGCGCGGGCGATCTCCAGCCCCTTGATCTTCCCGGAGAAGATGGCCGCCGAGGCCTCGGCGATCTCCTCGGCGTCGCCGGCGGCAAAGGCTGTCAGGCCGAACTCGCGCGCCTTCTCGTAGAACTCGTTCACCGGGTCCAGCCCGACGGCGATGAGCACGGTGTCGCAGTCGAACGAGCGCTCCGTGCCGGGGATGGGCCGGAAGCGCTCGTCCACCTGGGCGATGGTCACCGACTCGACGGCCTGCTGGCCGTTGGCGCTGACGATCGTGTGCGACGTGTAGATGGGGACGCCCATGCGCGCCAGCTTGTCGCGGTGCACCTTGTAGCCCCCACACTCCGGCAGTGCCTCCACCAGCCCGACCACCGCGATGCCGGCCTGCAGGGCGTGGTAGCCGGCGATCAGGCCGACGTTGCCGCCGCCCACGATGAAGAGGCGGCCCGCCGCCCGCACCAGGTCGCGGTTGACCAGCGTCTGGAAGGCACCCGCGCCGTAGACCCCGGGCAGGGTGTTGCCGCGAAAGGCCAGCGACTTTTCCCGTGCTCCTGCCGCGCACAACAACACCTGCGGAGTCACCAGCACGTACCGCCTGCCCTCCTGGAGAATGCCGACTTTCTTGTCGCTGAACACGGCCAGGGCAGTGCTCTGCAGCCAGATCTGTACGCTCCCCAGGGCCCGGACCTCTTCCTCCAGCCTGGTGGCGATGTCGATGCCGCGCGTGCCGGCGTACACGGCCTCCACCGAGCCGAAGAAGCGGTGCGTCTGCAGTACCAGCTTGCCACCCAGGCGGTGCTTGTCGTCGACCAGGAGCACGGCGATACCGCGCCGGCCCAATTCGATCGCCGCCGAAAGGCCGGCCGGGCCCCCGCCGATGATCAGCACCGGGACTGTCAGATCCTCGATCTCCGTCAGTGGGGGTGGCGCCGCCACCCGGGGCAGGGTGGGGAGTCCGTCACATGGCTCCACGCGCATGCCGGGCCGGACCAGCTCCATGCAGGCCTTGACCGGCCGGCCGTCGGCCAGCACCAGACACTGGGCACACTGGCCGTTGGCGCAGAAGATGCCCTGGGGCGCCCCGTCCTTCGGGTGATGGCCAAAGGTCCGCACGCCGTGGGCAAAGAGGGCCGCGGAGATGGTCTCCCCTGCCAGGGCGGACAGCCGCCGGCCCTTCCAGTAGAAGGGGATGGTCTCGCGGGGTAGGATGGGGAGGATGGGGTGCTCGACGATGCGGTGCCCGTCCATAGGACCTCCTTGCTCGCCACTGTCGCAGTCCGAGCGTCTGGTTGGCGTCGTTGCCGGGCGGTATTATAGCACAACTCCCGGCGGAAGGGAAAAGGACGTTGTGACGGGGATTCCCGACTTGTGTGCCGGCAATGTGCTACAATGCCATCGTGTGTGTTGCCGGGCGAGTTGACCGGGTCGCGCGCTTTGTGTACAATGGTCCTGTGCGCATAGGATGGCGGAAGACTCGGAAGGAGGTCCCATGGCCATTGCCACCGATCTGACGCCCCTGGAGATCCTGGGGGTTGCCGTCAAGTCCGAGATCGAAGCGGCCCAGCTGTACCGCCACATGGCTTCCCAGGTGGTCAACCGCGACCTCCGCGGGCGGCTCGACTTCCTGGTCCATGAGGAGGAGAAGCACCGCCGCATCCTGGAGGGGGTCTATGCCCGGCACTTCCCCGACGTCCCACTGGCTCTGCCTTCCCAGACACTCGTCCCCACCATCGCCGGGGCCGTGGCCGAAGGCGCGCCGGTGCCGGAGCTCTTCCGGCTGGCCATGGAGGCCGAGCGCCTGGCCGAGGAGTTCTATGGCGAGCTGGCCGGCCGCACCGAAGAGGCCAACTCCCGCACCACCCTCACCTATCTCAGCCGCATGGAGCACGGCCACTATGAGCTGCTGCGCAGCGAGCTGGAGCTGATCCAGCGTTTCCCATCCTACTACCAGGTCGAGGTCTTCGACCTGGGCCAGGAGATGATCCACTTTGGCCCATAGCCGCGGGGCACGGCCTTGGCGGCGACTGGGCGATTCTGCTCGTGCGGTTCAGACGGCATCTGAGAGCGACAGAGAAGGAGGCAGCAGCATGGAAAAGTGGGAATGTCTGGCCTGTGGGTACATCTACGATCCGGCGATCGGTGACCCCGACGGCGGCATCGCCCCGGGTACCCGCTTCGAGGACATACCCGACGATTGGGTCTGTCCGCAGTGCGGGGCCAGCAAGGACATGTTCGAGAAGATGGGCTAGGGCCGGGCCAGGGGATCGTCCCATAGCGGCCGTGCACCCCTGGGGGCATCGGGCCGGGAGGGCTTATGAGCGAGAAGAAGATCTGTGCATACTGCCATGAGGAGGTCGAGGGGGCTGGCATACAACGGGGCCCTGTCCTGTACTGCAGCGAGGCTTGCGCCTACGAGGGCAGCCGCAGCAAGGACTGCGCCGGCCGCACCGATGTCAGCCGCGCCTCCCTGGAAGAAGAGCTCAAGTTTCGTGAGAACCCGCCGGTCTCGTGACGACGGCAGGCAGCGATCGGCTCTCACCAGCCTTCCGGTCGCTGCTGGCTGATCGCGGCAAGCTGAGAAAAGGAGAACGAGATGCACAAGATGACCGAGGACAACCTGAAGTCCGCCTTTGCCGGCGAGAGCCAGGCCCACATGCGCTACCTGGCCTTTGCCGACAAGGCCGAGAAGGAGGGCTTTGCCAACGTCGCCCGCCTCTTCCGGGCCATCTCCTTCGCCGAGCAGGCCCACGCCACCGGGCACCTGCGCACGCTGGGCGGCATCGCCAGCACGGCGGAGAACCTGGGCGAGGCCATCGGGGGAGAGACCTTCGAGGTCGACGAGATGTACCCGTCCTACGTCGCCGTGGGCGAGCTCCAGGCCGAGAAAGGGGCCGTCCGCAGCATGAACTTTGCCCTGGTGGCGGAAAGGGTCCACGCCGCCATGTACGCCCAGGCCAGGCAGTCGGTCGAGGCCGGTCGGGACGCCGAGATCGGCACGATCCACATCTGCGAGGTGTGCGGCTACACCGTCGAGGGCGAGGCCCCCGACCGCTGTCCGCTGTGCAACGCACCGAAGGAGCGCTTCCGCGCGTTCTAGGCGCGCGCCTTACCATGCCAGAGACCCGGCCCTGTCACGAGCCGGGTCTCCTTGTGCCATCCGGCCTGCGGCAGGCCCGCCGGCAAGCGGGGGCCCGGTCCCCTAGGAGGCCGGGCCCCGTGGTGCGGCAAGTCGGTGCGGCTGGCGCCCAGGCTAGAACAGCCCCACGACTTTCCCTGTCTCCAGGTTCAGGTCGATGTCGGTAAAGGCCGGCCGGCTGGGCAGGCCGGGCATGGTCCGCATGGCCCCGCAGAGCGGGTAGAGGAAACCGGCGCCGACCGACGCGCGCACGTCCACGATCGGCAGCGTCCAACCGCGCGGAGCACCCTTGATCGCTGGGTCGTGGGTGAAGGAGAGGTGCGTCTTGGCCATGCAAAGCGGGAGGTGGGACAGTCCCATCTGGGTAAAGAGCCTGATCTTGGCCTCGGCCTCGTTGGTGTAGCTCACCGAGCCGGCGCGGTAGATCTCGAGGGCAACCGTCTCGATCTTTTCCTTGATCGAGAGATCGTCCGGGTAGAGGAAGCGGAAGTTGGTGGGCTGATCGCAGGCGGCCACGACAGCCTCGGCCAGCTCCACACCGCCCTCGCCCCCGTGCGCCCAGACCTGCGAATCGGCCACGGCGAATGCGCCGGTCGCCGTGGCGCGCTCGCGGATGAGCCGGATCTCGGCGTCGGTGTCGTCCTTGAAGCGGTTGATAGCCACCACCACCGGCACGCCGAACTTGCCGACGTTCTCGATGTGCTGCAGCAGGTTGGGCAGGCCCTTCTCGAGCAGTTCCAGGTTCTCCTGGGTATAGGCCTTGTCCAGCGGCTTGCCGGCGACGACGGTGGGCCCGCCGCCGTGCATCTTCAGGGCCCGCACGCTGCACACCAGCACCACGCAGTTGGGCACCAGGCCGCTGATGCGGCACTTGATGTCCATGAATTTCTCCATACCGCAGTCGGCCCCAAAGCCGCTCTCGGTGACGACATAGTCGGCCAGCTTCAGGGCGATCCGGTCGGCCAGGATGGAGTTGTTGCCCTGGGCGATGTTGGCAAAGGGCCCGCAGTGCACAAAGGCCGGGCTGCCGGCCAGCGTCTGCATCAGGTTGGGCATGATGGCCTCCTTCAGCAGCACGGTCATCGCCCCGGCTACGTTCAGGTCCTCGGCCGTGATCGGCTCGTCCTTCTTGTTCGTGCCGATGATGATGCGGCCCATGCGCTCGCGCAGGTCCGGCAACCCGCTGCACAGCGCCAGCGCGGCCATGATCTCCGAGGCCACGGTGATGTCGTATCCCGACTGCCGCGGCACGCCGTCGTTCTCCGTGCCCAGGCCACAGACGATGTTGCGCAGCGAAGCATCGGAGATGTCCACGACGCGGCGCCACTGGATCGAGTAGGGGTCGATGTCCAGGCGGAACATGCGCTCCTTGTCCGCGTCGCTCAGGTCAGAGGGGCGCTCCGACTGGATGCCCAGCTTGGCCAGGCGCAGGCGCATCGAGGGCGTGTACTGGTCGTCGGGACAGAGCGCTTTGGCCAGGAACTTGGTGCTCCACCGGGCCTCCTTGGCCAGGCGGTTGTCGATCGCCGCCGCCAGCAGGTTGTGGGCCGCCCCCACGGCGTGGATGTCGCCGGTGAGGTGGAGGTTGAAATCCTCCATCGGGACGACCTGGCTGTAACCGCCGCCGGCCGCCCCGCCCTTGATGCCGAAGGTCGGCCCCTGGGAAGGCTGGCGGATGCAGGTAAAGACCTTCTTGCCGATATGGTGCAGCCCCTGGCTCAGGCCGATGGTGGTCACCGTCTTGCCCTCGCCGAGCGGGGTCGGCGTGATCGCCGTCACGTCGATGTACTTGCCGTTGGGCCGGCCGGCCAGCCGGTCCAGCACATCCAGGTGGACCTTGGCCTTGTACTTGCCGTAAAAGTCCAGGTCGTCCTCCGTCAGGCCGACTGAACGCGCGACCTCGATGATCGGCAGCAGCTCCGCTGCCTGGGCGATCTCGATGTCGCTCGGCACGGGGAACACCTTCTTCACGGGCATTGCCATACCTCCTCGTCAGGCTAGTGTGCCCGGCATACGCGGGCAGCTGGGCCAGATGTCGCTAGCCGTGGCTGATGAGCCCCGGCGTGAGCGCTGAGATGAGCGCCGTTTGCGTCTTGCGCAGCCTGGACGCGACGATGGCTGCCAGCCTACTCATGACGGCGAAACCGGATTCCGGGTCCTCGTCCAGGACGCGCAGCAGCTCGGCCCCGTCCACGACGGCCAGACTGGTCGGCTCCAGGCAGATGGCTGTCGAGGTGTAGGCGTGCGGCTCGACGAGCGCCGACCAGCCAAAGATCTCTCCCCGGTCCCGGACGGCGGCGACCATCACCTTCTCCTCGCCTGCTGGCGTATCGATCCGCAGGGTCACCAACCCATGCTCCAGCACATACAGGTAGCGGGCCTCGCTGCGTTCGGAGAAGATGGTGGTTCCGCGGGGAAACGCCGCTTGCCGGCAGCCAGCGGCGATCTTCTCGATGAGTTCCGGTCGCAGTCCCTTGAAGAGCTCTGACTCCGTCAACAGGCCCATAGACACCATTTCTTCCTCCTCGCGCTCTGCGCACGATGCCTACCTGTCATTCGGCAGCATTGCCGCAGTCCAACGTCTTACCTCCTCGTGCCTGGCCGGTGGCTCGAAGCCTGCCGACCTCTGGGCCGACCTGCCGCGCACTTGTCGGCGCGAGAGTCCATCCTGGCCCGAAAAACGCCTCTCCTCCGTTATGACATGCTCCTGCGGAGAACGACTGGCGAATTGTACCACATTGTGCGCCGATGCGCAACCTCGTCCTCACTGCCCGCAGTACGGACAGACCTGCCAGGTGAGGTCCATCAGGCGATCGCAGGTGGCGCACTTTTTCTTCAGGGGGGTGTGGCAGTGAGGGCACAGCAAGAAGTCGGGTTCGACGCCGCGCTGGCATGTCGGGCAGACCGGGCGTTCCTCAAAGGCTTGCATGATGTACTCGCGCTCCTGGATGCGGGCGTGGATATCGGACAGCTTCTCGTGGGGCCGGAAGGCCATGTACAGGAGCACCCCACCGAGCGGGATGAGCAGGGCCACCAGGACCGCCAAGAGCTGCGCCAAGAGGTTGTCGCTGCGCAGGCGGATGTCCCAGTAGGTCCAGACTACCAAGCCCAGCCAGAGCAGAGCCAGATACACACCGAGGATGATACCGATGACCATGAGGACGGGCACAATCTGGTCGATGTACTGCTGAATCACTTCCATAGAATGGGGCCTCCTTCAGGATACGTATCTGGCGGAACTCGCCTCTAGCCCAGATGCCGGAGATCGTCTACCGGCAGGACAAAGACGTGCGCTCCCCCCACCTGGACCTCGACCGGGGCCGGCGGAAACAGCCCTCCGGTCTCCAGCATGGGCGAGATCGGGCTCAGGTAGCGCGTGCGGGAGTGGCAGCACTGCTTGACCACCGCCAGCACGGTGTCGACTTCCTCCTCCTTCACGGCGATGAAGAGGGTGTCGTTGGCCTCCATGAGGAACCCGCCCAGGCTGGCCACGTGGGTGAAGGTGAACCCGGCTGCGGTCAGCCCCTGGCGGAGCTCCTCCATGTCCCGGCGCTGCACGATGGCAATGATCAGCCGTAGGGCCATGGCCTTACCCCCTTTCGTCTCGGCGCAGGACGCGCACCCGGCGGCGGGGCTCGTGCCCCTGGCTCTGCGAGTCCAGCCGGTAGTGCTCGATCATCTCGTGCTGCAGCCTTCGGATATAGGCGTTCTGGGGTGTCAGCTCCACCTCTGCCTGCGTGCCGTTGAGGACCTGCTCGATCGCCTGCTGCGTCTCCTGTAGGGCGGTGGCTACCTGGTCCTCCTCGCCCGGCTTGCGGTTGGAGATGAGGGCTAGGCAGTTCTCGATCTGCGCGACGGTGTTTGACTTGAGCACATAGACCGGGATGCCGGCCTCCTCGGCCTCGCGCAGGCGGCGCGGAGCCTGGCGGTAGTAGCTCTGCAAGGTGATGACCGCGTTGGCCTGTCCCAGGTCTTCCACCAGGTTGACCGCTACGCCCACCATCCGCGCCGCCCGTCCCAGGCGTTTACGGTTCACCCCGAACGAGTACACCCGCAGGGGTCCGCGCTGTCGCGGCGGGGCTGGCGTGGGCTCTTCCTCGGCGCGTGCGCCTGCTACCTCGCCGCGTTTGCCCTCGGCCCGGCGGCGCTGCTCCGGTCGGCGCACCTCCTGGCGGCGCCGCTCCAGGCTGCTGCCGAAGTAGTCACGCTCGGTGCGCCGCTCGACCTGGCCGTCCTCTTGGCGGTGGCGGATCTCGGCCGGCGCCGGAAAGCCGCGCAGGATCGAGTCGACCACCTCGGCCACGTTGTGGTGGACGGCAACGGTGTCCCAGTCCTGGATCTCCACGACGATGTCAAAGGTCGGTGGAGCGCGCCGCTCCAGGACGGTCTTTTGCGTGCCGCGCCGGCGGGCCTCCTCGTCGCCCAATGTCACCGACTGGATTCCTCCGATCAGATCGGAGAGCGTCGGGTTGAGCATGAGGTTCTCCATGGTGTTGCCGTGAGCCGTGGCCACGAGCTGCACGCCGCGCTCGGCGATCGTCCGGGCCGCGGCGGCTTCCAACTCGGTGCCGATCTCATCGATGACGATGACTTCGGGCATGTGGTTCTCCACCGCCTCGATCATCACCGCGTGCTGCCGGTCCGGGCTGGGCACCTGCATACGGCGGGCCCGCCCGATGGCCGGGTGGGGAATGTCGCCGTCGCCGCCGATCTCGTTGGAGGTGTCGACGATGATCACGCGCTTGCGAAAGTCGTCGGCCAGGACGCGGGCGACCTCGCGCAGCATGGTCGTCTTGCCCACGCCCGGGCGGCCGAGCAGCAGGGTGCTCTGCCCGGTCTCGACCAGGTCCTGGATGATGGCGATGGTGCCGTAGACGGCCCGGCCCACCCGGCAGGTCAGGCCGATGACGCGGCCGTCGCGGCTGCGGATGGCCGAGATGCGGTGCAGCGTACGGGTGATGCCGGCCCGGTTGTCGCCGCTGAAGAGGCTGATGCGGGCAATGACATAGTCCAGGTCCGCCTGGCTGACCTCATCCGGGCTGAGCGCGAGCTCGCGCCCCGGAAAACGGGCCTCGGGCGGCCGGCCCAGGTCGAGCACAATCTCCAGCAGCTCGGCCAGCGCCGGCTCGCGGCGCAGCGGCTCCTGCAGCCGCGGCGGCAGTGCCGCCAGCAGGGCGTCCAGGTCATCGGTAACCTGGGTGTGCACGACCGGCAGCTCGGCCGGTTCTGGCCTGGGAAGAGGCGACTGGCGCGCCTGTGCAAACGGTTTCATCGCATTCCTGCGGTTCCTCCGGCGCCGGCCCGCACGGCGGGCCTGTCGATCATGATACAGCAACGTCCTCAGTCTTCTCGACGCTGAATGAACGCCTGCCCCACGGACGGAGCGCTCGGCGCGGCCTCCAGCGAGCGTTCCGGGGCGCGCACCGCCTGGGGCTGGCGGGCCTCCTGCCGCACGGTCAGGTACTTGGCCAACAGGACCTGTCTGGCGCAGGGGCGGAAGCCGGCGCGGCGGGTCACCTCCAGCAGCTCGCCCTGGTAGCTGCGCAGGACCAGGTAGGTCGGCGCCGCGGCTCCGCCGAGCCCGTGGGCAAGCATCTCCGCCGCGTACTGGCGGTAGGCCGGGTCCAGGAGCAGGTCCAGCCGCGTCCCGCGCGGGCCGCGCCAGCGCCGCAGGTACGCCCGTACCACGCCCTCCTCCTGCCAGGCCCAGGCTTCCGTGCCCCCGTGGGGCTGCCAGAAATCGTTGGAGTGCCCTTCGGCGTGCTGAACGATCGGTGGGGTCAGGCCGACGTAGAGCTGCTGGATGGCCCACAGGTTCTCCGCCTGCACGGGCTGGAATGCGGCGAACGGGCGGCCGGCCGCCGCCGGGGTGCTCTCGGCCTGCAGGATCGTCTCCTCGGCAAAGGGGCTGAACCCGACCCGCCGGAACATCTCCAGGGACTCCTCGCCGGGCACCGCGGCCAGCAGGCGGGTGACCCGGTGCCGGCCGGCGGCCGTCCCCATGCCGATCAGCAGCTCTTCCCATAGGCCGGCCGCGGCCTCCTGCCCCGCCTTCCAGACGGCCAGATAGCGCACCTGCCAGGAAGAGTCCTGCCGACACGACTGGGCCTGGGCGCAGGCCAGCAGCCGCCTGTCCTCCCACAGCAGCAGCGTGTAGCAGGGCTCGTGCGGCCGCAGCCAGGAAGCCAGCAGCTCGCGCAGCGGATGGTGCGGGCTGAGCAACTGCCGGGCCAGGTCGCAGCGCAGCTCCGCCGCCGGGGGCGCGCCAAAGGCCAACACGTCGAGCGGGCCGGCCGGCCGGGTCTCCTTCGCCATCGTCATCCCACCAGGCTCAAGAAGTGGCGGTGAAAGCGGTCGTCCATGGTCAGCTCGGGGTGGAAGGCTGTCGCCAGCAGGTTGCCCTGCTGCACGGCCACGACCCGGCCGTCCTCCAGGCGCGCCACGACCTCGACGCCCGGCCCGCACTCCTGCACGTAGGGGGCACGGATAAAGACGCCCCGGAAGGGCGGCGGCCCCAGGCGCGGAACCTCCACGTCGGCCTCGAAGCTGTCTACCTGCCGGCCGAAGCCGTTGCGCACGACGGTGATGTCCAGCAGGCCCAGGAGCGGCTGGCCGGGAACACCGTCCACCGCCTGGCGCGAGAGCAAGATCATCCCGGCACAAGTGCCCCACAGTGCCCGGCCGGCCCGGGCCAGCTCGACGATCGGCTCCGCCAGGCCGTAGGTGACGATCAGCTTGCCGATGGTCGTGCTCTCCCCTCCGGGAATGATCAGCCCGCTCAAGTCCGCCAGCTCGGCCGGTCGGCGCACCTCTGCCGTCTCTACACCGAGGCGGCGGAGCACGGCGACGTGCTCGGCAAAGTCGCCCTGGAGGGCCAAAACGCCGATCCTCATTCCTACCAGCCTCGCCCCGCCAGCCGCTCATCGGCAGGAATCGCCGCCATCTCCAGTCCCGGCATGGCCTCGCCCAGCCCGCGGGAGACCTCGGCGATGACCGCCGGGTCGCGGAAGTGGGTGGTGGCCTCGACGATGGCCTTGGCCCGGCGGGCCGGATCGGCGCTCTTGAAAATGCCCGAGCCGACAAAGACGCCGTCCACGCCGAGCTGCATCATGAGCGCGGCGTCGGCCGGGGTGGCGATGCCGCCGGCGGCAAAGTTGACCACCGGCAGTCGGCCCAGCCTGGCCGTCTCGACCACCAGGTCGTAGGGGGCGCCCATCTCCTTGGCCGCGTGCATCAGCTCCTCGGGGGCCATGTGCTGGATGCGGCGGATCTCGCCCAGGACGGCGCGGGCGTGGCGCACGGCCTCGACGACGTTGCCGGTTCCGGCCTCGCCCTTGGTTCGGATCATCGCCGCCCCCTCGCCGATACGCCGCAGCGCCTCGCCCAGGTTGCGGCAGCCGCAGACAAAGGGCACCTTGAAGGCGTGCTTGTCGATGTGGTGCTCCTCGTCGGCCGGGGTGAGGACCTCGCTCTCGTCGACATAGTCGACCCCCAGCGCCTCCAGCACCTGCGCTTCGACAAAGTGGCCGATACGGCACTTGGCCATGACCGGGATACTGACGGCCTCCATAATGCCTACGATCAGCTCGGGATCGCTCATGCGGGCCACGCCGCCGTGGGCGCGGATGTCGGCCGGCACGCGCTCCAGCGCCATCACCGCGCAGGCGCCGGCCTCCTCGGCAATCCGGGCGTGCTCCGGGGTGACCACGTCCATGATCACCCCGCCCTTGAGCATCTGGGCCAGCCCGACTTTGGTCCTCCAGGTTGATTTCTCCACCATGATCCACCTCCTGGCGCGCCGTTGCGCTCATCCACATCGGCGGCGGTGCCATCGCTGCCGCGCACCGCGCCGCCGCAGATTGGCCGCCCCTATTGTACTACAGCCTGCCCAGGGGTGCAACTTCGCCGATGAGCGTTACGGGTTGGGGACCACGCCTGGCACAATCGGATCGGCCATTGCGTAAGGCCAAAGAGGCCCCTTTTTCGTGCTTTCGCCGAGGCCAAGCCGGCCTCCGGGGCATCTCTTTCCGTTCGGGCTTGTCCCCAACACGCAACGCTCTCCGCCCCGCCGGTCTGGCGAACCTGCTGGCGAGCCCGGTCTTTGCGGCGGTGGGGCAATCCGAGGTCGTTTCCGAGGCAGGGCTGGGGTGGGCCACCGATCTCCCGCTTGTGGTTACGCGGATGCTCCCTCGGGGACCGTCTCGTCTTGGAGGATCGGCAGGGCAAAGGAGAAGGTGCTGCCCTGCCCCAGGGCACTGCGCATCCAGACGTGCCCGCGGTGCTGCTCGACGATGGACCGCACCAGGGCTAGCCCCAGGCCGGTGCCGGGGATGCCGTCCGTGGCCCGTGTCTGCACGCGGTAGAACTTCTGGAAGAGCTGCTGCTGGTCCTGGGGCGCGATCCCCAGGCCGGTGTCGGTGACGCTGAAGACGACCTCGTGCTCGTTCCGGCCCAGGTGCACCCGGACGGTACCGGGCGGTGGGGTGTACTTGATGGCGTTGTCCACCAGGTTGGACACCACCTGGCGCAGCCGGCCGGCGTTGCCCTCCACGAACGGCAGGCCGGGCTCGATCTCTGCCAGTAGCTCCAGCTTCTTCAGCTCGGCATTGCCCTGCAGCGCGTCCAGCGCCGCAGTGACTACCTCCTCCAAGGAGCATGGCGACATCGGCATGTCGATCCCCGCTTCGATCTTGGCCAGGTCCAGCAGGTCGCCGATGAGGTCGTTCATCTGCGCGACGGCCTTGGTCACGTGCTGCAGGGCCTCGCTCTGCTCCTCCGTCACCGGCCCGATCAGTGGGACCAGCTCGGCGTAGCCGCGCACCGCCGTCAGCGGCGAGCGCAGGTCGTGGGAGACGGTGGACACGAACTCGCTCTTGACCCGGTCCAGCTCCTTCAGGTAGGTGATATCCTGCATGATGGCCACCCAGCCCACTCCCGCGATGGGGGAGATGCTGCAGTAGCGCACGCGCCCGTCGGCGGTGGTCAGCTCACCGGTGACGGCCTCGTTGCGCTCCAGGGCCTGCTCCAGGAGCGCCTGCAGGGCCGGGTGCGACACTTCCTGGGTGACGGGCTGGCCCAGAGCTGCCTCGGTCGACACGCCAAAAGCCCGCTCGGCGGCGCGGTTCAGCAGCACGATCTGCTGGGCGTTGTCCACGACGATGACGGCATCGGTTGTGCCGTCCAGGACGGCGGCGAGCTTGCGCCGCTCGGTCTCGGCGGCTGTGTACAGGTCGGCGTTCTCCAGGCAGATGGCGGCCTGCTGGGCCAGCTCCTGCAGCAGCGTCAGGTGCGTGTCGCTGAACTGAAAGGGAAAGGGGTGGGTCAGCACCATCACCCCCAGGACGCGGTTGCGCCGCAGGAACGGCACGGCGACGGCGGAGCGGGCCGGCTCCTCGTCCTCGGGGAAGGTGAGCCAGCGGGGGTCCGCGGCCGTGTCGAAGATGATATCGCCGCGGCGGTTGAGCACCACCCATCCGGCCAGACCCCTGCTCAGGATGGCGGTGGTGCGCTCGCTGGTGTGACTTTCCCGGGAGAGGAAGGACTCGCCCACCCGGCCGTGCTCGTCGATGAGGACGATGCTGCCCCAGCGGGCCTGGGCGGCGCGGATGGCCCGGTCTAGGATGCCGCGCAGGACGCGGCGCGGCTCCAGCGAGCTGGCCAGTTGCGTGAAGCTCTGGTGCAGGAACTCGGCCTGGTCGCGCTCGGTGGTCAGTTGGTCGGACTTGCGGCGCAGATCCTGGGTCAGCTCAAAGACCTGCTCACGGGCCTGGGCAATGGACTGCTCGCGCGCGCGGATCTGCTGGCCCCAGTTCCGCGGCGGCACCCGGGCCAGGCGCAGCATGATCAGCGTGTAGGCACCGGCACTGGCCAGCGTGCCGAGGCTGAGGAGGATCAACCCCTCGGGGGACCAGCGGCCCAACCCGGCCAAGAGTGTCAGTCCCAGGATGACCAGCAGGAAGAGGACCGAGACCAAGAAGATGCCACGATCGCGCAACCAGCCTCTCATGGCGATCCCTTCTCTGCACGGCGGCGGCGCGGTGCCCCACTCGGCTACTTCCGGGTCCGCGTCCCTCTCGCCGGTGCCTGGCCGTCGCGCAGCGCGGCGGCCCAGACCTGGTCCACCCGCTCGGCATAGACAAAGCGCAGGCCCTCCCGCTGCTCCTGGGGGACCTCTTCCTCCAGCTCGGCCTGGTTGTGCCTGGGCAGGATGACCGTCGTGATGCCGGCCCGCCGGGCGGCCAGAACCTTTTCCTTGATCCCACCTACCGGCAGGACCCGCCCGCGCAGGGTGATCTCGCCGGTCATAGCCACGTCGTCGCGCACCGGACGGCCGGTGAAGAGCGACGCCAGGGCCGTGGCCAGGGCTACCCCTGCCGACGGGCCGTCCTTGGGCTGGGCCCCCTCCGGGATGTGCACGTGCACGTCGACGCGGTCGTAAAAGTCGGCCGGCAGGCCCAGGGCGCCGGCCTGCGAGCGAACGTAGGAGAGCGCTGCTTGGGCCGACTCGCGCATGACGTCGCCCAGCTGTCCCGTGAGGATGAGCTGCTTGCTCCCGGGCATCTTGCTGGCCTCGATAAAGATGATCTCTCCTCCCATGGGGGTGACAGCCAGGCCGGTGGCCACGCCCGGCACCTCGGTGCGCTCGGCCACTTCGGCGTAGAAGCGGCGCGGCCCCAGGTACTGGCGCACGCGGGCCTCGTCCACCACCAACGGTCCCGTCGCCCCCGCGGCGATCTCGCGGGCCACCTTGCGGCAGAGGCTGCCGATCTCCCGCTCGAGGTTGCGCACGCCGGCCTCGCGGGTGTACTCGCAGATCAGCATGCGGATGGCCTCGTCGGTGATGGCGATGTCCGCTTCCGTCAGCGTGGTCTCGGCCATCTGCCGGGGAACCAGGTAGCGCCGGGTGATGTGGAACTTTTCCTCGTCGCTGTAGCCGGCCAGGCGAATGATCTCCATGCGGTCGCGCAACGGCGGGGAGATCGTCTCCAGGACGTTGGCCGTGGTGATGAAAAAGACGCGCGAGAGGTCAAAGGCCACGTCCAGGTAGTGGTCGCGGAACTCGCGGTTCTGCTCCGGGTCCAGCACCTCCAGCAGTGCCGAGGCCGGGTCGCCGCGAAAGTCCGCGCCGACCTTGTCCACCTCATCCATCATGAAGACGGGGTTGTTCGAGCCGACCCTGCGGATGGCCTGGAGGATCGTCCCGGGCATGGCCCCGATGTAGGTGCGGCGGTGGCCGCGGACCTCGGCCTCGTCGTGAACCCCGCCCAGGGAGATGCGGATGAACTTGCGCCCCATGGCCCGGGCGATGGAGCGGCCCAGCGACGTCTTGCCCACACCCGGCGGGCCGATGAAGCAGAGGATAGCCCCCTTGCCAGCGATCACCGGGTGCACCTCCTCACTGCTGCCCCTCTCGTTCTCTATCTCCTTCTTGCTCTCCCCCTCTGCCCGCTGCAGCCGCAACTGGCGCACCGCCAGGAACTCCAGGATGCGCTGCTTGACCTTCTCCAGGTCATAGTGGTCCTCGTCGAGCACCTGCTCCGCCGCGGTGATGTCCAGGCGGTCCTCGGTTCCCTTGCTCCAGGGCAGGGCGGCCAGCCACTCCAGGTAGGTGCGGATGACGCCGTACTCGGCGGCGGCCGGCGGCATCGAGGCCAGGCGGTCCAGCTCGCGGTCGGCCTGCTCCCGGGCCTCTGCCGGCAGGTTGGCTTCCTGGAGCGCCTTGCGCAGACGCTCCACCTCCAACTGCGCCTCGTCGGTCTCGCCCAGCTCCTGGCGGATGGCCTTGATCTGCTCCCGCAGAAAGTACTCCCGCTGGGCCTTGCTCATCTCGGTCTGCACCTGCGACTGGATCTGCTGGCCCAGCTGCAGGACCTCCATCTCCTTCGAGAGCAGCCCGGTCAACCGGCGCAGTTTCTCCTTGACGCTGTCCTCCTCCAGGATGGCCTGGCGCTCCTCCAGCTCCATGCGGATGCTGGCGGCCAGGACATAGGCCAGCTGGCGCGGGTCGTCGATGTTCAATACCAGAGTCTGTAGCTCCTCGGACATCTGCGGTACCAGGTTGGCGATCTTCTGGAAGAGGGTCATCAGGTTGCGCATCAGCGCTTCGACCTCGATGTCGTCCTCGACCACCTCGGGAGCGCGCTCCACGCGGGCACGCAGGTATGGCTCGGTGGCAGTGAACTCGACGATGCGGATGCGCTCCAGTCCCTGCACGGCGATGCGCAGGCTGCCGTCGGGCAGCTTCAGCAGCTTGTGCACCATCGCCAGGGTGCCGACCCGGTGAACCTGCTCGGGCAGCGTGGCCTGCTCCGAGGCGCCGCCGTCCGCGGGCGACTCCGAGCCGCGCGGCCGCGCCGTGACCAGGCCGATCATGCGCGACCCCAGCACGGCGTCGTCGACCAGCCGGATCGCCCGTGGCTCGACGACTGCCAGCGGGAAGACGGCTACGGGGAAGACAACCAGGCTCTGCAGGGGCAGGATCGGCAGGTCGGGGGGCAGGACAGGGCTGTCGGCCGACGGGCCGGCCGGCTCCAAGGCCGTGGCGTCAGTGGTGCCTTCGCCGTGTTCCTCCACCAACCGCCAGAGCGCCTGCTCATCTAGGCTGCTGGCCATGTCGATCCGCCTCATGCCGTTCCTCCTGCCTCGCTGAAGGGGTACCCAAGGGACAGCGAGGTCATCCCTGCGCCAATGGCCCTACTCCGGCTCGCCCACCTTGATCGTGACGCGCCGGACTGCTCCGCTGTTCCGGCTGCGCCGCGGCAGGTGGATCTTCAGGAACCCGTCCTCGTAGGTGGCGCCGACGGCGTCCTCCTGGACGGGCCACGGCAAGAAGATCTGCACGCAGAAAGGACCGTAGTTGATGCCCATCTGGTAGTAGGAGATGCGCTCCGGGGGGTGATCGTCGGCGCGGAAACCCGAGACGGTGAGCGTCCGGTCGTCCAGGAGCACGCTGATCTCCTGCTCACGCATGTTGGCCAGCTCCATCTTGACCGTCAGCCCGGTGGTCGTCTCGTAGACGTCCGTGGGCGGCCTCCAGGTCTCGCGGGAGCAGAGCGTGCCTCCGGGATGCCGGCCCCACATGTCGCTGAAGAGCCGCTCCATTTCCCGCTGCATGAACTCGACGTCCCGAAACAGGCTCACGGGTTTGCGCATCGCGTGCCTCCGCAGGGCGGGCCGGCCGAGCCCGATCCACCCCGATGCCGTTCGCTGTCGATGTGGCCGATCGGCGCAGCCCCGCAGGGCTGCCGTGACATCTCCTCCGGCGCGCCCGGCCGGGCACACCGGCCTATTGCGGCTGCCAGGCCGGCCAGCGGCAGCCGGCCGGGCCCATGTACGGCTGCCCGGTCTCAACTTCCAGGAACAGGACCTGCGGCCGGCCCGTGTTATCCTGGCCGGTGATCGCCAGCCAATCGCCGCCGGGCGACCAGGCCGGCCGGCTCAGCCGCTCCGGGGCCACCGCCTGCTCGGTCAGGCGGTGCACCTCGCCGCCCTCGGGGTCCATGACATACAGGGAGAAGCCACCGTCGCGATCGGAGAAGAAGACGATCCGGCTGCCGTCCGGCGACCAGGAGGGGTAGACGTCCTCGGCAGGGTCTTCGGTCAGCCGGGTCACCTGGTCCCGGGCCAGGTCGAGCCGGTAGATATCGCTGCTGCCGGCGCGGTTGGAGACAAAGAGCAGCGACAGCCCGTCGGGAGCCCAGTTGGGCGACCAGTTATCGCCGCCCTGGCGGGTCTTTTCGCGGCGGTTGCTGCCGTCGGCCTGGATCAGGAAGATGCTACGACTCCCGGCCGGCCCGGCAGCGTAGGCAATCTGCGTGCCGTCCGGAGACCAGGCGGGGTCCTCCTTGTTCTCGGACGATTCGGTCAGCCGCTCCACCGCCATCCCGTCGCGGCGGATGCGAAAGAGGTTCGGACGTCCCTCCTCGGAGACGGTTGCCACGAGCCAGGTCCCGTCCGGGCTCCAGGACATCTGGCTGGTGATAGTGCTATCGGCCATGCCGGGCCATAGGGTGGGACCCTGGCCCGACAGCCACAGTGCCAGGCGCTCGGCAGGGCCGCCCACGTCGCAGACGAGGGCCAGTTGGGCCGAGACCGCATCGGGGAGGAAGGACGGGGCCGTCCGGCTGAGGATGGGCAGGTAGAGTCGCCGGGCATGGGTGGGCACGGGCACCTGCGTCGCGGCGCTGCCGGCCAGGCCGGTGGCCGTCTGTCCCTGGGCCGGCCCGCCGCCTCCCGGTCGGGAGAGGAGGACAGCCGCGGAGACGATCACCGCCAGGAGCAGCGCCGCGCCGAGCAGCGCCCACCACCACCGCCGCAGGAACGGCAGCGGCAGGAGCAGCGCTGCCGGCAGCACAGTCTGCCGGGCCGGCCGGCGCGCCGGGGCCGGCACCGCCTCGTCCGCAGCCGCAGGAGCATGCTCCTCGCGGGCCCGTTCGGCCTGGCGCCGGCTCGGGATCAGGAAGAGCCCCTTGCGCGCCGCCTGTTCCAGCTCCTGGATCATCTCGCCGGCCCGCTGGTAGCGCTCCGCCGGGTCCTTGGCCATGGCCTTCAGGACGACCTGCTCCACCTCGGCGGGGATGTTGGGGTTCCACTGGCGCAGGGGTGGCGGGGGATCGTGCAGGTGCTGGTAGAGCAGCGTGGCCTGGTTGGTGCCCTGGAAGGGCAGCCGGCCGGTGAGCATCTCATAGACCATGACGCCCAGGGAGTAGATGTCGCTGGCCTCCACGGCGTCGCCACGGGCCTGCTCGGGGGCCATGTACTCGAGAGTGCCGATGGCCTCACCGGAGGCTGTCAGCTTGAGGTTCTCGGCCACCTTGGCCAGGCCAAAGTCGGTCAGCGTAACCTGGCCATCGTGGCCGATGATGACGTTGCCGGGCTTGACGTCGCGGTGGATCAGGTTCTGGCGATGGGCATAGTCCAATGCTGCCCCGAGTTGGCGGGCGATGGCCAGGGCCTCCTCGGGGGGCAGGGGGCCGCGCTGGCTGAGGATCTCCTTGAGCGACCGGCCCTCCAGGTACTTCATGACAAAGTAGTAGTAACCGCCCTCGCCGCCGATGTCATAGATCGTCACGATGTTGGGGTGGTCCAGGTTGGCCGCCAAACGGGCCTCGCCCATGAAGCGCTGCACCAGCCGCGGCTCGCCCACCAGGTAGGGGGAGAGGACCTTGATGGCGACGATGCGGTTCAGCTCGACGTCGCGCGCCTTGTAGACGGCGGCCATCCCGCCGCGCCCGATTTCCTCCAGGATGATGTATTTGCCCAGCGCGCGGTCCAAGAGGTTCTGCAACGATTCCTCCTGCGTGCCCCTACTCCAGCGGCCCCAGCACGCCCTCCAGCCAGCGCAGCAGGACCGGGTCCTGGGCGTTTCCGCCCAGGGCGTGAGGGGCCAGCGCCAGGCCGCCGATGGCGTACTGGGCGGAGATGGCCATGCCGCCCAGGGCCAGCCAGGCGGCCAGCGACATCCCCCCCAGGGCGATGACGCCGGCGGCCATGCCGGCCAACGCCAGCAGACCCACCGCCATCCCGCCCACGGCGATCCCACCAATGGCCACACCGCCCAGCGCCACGACGCCGATGGCCACGTTGCCGATGGCGATGATGCCGCGGGCCACCCGCTGGCGGCCCGTCTGCGGATCGAAGCCCTGGGCGATGTGCACCAGGGGCACGCCGAAGAGGGTGGCTTTGCTGCGGTACTCGTGGCCGTACATCCGCGCCAGCATGGCCGGCGTGAGCATGGCCAGGCCGGGCATGGTGCCCTGGGCGGGGGCCGCCGCGGCCACACGCGGCAGCGGGGTGCCGCAGTAGGGGCAGGAGTCGTTCGTCTCGTCGGGCAGCCGCGCCCCACACTGCGGGCAGCGCCCAAAGGCCGGCTGGGGTGTGGCCTCATCTGCCATGAGCGTCCTCCTTGTGTCGCAGCTCGCTGTTGCGATGTCTATTGTAGCATAGGGCAGGCAGCAATGTCAAAAGGAGCTGTCAGCCAGCGGCTGTCGGCTCACGGCGATATCAGGGTCGCGCCGATGCACAGCGGATGGCAAGTGCCCGGCCGGCGTACAGTGCGGCATGGCCGTACCATTGCCGTGTCCCTGGATGTGCGGCGTCGGGCCGTTGCCTGAGCCGGGCACTTGCCGGTCAAGGCCGGCGACTTTGGTACGGCCGTGCTGTCGGCTCTCAGCGAATTGACAAAGCGCGCCGTTGCGGCTATGATGGGCGGCGGCGCGACGAGCGCCGCCGGCCGCGAGCGATTCGCCTGTGAGGTGACGGTGGAGCCAGACACACAGACAACGGCACGTCCCGCCCGGCGCGGCGGCCCGTTCGGGTGGCTGCTGGGCCACCTGCGCCGGCGCTGGCAGGTCTACGCCGGCCTGGGCATCAGCGCCTTTTTCCTCTACCAGATCCTGTCCCAGATGTGGGGGCAGCTCGGCAGCGTCTGGGATGACCTCCGCCAGGCCCAATACCTCTGGGTTGTCCCCGGTGTGGCCGTCTACTTCTTCGGCGTGTGGGCGCGCACCTGGCGCTGGCACTACATGCTGCGGCCCATCCAGAAGGTGCCCCTGGCACACCTCTTCCCCATTGTCTGTATCGGCTACATGGGCAACAATATCTATCCCTACCGCGCCGGCGAGGTCCTGCGGGCCTATGTCCTGCGGCAGAAGGAGGGCATCGCCATCAGCGGCTCGCTGGCCACGATCCTGGCCGAGCGCGTCTTTGACGGCATCGTCATGCTGCTCTTTGTCTTCCTGGGCCTGCCGTTCGTCCCGGGCATTCCGGAGGACTGGCGGCGCTGGGTCATCGTCTTCACCCTGGCCTTTTTCGGGGCTCTCGTGGTCTTTTTCCTCGTCGCTGCGTCGCCGCGGCGTACGCGGGCGGTCTATACCTGGGTGATCGAGCGGATCGTGCCGCGGCGTTTCCGGCCGCCCGTCCAGAGCGTGGCCGACCGCTTCGTCGAGGGGCTGCGCTGCCTGAAGAGCCCGCGCGACTTGGGCATGATCTTTGTCACCTCGCTCGTGATCTGGCTGGCCGAGACGACCAAGTACTGGTTCGTGCTGCATGCCTTTCCCTTTGCCGACCGCGGCTTGGTGGTGCCCTTCTATATCCTGATGCTGATGAACGGGGTGGTCAACCTCTTCACCACCCTACCGGCGGGACCCGGCTACATCGGCACCTTCGACTGGCCGGGCATCGCCGTGCTGACGGCCTACCTGGGCCAGGGCCGGCCGGCCGAGCAGGTGCCCTCCATCCAGGCCCTGGCCACCGCCTACACCTTTGCCCTGCACGTGGCCCTGTGGCTGCCGATCACCGTCCTGGGGGCCTATGCCATGTTCCGCATGCGCCGCGACCTGGCCTGGAGCAGAGCCCGCCAGGAGGTGGCGGCGGAAAGGGCAGGCACGGGAGAGGAGGAGAAGCAGTGAACGTCGCCATCATCGGCGGGGGCTATGCCGGCCTGACCGCGGCCCACGAGCTCGGCAAGACCGGGCACACGGTCGAGCTCTTCGAGGCGGCGGCGGAGCTGGGCGGGCAGGCGCGCACCTTTCCGGTGGGCGGGACCCGCCTGGAGGTCTTTTACCACCACCTCTTCCTGAGCGACCGCCACATCCTGGCCCTGGCCGAGGAGCTGGGCCTGCGGGAGCGTATCCAGTGGGTTCCCTCGCGGGCCGGCTTCTTCCACGGCGGGCGCATCTACCCCTTTAGCACCCCCCTCGACCTGTTGCGCTACCGCCCGCTGAACCTGTTCAACCGCGTGCGCCTCGGCCTGGTCAGCTTCTTCCTGATGCGCTACAGGAACTGGCGCGCCTTCGAGGGCATCACCGCCGACCGCTGGATCCGCCGCTGGGCCGGCCGGCAGGCCTACGAGGTCATGTGGCGCGCGCTCCTGATGGGCAAGTTCGGCCCGGCCTACGACCAGGTCTCCATGACCTGGTTCTGGGGCAAGATCCACCTGCGCGGCGGCTCGCGCCAAGGGCTGGGGCCGGAGCGGCTGGGCTACCCCCGCGGCAGCTTCCAGATCTTTACCGACGCGCTGGTCGACTCGATCCGTGCCCAGGGCGGGCGGGTCCACGCCGGCACGCCGGTGCGGCGGGTCGTGGTCGAGGAGGGCCGGGCGCGGCGGCTGCTCCTGGAGGACGGGCGCGCGGCCGGCCCCTACGACGCCGTCATCGCCACCGTCCCCGGGCCGGCCTTTCTGGCGCTCGCGCCGGACATGCCGGAAGACTATGCCGCCCTGGTGCAGGGCGTGCGCTACCAGGCGGTCCTGTGCCTGGTGCTGCAGCTCGCGCGCTCGCTCAGCCCGATCTACTGGCTGAACATCAGCGACGCCGCGAGCCCCTTTGTCGGGGCCATCGAGCACACCAACTACATCCCACCGGAGGTCTATGACGGCCGGCGGCTGATCTACCTGACCAACTACCTCCCGCCGGAGCACCCCTACTTCGCCCTGTCCGCGGAGGAGCTGCTGCGCACCTACCTGCCCGGGCTGCAGCGCATCAACGCGAGCTTCCGGCCGGACTGGGTGGAGCAGGCCTGGCGCTTCAGCGACCCGGGGGCCCAGCCCATCGTTACCCCGCACTACTCACAGCGCATCCCACCGCACCGCACGCCGATCCCCGGCCTGTACCTGGCCAACACCACCCAGATCTACCCCGAGGACCGCGGCACGAACTACAGCGTGCGGCTGGGGTGGGAGATCGCGCAGGGGGTCGGCAGCTGAAATCTGATCGCTGAGAGCACATCGCGAGGGGTCAGCGTGGCTGCGGTAGCCCTATGGACCACTTCCGACCCGTTCCGCGAGCAGGCGGTAGGGCACCTCCCCATCCCAGGCCCCGGCATAGCCCGCCAGCTGCACGTAGTACACCCCGGCCGGCGCCCGCACCACAATCTCCTCCGGCAGACGCCGCCCCCAGGTCGAGGCCCACAGGAACCGCCCGCTGCCGTCAAAGAGGTACAGGTCATAGTCGGCCGGCAGCTCCGCCAGCGTCACCCGCAGGCGCATCGTCGCGGTGAGCTCGAAGCGGTACCAGTCCAGGTCGCCCTCCGGCGCGACGAAGCCGACGAGCGGCGTGCCGATGCCCTGCGTGCGGGTCACCTCCTCCAGCCGGTCGGGGGCCTCGTCAGGCGGATACGCTTCCCGCGGGGGAGGCGGCCCCTGCGCCTCGGCGGGCTCGACCAGCTTCGTGTAGGCGTCATAGTCGTGCGGATAGACCTCCCGGCCCGCTCCCTCCCGGCCCCGGCTGCGGAAGCAGTAGATGTGGCCCCACTGCCCGGTGTAGTTCGCCTGGGTGTAGGGCACGTTGCTCTTCCAGGTCTGCCAGGCGCCGTAGAACCCGTCCCGCACCTGCACGTCATAGCCCTCCACCCCCACGGACCCACCCCACGAGACGGTGAAGGTGCGGCTGCCGGTGTACGGAGGCAGGTCGTTCACCCGCGAGCCGGGGGCCACGGCAGTGCGCGCGTCGCTCTGGATCGGCCAGGGCAACGAGATGGGCGGACAGATCTCCTCGTTGCCGGCCCGGTCCACGCCCCGCGAGCAGAAGTGGTAGCTGTGGCCGGCCTGCCCGGCGAAGCTGCCCCACGTCAGCCAGGGCGGAGCGGAGAGCCAGAAGGTCCAGCCGGCCGCCGACTCGTCACGGTAGTAGAGGTCATAGTGGTCCAGGCCGGAGAGGTCGTCGGCGCCGGCCCAGTGGATGGTGAAGGGCGACTGGTAGGTGTAGGCCGGCAGCGCCTCGACCGCCGTGCTGGGGGGATGGGCATCGACAGTGGTCCAGGCGTCGGCACCCTCCGGGTACGGCTCGACGTTCCCGGCACGATCGCGCGCCCGGGAGCGGAAGTAGTGGGTCTGCGCGTGGTCCCCGCAATAGACGGCGGAGGTCGCCGTGGTGTGGGTGAGCCAGTCCGTCCAGACCGCGTTCCTGGGCAGCGTACAGCCGACCCTGCACACCTGCACATCATAGTCGACGATGCCCGAGGGCGCGCTTCCCGACCAGCGGACATCGAACAGAAGCCCGCTGTACACCGGCAGGTCCGCCACCTCCGAGCCCACCGGCGAGGTCTTTGCCGGCGGCGTCGGCAGCGGCGTGGGGGTGGGCGGAGGCGGGTAGCCTCCCGGCAGTGGAGCCGGAGTCGGAGGAGAGGGGCTCCCTGGCGGCGGATAGCCAGCGGGTAGGGTTGGCCGGGGCAGGGCCTCGTCCTCTCCCGAGGCCGTGCAGAGGTCGAGCCGGACGTCGTCCACGAAGAAGCTGGTGCTGTAGAGCAGATCCGTCTCCGCCCTGAAAAGCACCTGCACCAGGTTGCCCTGGTGGAACTGCAGGTAGGGCAGCACATCCACCGTCTCCCATCTCCACTGATCGCGAGGAGCGCTCGTGTTGTCCAGGGTCAGGACCTCGGCGATGAGCTGGCCGGCGGCGTCCCGCAATTCCACGCGCAGGTAGTCATAGGGAACGTCCTCGGGCTCCCCCGTTCTGATGTACCGCCAGAAGGAGAGGTCAGCAGCAGTCAGCCCCGTGGGCACGATGGCCCCCTGGGACAGCGTGTCCATCCCGCTGTTGTACCCGCCCAGCCAGGCATCCCAGGTGCCGCCATGCGCGCCCCCTTCCCAGGGTGGTATGTACTTCGCCGGGTACTCCGGATCCGCTGGATTCGCGTTGCAGGTGTTGCCCGGATTGGCCCAATCGCAGACCAGGGACCAGGGGGGATTGCCGGACAACTCCATCCAGGGTGGCGGCCCGGCCTCGAAGTCGCCGTTGACGATCGCGTCGGAGCACGGGCCACCGGGAGAAAAGCCCCCGAAGACCAGCGGAAGAAAGATGCGCGGGTCGACGCGAACGGTGAGCGCCCTTTCCGAGGTGATGATGGCGTAGCCGTCGTAACGCGGGTCATAGTCGCTCCGGCTGAGGAAGCCGTCGAGGAGCGACCTGGCATCGAAGAACCACGAGCCATGCGCCGGCAGGCGGAAGTAGGTACGCGAGTCCAGGATGCGCCCATCGGGGGTGTAGAAGGCCACGTTGACGGACGATTCCAGGGGAGTGCGGTTGCGCAGGCTAAAGAAGGTGTTCTCGGAGCGGTCCTCCGTGGCGTGAACCCCGGGAACCTGGTAGACGTGGATGTAGTATTGCGGCTCGCCTGGGTAGCTGCAGTAGTCGATGTAGCCGCGCTCGAACTCCTGGACGCACAGCTGGCTGCTTAAGGCATCGGGGGGGTGATTGTCGATCAGCGGCGAGCCGAGCTGGTCCGCCGCATCCAGCCAGGCATTGCGGATCGACGGATCATCCAGGGCAAAGGGACCGTGGACGTTGGGGGTCGGGGCTAGATTCTGATCCCGGTAGCCCATGGGGATGGGCTGGCCGCTCAGCCAGAGATTGCCCAGGTCATAGTTCCAAGGGTCCGGGGTTGGAGGCGGTGCTTCCCAGCCGGAGGGATCAACGACCTGCGGTGTGGCATTGAAAGTGCTGCACTTCAAAGTGTAAGTGACCTGCCCCTCCAATGGTACCAACCTGCTGACCAGGAACAACATCCTGCCCACCGCCCACATCGCGGGTGCCCATGTGCCAGTAGTAGGTTCGATAGCTCTTCCAACCATGGTCAATGTAGATACCACTCGTGCCAATCTGGTATGCCTTCCCCTCCCCTGCGGCATGGACCGGCGTGCCGCTATCGCAGGAGAAGTCGTAGCCCGAGTGCCCGTCATACGAGAGCCACCCAGGCCCGCCAAGGCCACAGGCGTTGTCCTGGTCCCAGCGCAGGTCTGTCCAGGATTCTCCGTCAGCCCTGTAGAAGCAGACCCAGCAACCTCCCGGACAATCGGGGTCCGGCACCCAGATACAGCAATCATCGGTAGAGCCAGGGTCGTTGTCGACCGCGGCTCCCGTGTAGATCGTGAGGTGATCGTCGCGCACAGGTATTCCGTGAGGGTCAGTGTGGTCGAAGAGAGACTCTATGTCGTGCCTTGCCGAGAGCGGGTACACGAACGGCGTGGGGAAGGGCAGCGGGGTCGCCGTCTGCTCCGGTTGGGCAGCCTGCCGCGGCTGCGCCGCCGGACCGGCGAGAATCCTCTGGACGAAGTACAGACACAGGAGGAAGACAAGGGCCAACGAAACCAGCAGCCAGGTATAGCGGGTGGACCGCATCGCCTCCTCCTTTCCTCTAGCGCGGGGATATGCCGACCTCCCCCGTTAACCCGCCCTGGCGGGTCAACTGCTGCTGCCCCGTGCCATCGGGATGGACGAACCAGAGGTTGGCCTCCCCCCCGCGGGTGGAGAGAAAGACCAATCCGGAGCCGTCGGGGAGCCACTGCGGCGACCAGTGGGCATACTGCCCCTCGGAGGCCAGGAGCAGGCGCTGCGCGCCGCTTTCCACGTCGATCAGCCAGAGACTGCTGACCCGGGCTGCCCGGTCGTATGGCGATACCTGGGGGTCGGGCCTGTCCCAACGGGCGAAGGCGAGGGTGCGGCCATCGGGGGACCAGGCCAGGTCGTAGTCATCGGTATCGGCGGGCCCCAGCGGGCGCTGGTCCGACCCATCGGCATCCATGACCCAGACCTGCCCCTCGCCCCGGTAGGTGACCTGGTGCTCCCTGGTGAAGGCGCAGAGGCGGCCGTCGGGAGAGAGCTGCAGGTTGCGGATGTAGCCCCCCGGCAAGGGCTCTACCAGGCGGTAGGAAGTCAGGTTGCGGCCATCCACGTCGACGCGTCCCAGCCAGATATTCTCTGACGGGATCGCCGAAAAGATGAGCCGCCTCCCATCCAGGGATGCTGCAGCATCCAGCACGTGCGAGGTAGGGAGCCCAGCATTGTCCGAACCGTCGATGGCCACAACTCCCCAGGTTGCCCCGTACATGCCCTGCCACACGAACCACTCGTCGCCTGGAACCCAAGCGAGAAAGCCAACCCCCCCGACCTCAGGGATGGAAGGCAAGTAGACCCTGCCATCGGCGATATGGATGATTAGAGTCGTACCCTGGAATGTGCCGAAATCCAGCCCCATCGCCAGGTAGCAGCCATCGGGCGAGAACGCGGCTCTTTCCACCCGTGAGTAGCCAATGTAGGCATAGGGAGTAGAACCGATTCTGCTTTCCAGGACAGTGGGCGTCAGGTCGAGTAGCAGCTCCTCCCGGAGCAGGCCGCACTCGTAGCGCAGCGTCCAAAGCTGCGCGGGCTGCTGGGGCCTCTGTACGGCGTATGCCAGCATTGGGAATCCGGCCGGGAGCGCCTCTGTCGGGGCGTACGGGGTCGGCTGTACTACCAACCCGGTTGGGGGCGGAGCGGGAGTAGGCCTCGGCACCGGCGTGCGGGTCGGCTTCGGCGTCGAGGTGGGCGGTGCCACGGCGGCGGTGGGTGTGGACACTGACGGCTCCGTTCGAAGGATGTCTTCCCCCGGCGGCGCAGTCGGTACCTCGCCGCAGCCGGCCAGGGAGAGGAGAAGCAGCACCGCCAGCGCCAGGTAGAAGACGCATCTCTTCATCGCTTCACCTCCCGCCAAAGCCAGCGCGCGCCCGAGGCCTCGCCGGCCGGCAGGGCGCGCGACGTGTTCTTGAGTCGATGAGAGATAGACGATGTCGGCAAGGTCCCTTTTCTGCTGAACACAGTATACCACAGGAGATGCCGGGAGTCAAGCGTCTCCCTGCGAGAATCTCGTCTGGGGGGGGGGCGAGTGGAGGACGGTGAGCGCAAGCGGCGGCGGGCTTGGGGATCGCGAGCTTCCGAAAGCTCTGGCAGTCCAAGGACCTGGCGGGGGATGCAGCAATGGCTGGCCTGGAACGCTGCCAGGTCGCACATCAGACCGGGAGTCGCTGGCGGTTCCTGGCCGGCAGCGCAGAGAGCGCGGAGAAGAACCACGTGGGTCGCGGCAACACGTGTCTTGCGGGACGCCCTGGGGTTACCGCGCGCTCCCTCCCGGCGGCCGCTGAATTTGCCGGGAACGCCCCTTGATGATATACTGCGCTGTGTGGCTGTCGACCCGGAGTGCCCCCGCGTCAGGAGGTCAGACCATGTTCAGCAACTGGCTCACCGTCCTCTACACCGGAAACCTGCCGCCCGGCCAGCCGGTGGACGTCGTCTCCAAGTGGCTGCTGGCCACGCGCGCGCAGGTGCTCTCCATGACCATCTTTTCGGCGCTGATCGGCGGGCTGCTGGCCCAGCCAGGGAGCAAGCGGCAGTGGTTCCTGCTGCTGCTCTGCGCGGCCGGCGTGACCCTGGCCCACTGCGCCAACAACATGCTCAACGACTACTTTGACTACAAGGCCGGCCTGGACACGCCCGACTATGCCCGCGTCCAGTACGGCCCCCACCCCATCGTCAGCGGGCTGATGAGCGAGCGCACCCTGCTGCGGGCCGTGGCCGTGGTGATGGCCCTCGACGTGCTCATCGGCGCCGGCCTGACCGTCGCGGTGCAGATCTGGTGGGGCAACGGCTACTGGGTGCCCGTCCTGGCCGCGGCAGGGCTGCTCATCAGCATCTTCTACACCGCCGAGCCGGTCCGCCTGAAGCGCATCGCCCTGGGCGAGCTGGCCGTGCTGATCGTCTGGGGGCCGCTGATGACCGGGGGCACGTACTTTGTCGTGACCGGGACGTTGCCCTGGTGGGTCCTCCTGGCCTCGTTGCCCTATGCCCTGATCGTGACCACGGTGCTGATGGGCAAGCACCTGGACAAGCGCGAGATGGACGAGCGCCGCCGCATCCGCACCGTACCGGTGCTGCTGGGCGACCGCGGGGGCCGACGCCTGGCCCAGGTGCTCATGGTCCTCTTCTACCCCCTCGTCGTCGCCCTGGTGCTGATCCCGGCCCCGACGCCCTGGGGGCACGTGCTGCCGCTGTGGACGCTGCTGGTGCTGCTGACGACCGCGCTGCCGCCGGGGCAGGCGCTGCTGAACGCCCTGCGCGTCTACAGCGTCCCCAAGCCGGCCGAGGCCCCGGAGGAGTTCAAGAAGTACCAGCTCTGGCCGCTCTGGTTCGTGGCCTGGGCATTCACCCTGACGCGCTACACCGGGCTGACCTTCGTCCTCGGGCTGATCCTGGGCTGGATCTGGCCGTTGCGCTGGTAGGTGGCAGCGGATCGCTGCAGGGAGGTGCCGTGCGCATCGCCGTCGTCGGTGCCGGAGGCGTGGGCGGGTACTATGGCGCGCTGCTGGCCCGCGCCGGGAACGAGGTCGCCCTGATCGCCCGTGGAGCGCACCTGCAGGCCATCCGCGAGGCCGGCCTGCGCGTGGAGAGCGCCAGCGGCACCTTTGTCGTGCGGCCCCGCTGGGCCACGGCGGACCCCGCCGAGGTTGGCCCGGTCGACATGGTCCTCTTTGCGGTCAAGATGTACGACCTGGAGGAGGCCGGCCTCGCGGCGCGGCCCCTGTTGGGACCGGAGACGGTCGTGCTGCCACTGCAGAACGGCCTGGACGCGCCCGACATGCTGGGGGCGCTGCTGGGGGCCGAGCACATTCTGCCCGCCGTGACCTATATCTCCACCACCCTGATCGCGCCCGGGGTCATCCGCCAGCTCGGCCCACTGCAGCGCATCGTCTTTGGCGAGGCCGACGGGCGCGTCTCGCCCAGGGCGGAACGCGTCCGCGATACGCTGGCGGCGAGCGGCATCGAGGCGGTGCTCACCGCGGACGTCCGGACGGCCCTGTGGAGCAAGTTCGTGCTGATGGTCGCCGCCGGCCCCTTTGCCGCAGCGGTGCGCCTACCGCGGGGCCGCTTCATGGCCTATCCCGAGACACGCGCGCTCTACCAGGAGGCCCTGCGGGAGGCGGTGACCGTGGCCCGCGCCGCCGGGGTGGACCTGACTGACGACACGGTGGAGCGGCTGCTGCAGTTGGCGGAACGTTTCCCCCGCGAGGGCAAGCCGTCCACGCTGGTTGACGTCGAGGCCGGCCGCCGGCTGGAGCTGGAGTCGCTGACCGGGGCGCTGCTGCGCCACGCCGCCGCCCACGGCGTGGATGTGCCGGTGCACCGCGCACTGTACGCGCTGCTCAAGCCCTGGGCCGAGGGACGGGTATAGGGAGGTTGTGCCAAGTGGCACGGCGCCGCGAAGTGTGGTAGAATGCGGCCGTGCGCAGCGCCTGGCCCGGCCAGACCCTCCTGCGCAGGTGAGGAGTATGCGGAGGAACTGCCATGGCGAACGTGGAGGGCGCGCCCGCGAGGGCGGGAGAGAGAGGGTTCTCGTATCCGGAGATCAAGAGCGTGGTCCAGCAGCACATCCGGCGGCTGCTCGCGGCCGACCACGATGCCGCGCGCGTCCTGGCCGAGATGTCGGAGCACGTCCGCGGCATCACCGCGGCGGGCGAGCCCGCCGCAGAGCCGGTGGAGATGCGGCGACTCCTCGAGTTGCACCTGGAGCCACTCGGCCGGTTCGGTGGTGAGGTGCGTGTCGAGGGCGTGCCGGCCCCGCCGCCCCTCGATGGTGGCATCGTCCGGCTGGACGACCCGCAGCGCGGCTGGATGTCGCTGCTGAGCGCCTGGCTGGACTGCATCGTCGCCAACCCGGAGCAGAGCCTGGCGAGCCTGCGGCGCGTCTTCTTGCGGGCCACCGATCCGGTGGGCGTCGAGCTGAACCGCGTCTTTGGCATCGACCTGGGCCGCATGCAGCCCATTGCCAACCCGGAGGCGTGGGAGCACGACCTGCTGCGCCAGGAAGAGACGGCCGGCCTCTGTCTGGACCGGGTCACCAACATCGTCCAGGCCCTCGGCCTGGAGACGCCCAAGCCGATGAGCGAGGTGCCCTTTGCCCTCTGGCGGCACCTGCTGAGGACTCGGCCCGTCTACGACCTCTCGGCCCACTTTACCCGCGCGGGGCGCGACACGGCTCGGGCCCGCGTGATCGCGCTGCGCCGCGAGACCGAGCCGCAGTCCCCGGCCTGTCTCTACCGGGTGGGGCTGACACCGATGCCGAGCCTGCCCACCGTCCCACCGTCGATGGGGATCGAGGATCTGGCGGCGGCACTGGGCTGCGCGACGTCCACGCCGGTGCACCTGGAGCTCATCGAGCGCGCCGAGCACCTGCGCGGGAGCGCGCCGACGGCGTTCAGTGTCTTCTTGCCGCTGGAGGCGGTTGCCTCGACCTTCTCCCTGATCCTGAATCGGCCCCCGCGCGTGCTCGTCCAGGACATCACCTCCACACGGGCGCCCTCGCCGCGGCTGCTGCGGGTGGCCTCCTCGGCCGACCCCGAGCGTCAGGTGCGGCTCTTTCGCGTCCAGATGCTGCCGCGCAGGGACTGGCCCGCCCGGCAGGGCTTCCTGCAGGTCTACCGCTTTCGGGACCTCGGCGACCTGGGGGTGACGGCGTGCCCGCCGGGGGGCTACCTGCAGGTGTCGCTGGGCGACACCAGCAAAGGGGATTCCGCGGCAGCCGAGCTCTACTTTCACCGCTGGGGCGAGCGGCGGGTGTCGTTCCACATCACCGGCCTGGGGCTGCGTCGGGCGGCGGAGAGCGGCAGCCTGATCCTGCTGCACAGCGACCACGAGACCGCCCTGGAGGTGCTGGCGGCCATGCAGGGGCTGCTGGGGCCGGCCGGCCCGGAGGTTACCCCCCAGGTCAGCATCCTGGACTGCCAGGTCAACTGGCGCCCCTATCCCGGGGTCTGATCGTAGCGCCTGGGCAGGGCCCGCACCCCTCCCCACCCCTGGGGATGAGAATGGTGAGCAGACGGAGCGCGTCCACCCACACGAGCTATTCTCGAGGCAGGTCAGTTATGGCGCATGATCACCGGCAGGTAGAGCTTCCAGCTGCCGCCGGCCCCTCCCGCGCCGATCTTGACCACGATGCCGGGGGCGGTCAGCGTGCCAAAATAGGCGAACGCCCCGGCCGGGTCGATCGCCGCGGTACGCAGGTCGTCCTCCCCGCTCTCCAGGTCCAGCGCGCCAACGCGGGTAAAGGCCGCCAGGTCCACCTGCACCACCCGTCCGGGTTTCTGCTGCACGCCAAAGTAGGCGTACGCGCCGGCCGGATCGATCACCGCGCAGCTGAGCTGCATTTCCCCGGCCTCCAGCTCCAGCGCGCCGGTGCGGGTAAAGGGGTCCAGTCCTACCTTGACCACCAGGCTGGGGTTCGTCTGCTTGGTGCCAAAGTAGGCGTACTCCCCGGCCGGATCGATCGCGGCGGAGTAGAGATAGTTCTCCGCCGGCTCCAGCGGCAGCGATGCGGTGTGGGTAAAGGGATCCAGGCCTACCTGGATCACGATGCCGGGATTCAGCCCGGTGCCAAAGTAGGCGTACGCGCCGGCGGGGTCCATCACCGCGGTCCACAGGGGATCTTCGCCCGCTTCCATCTCCAGCGCGGCCGTGCGGGTGAAGGGATCCAGCCCCACCTGGATCACCCGGGCGCCCGGCCGGGTAAAGGTGCCAAAGTAGGCATAGTCCCCGGCCGGGTCCATCACCGCCGCGTAGAGGCGGTTCTCCCCGGCATTCAACGTCACCGCGTCGACGCGGGTCAAGCTGGCCAGGTCGATCTTGACCACGCGCCCGGGGTAGGTATCGGTGCCAAAGTAGGCATACGCCCCGGCCGGGTCGATCACCGCCGAGGTGAGCTTGTCCTCTCCCGTGTTTAGCGTCAGCGCGCCGACGCGGGTAAAGGTCGCCAGGTCGACCTTGATCACGATGCCGGGGGATGTGTTCGTGCCAAAGTAGGCGTACTGCCCGGCCGGGTCGATTACCGCGCTATAGAGGTAGTCTTCCCCCGCGTTCAGGGGCAGCGCGCCGACGCGGGCAAAGTCTTCCGGGAGAACCGGGCCGGACCCGGCCGCGGGTCCGGCCAGGAGCAGGACGAGCAGCAACAGCGGTACGGCGGTGCGGCGGATGGTGCGGATCGCGTGGCGGGCCATGATCTCCTCCTTCGCTCAACTGGACTCGCATCCTCTGACTCAATCGTTGCGCATGATCACCGGCAAATAGAGCTTCCAGGTGCCGCCGGCCGCCCCCAGCTCGATCTTGACCACGCGGCCGGGCACGGTAAAGGCGGCAAAGTAGGCGTACTGGCCGGCCGGGTCGATCGCCGCGTCGGTAAAGCTGCTTTCCGAGGTGTCGAACGTCAGTGCACCGGCGCGGGTAAAGTCGGCCAGGTCCACCTGGACCACGTAGCCGCCCACCCAAAGCTGAAGCGCACCAAAGTAGGCATAGGCCCCGGCCGGGTCGATCACCGCGGCACCGAGGTAGTTTTCCCCGGCGTTCAGCGTCAACGCGGCGGTGCGGGTAAAGGCCGCCAGGTCCACCTGCACGACCATGCCCGGCTCGGTGTTTGTGCCAAAGTAGGCGTAAGCCCCGGTCGGGTCCATCACCGCGGAGCGAGGGTTGCTTTCCGCGGGGTCCAGCGTCAGCGCGGCGGTGCGGGTAAAGGGGTCCAGGTCCACCTTGACCACGATGCCGGGGGCGGTGTCCGCGCCAAAGTAGGCGTAATCCCCGGCCGGGTCGATCAGCGCGGTCCAGAGCGCCTCTTCGCCGACACTCAGCGTCAAGGCGTCGGTGCGCGTGAAGCCGGCCAGGTCTATCTTGACCACACGGCCGGGGTAAAAGGTGCCAAAGTAGGCGTACGCGCCGGCCGGGTCGATCAAGGCGGAGCAAATGCTATCTTCGTCGGCCTCCATCTCCAGCGCGTCGACGCGGGTAAAGGTGGCCAGGTCGACTTTGACGACACGCGCCGGGAAGGTTCTGTAGGTGCCAAAGTAGGCGTACGCGCCGGCCGGATCGATCACCGCGGACAGGGGGCGTTCTTCCCCGACGGGCAGCGTCAGCACGCCGACGCGGGTGAAGGTGGCCAGGTCGACCTTGTACACGTGGCCAACATCGATCCAGTCGCCAAAGTAGGCGTACGCGCCGGCCGGATCGATCACCGCCGAACCGAGAAAGTCTTCCCCCGGGTCCAGCGTCAGCACGCCGACGCGGGCAAACCCCTCCGGCTGGGCCGCGCGCAGCCCCGCTAACGGACCGTCGTCCCCCAGGCCGGCCGTCGCCGCCCCAGTGTACTCGACGCTGTTGGGGCGGTGGGTCATGGTATCCAGTAGCCCGTCGCCGGTGAGCGGCCGGCCGCCGCCGGACAGGTTCAGCTTGCCGTGGGCCCCCAGCCGCACCACGCCGGGCGCGGCAATGTCCAGCGTGACGGCGTTCATGGCCGCGCCGGCCGGCGTCACCAGCAGCCCGCCGCGCACGCGGACGGCGCCGTCGACGTCCAGCCCGGCCGCGCCGCCGTGCAGCGCGCCGCCGGCCACCTCCAGGTCGCCCCGCACGCGCAGGGCGCGCTCCAGGACCAGCGTGCCGGCATAGTCCGCCTCCAGGACGAGCCCGCCGACGGCGCCGGCAAAGGCCGCGTCCACGCGGGCGTCGGAGGTGAGTCCAACCAGGCGGGCGGTGTCATCGGGGCCGGGAATATCGCCGCCGGCCCAGTTCCCCGGATTGCTCCAGAGACCGTCGCCGGCGCCGCCGTTCCAGGTGATCTCTTGCCTGTTCAAGGTGCGCTCTACTACGGGGGGGGGCAGGGTGGTGGGACCGGCCTCGATCGGCAGCGACCCGGCCAGAAGAAGGACGAGCAAGATGAGCGCTACGGAAGTGCGGCGGATGGTGCGGATCGCATGGCGTGTCATGGCGTTCACCCCCTGAATTGTTTCACTTCCAGTAAGCCCACCGGTGAGACCGGCAGTTGCAACTATACTATCACAAATGCGCCCGGGGCGCAACCGGGCCTGCTGCCGCCCAGGGCCGCGTCGTGTTCGCCCCTACGGGGGCATGCCCCCTACACAAGTGGTGCGCACCCCCTGGGCAGGGTGCGCGCCATTTGTGTCGGTGCAGCACGAATGCGCTCCGCCTTGCACCATCGCAGACTACTCGCAGCCGCGCGCCGTGCCTGGCCATGTCGCCGCGCCCGCTACCTCGGGCGGAGCGCGGCAAAGGTTGACCTACACAAACGGCGGGCGCCCCCCTGGGCATGTCGATTTGCAGGTGTGGGCTGTCTGTGGTATAATACAGTCTGTCGGGCGGTTAGCTCAGTCGGTTAGAGCGCTACGTTGACATCGTAGAGGTCACTGGTTCAAGTCCAGTACCGCCCATGGACACAAGTGCACGGATGGCGGGTTCGCCCATCCGTGTGGCGAAAGACGAAGAACAGGACGAGTACCTGTCGAGGAAGCGCCAGAGAGGGAGGGCCAGAGGCTGAGAGCCCTCCTCGTCGAGGCGGCAGGGAAAACCACCTGGGAGTCGGGCCCGGAACGGCGGAAACGCCCAGTAAGGGACCCCGGTTTGGCTCCGTTAGTGGCCAGCGTGAGGACCGCCCCCGTTCTTTTGGGGCTGGTCGAAGCAGGGTGGAACCACGAGGCTCCCCTCGTCCCGCGCGGGCGAGGGGGTATTTGTTTAGCTATCAGCGTTCAGCTATCAGTGTTCAGCGCTCGGTTCGCTGACGGCTGATCGCCGATAGCTGACATCTGGGGGTCCAGACGATGGCCGAGAACGACAGCGGTCCAGCCGCCGGTAGTGGGGGTGATCCCCTGGCCGAAGCCGTGGCCCTGCTGGCTGCCGAGCAGCCGGCCGAGGCCGTGGCCCTGTTGGAGGAACTGGTGCGCCGGGAGCCGGCCAACGCCCTGGCCCATCAGGAGCTGGCCAAGGGCTATGTGGGCATGGTGCGCCTGGGCGAGGCTGTGGCGGCGGCGCGGCGGGCGCTGGAACTGGACCCCACTCTGGCCCGCCCGCACGGTGTGCTGGCCTGGGTGGCGCTGGGCCGCGGGCGCTACGAGGAGGCCGAGGCCGAGTTGCGCGCCCAACTCGTGGCTCTGCCGCCGGACGCTGCCGACTACCGGGCGGCGGTGCACAACCAGCTCGGGTTCCTCTTCTTCCAGCGCCAGCGCTACGAGGAGGCCGAGTCCGAGCTGCGGGCGGCCCTGGCACTGGCGCCCGACAAGGCCATCCCGCGCTACAACCTGGGCATGCTCTGCCTGCGCAGCCGCCGGCCGGCCGAGGCCCAGGCCGAGCTGGAGCGCGTGCTGGCCACACCCGATGTGCCCCCGGACATTGCCCACGGCGCCCGCCTCAACCTGGGCCAGCTGTGCGCCCGCCGGGGCCGCTACGACGACGCCCGTGGGCACTTTGACGCCGCCCTGGCCCTGCGGCCCACCTGGCCGGCCCGCCTCTACCGGGCCGTGCCCTTCCTGGCCCGCTTCCCGCTGGGGCTGCTGGGGGCGGTCCTGATCATCCTGGCCCTGCTCGTCTGGAACCTGCTGCGTCTTCTGGGCTGACGAATCGAGAAGGCAGCGCCGCTCGACTGGAGGTGCACGATGCCCGCGAAGCAAGACGATCCGCTGCTCCCGCTGCGCCACAGCACGGCCCACGTGATGGCCCAGGCCGTCGGGGACCTCTTTCCCGGGACCCGCTTCGGCATCGGCCCGGCCATCGAGGACGGCTTCTACTACGACTTTGACCTGCCCCGTCCGCTGACCCCCGAGGACCTGGGCCAGATCGAGGCCCGCATGCTGGAGATCGTCCGCGCCGACCATCCCTTTGTGCGGCGCGAGATCAGCGCCGACCAGGGCCGGGCCATCTTCCGCGACCAGCCCTACAAGCTGGAGCTGATCGAGGACCTCCAGGCCGGCCGGGCCGACGAGGACGGCGAGGTCGCCGCAGCCGGGCCGGTTACCCTGACGACCTACACGCACGACACCTTTACCGACCTCTGCCGCGGCCCGCACCTGGAGCGCACCGGCCAGATCCCGGCCGACTCCTTCCGCCTGCTGCGCATCGCCGGGGCCTACTGGCGCGGCGACGAGCGCCGGCCGCAGCTCCAGCGCATCTATGGCACCGTCTGGCCGAACCAGGCCGAACTGGACAGGTACCTGGCCTGGCTGGCGGAGGTCGAGCGGCGCGACCATCGCCGCCTGGGGCGAGAACTGGATCTCTACAGCATCGACCCCGACCTGGGGCCGGGCCTGGTGCTCTGGCACCCCAAGGGGGCCATGGTCCGCTACCTGGTGGAGGAGTTCTGGCGCCAGGAGCACTACAAGTGGGGCTATGAGGTCCTCTTCTCGCCGCACATCGGGCGCGCCTGGCTCTGGCAGACCAGCGGTCACCTCGATTTCTACAAGGACAACATGTACGCCCCGGTGGAGATCGAGGGGCAGCAGTACTACCTGAAGCCGATGAACTGCCCCTTTCACATCACGATCTACAAATCGCGGACGCGCTCCTACCGCGACCTGCCCCTGCGCTGGGCCGAGCTGGGCACGGTCTACCGCTACGAGCGCACCGGCGTGCTGCACGGGCTGATGCGGGTGCGCGGCTTTACCCAGGACGACGCTCACATCATCTGCCGGCCGGACCAGATCGAGGACGAGGTCCTGCGCTGTCTCGATTTCTGCCTGCACCTGTGGCACGCCTTTGGCTTCCACGACTATGAGATCGACCTCTCGGTGCGCGACCCGGCCCACCCGGAAAAGTACGCCGGCAGCGACGAGATGTGGGCCCAGGCCGAGGGCTCCCTGGCCCGCGCGCTGCAGGAGCGCGACATCCCCTATCGCCGCGCCGAGGGCGAGGCCGTCTTCTACGGCCCCAAGATCGACTGGAAGATCCGGGACGCCCTGGGGCGCCCCTGGCAGTGCACGACGATCCAGTTCGACTTTAACCTGCCCGAGCGCTTCGACATGGCCTACATCGGCGAGGACGGCCAGGAGCACCGCCCCTACATGGTCCACCGGGCCCTGCTGGGGGCGCTGGAGCGCTTCTTCGGCCTGCTCATCGAGCACTATGCCGGGGCCTTTCCGGTGTGGCTGGCGCCGGTGCAGGCGGTGCTCATCCCGATCACCGACCAGCAGGTACCCTACGCCCGCGAGGTCGAGCAGAAGCTGCGCGCGGCCGGCCTGCGCGTGCAGGTGGACGACTCCAACCGGCGCATGCAGGCCAAGATCCGCGAGCACCAGTTGCAGAAGGTGCCCTATATGCTGGTCATCGGCGCCCGCGAGGCCGCGGCCGGCCAGGTCGCCGTCCGCCTGCGCTCGAACGAGGATCTCGGTGCCATGCCCGTGGACGAGTTCCTGACGATGGCGCGGGAGGTAATTGACAGCAAGGCGTAGGTCAGGTTGCAGGTTGACAGGTTGCAGGTTGTCGCTCGCTTGACCCCGGTTCCGCGACCCGGCGACGGGGGGCGGTCCATGCTTCAACTTGCCAACCTGCTAACCTGCCAACCTGCCAACCTGTAACCTGTAATCTGAGAACACGAGGTGTACTATGCCCATCCGCGCGGTCATGTGCGATTTCGGCGGCGTGCTCATGCGCACGCACGACTACAGCGGCCGGCACCGCTGGGCTGCCTGCCTGGGCCTGTCCGAGCCGGAGCTGGAGCGCGTGGTCTTCGAATCGGAACCGGCGCTGCGCGGCCTGCGGGGCGAGCTCCCGGCCCACGCCATGTGGCAGCACGTGGCCAGCACCTTCCATCTGGACGAGGCCGAGCTGGGCGCGCTGCGGCGCGACTTCTGGGCGGGAGACCGTCTGGACGATGAGCTGGTCGGTTTCCTCAAGAGCCTGCGCCCTCGCTACAGGACCGCGCTCCTCAGCAATGCCTGGGACGACGCCCGCGACCTATTCACGCGGCGTTTCCACCTGGACGGCGCTTTTGACCTGATGGTCATCTCGGCCGAGGAGGGCGTGATAAAGCCCGACCCGCGTATCTATGGGATCGCCCTGGAGCGGCTGGGGGTGCGGCCGGCCGGTGCTGTCTTCGTGGACGACATGCCGGCCAACGTGGAAGCCGCGCGGGCGCTGGGGATCCACGGCATCCGCTTCCTGAACACGGCGCAGGTGATCGCCGACGTACGGGCGCTGTTGGACGGCGAAACGTCGTCGGTTGGCAGGTCACGGTCTGCAGGTTAGCAGGTTGGCAAGCCACAGGCTGGCAGACTGCGAGTATCAGGGTTGCCACGTTGCAGGCCCGCGTGTCGACAGATCAACATCGCCAATCGGTGGCTGCGAGGCCGCGCAGGCGGGAACCTGCAACCTGCAACCTGAAACCTGCCAACCTGTAGCTCCCATGGAGAGGCAACGATGTGCGGCATCTTTGGCATTGTCTGCCACGCGGAGCAGGTCCTGGGCCCTATCCTGACCGAGGCCGGCCGGCGGCTCTCGTATCGCGGCTACGACTCGGTCGGCTGCGCCACCCTGCGCGACGACGGCACGATCGACCTGCGCAAGGACGTGGGCAAGGTGGACGAGGTGGCCGGGCGGCTGGACTTTGCCGCGATGGCCGGCCGGCGGGGCATCCTGCAACTGCGCTGGGCAACCTTCGGCGCGCCGAACCCGGCCAACGCCCAACCGCACCTCGACTCGGACGGCGACCTGGTCGGCGCGCACAACGGCAACGTCGTCAACAACGTCGAGCTGCGCCAGCGCTTCCTGAACGCCGGCATGACGGTGCGCTCCCGGAACGACGGCGAGTCGTGCGTCCACGCGGTCGAGTGGTACGTGGACCGGGGCAGCGACATGCTCACGGCCATCCGCCGGGCCTACGACGACCTGGCCGGCGACTATGCCTTTGTCATCGGCCGGGTGGGAGAGGACTGCCTCTACGCCGTCAAGAAGGGCTCGGGCCTGGTGGTCGGCCTAGCCGAGGGCTTTACCTGCGTCTCTTCCGACCTGCCCTCGATCCTGCCGCTGACGCGCCAGATCCTGCGGGTGCAGGACGGCGAGGTGGTCACGCTGCGGTCCGACCGGGTGGAGCTCCGCCGCGTGGCCGACGGGGTGCCGGTGGAGCGCGCGCCGGAGGTGTACACCGAGAGCCTGGAGGCAGCCAGCAAAGAGGGCTATCCTCACTTCATGCTGAAAGAGATCCACGAGCAGCCGGCGCGGGCGCGTGAGCTGATCCACCTGCTGGAGGCGTCGCCGTTCGTGGCGGAGATGGTCGAGCGCCTGCGCCAGGCCGACCACCTCTACCTGGTGGGCTGCGGCACGAGCTATCACGCCTGCCTGCTGGGGGCGACCTACTTTGGGCAGCTCGCCGGCCGGCCGGCGGTGCCGGTGCTGGCCCCGCAGTTTGTCGTCCAGTACGGGCCGGCGGTCGGGCCTCGTGACGTGGGCATCTTTGTCAGCCAGAGCGGCGAGACCAAGGACGTGCTGAACGCGCTGGAGATTGCCCGGCAGCGCGGCATGGGCCGGCTGGCCCTGGTCAACGTGCTGGGCTCGACGCTGCGCCACGAGAGCGAGCGCTACCTGCCGCTGGCCTGCGGCTACGAGATCAGCGTGCCGGCGACCAAGACCTTTACCAACCAGGCCGTGGCCTTTCTCTACCTGGCGCTGCGCATGGGCGGGCACGCCACTTCCGTGCTGGCCGGCCTGCCGGGGCTGATCGAGCGCACCCTGGCCGAGGTCGAGCCGCAGGTGCGGGCGCTGGTGCCGCTCTTCCACGGCCGCGACGACCTCTACTGCCTGGGCTACGGCCTGACCTACGGCATCGCCCTGGAAGGGGCGCTGAAGATGAAAGAGATCACCTACGCCCACTGCGAGGGCATGCTCTCCACCGAGTTCAAGCACGGTCCGCTCTCGGCGGTGGACGACGGCTACGCGGTGATCTTTGTCACCGGGCCGGAGGACGTGCCGCTGCTGGTGAGCGGGATCAACGAGACGGTCTGCCGCGGCGGGCGGGCCATCGCCATCGGCGAGGAGGACGCCCGGCTGCGGGCCAACACCCACGACCTGGTGCTGCTGCCGGCGGCCGGCCGGCTGCTCAACCCGCTGCTGGCCGTGCTGCCGCTGCAGCTCCTGGCCTACCGCCTGAGCGTGGCCCGGGGCTACGACCCCGATTTCCCCAGGAACCTGAGCAAGACGCTGACGGTCGACTAGCTGGCAAAGATGTAGCGAATTCCTTTGAGGAATGACATGAGAGACCCCTGGCGGGGCGGAACCACGCCAGGAAACCGCAGTCCGTCGCCCGCGACCGTCGGCCCGCCCCTGTCCCGGTTGGCCGCGCGCCCGTTCACCCGGAGGTAGTCCCATGCGCCGCCCCGTACCATGCGGGTAGACCCCGTCCCCGGCCCCACTGGGTTCTCTGAAGGTGACTCACCATAGTAACCCTCGCCGTACCAGTCCCCCACCCACTCCCACACGTTCCCCGCCATGTCCAACGCCCCACACCAGCTCGCCCCCGCCGCGTAGCTCCCCAGCGGCGCCGTGCGCTCATAGCCATCGTCATGGGCGCTGTCCCCGCTGCAGCGGCTATCGCATCGGGGGTCAGGGCTCGGGGCTCAGGGGTCAGGGCTCAGGGGTCAGGGCTCAGGGCTCGGGGCCTGGAGCTCAGGGCTCGGGGGCCAGGCCGGGCACGAGCGCTGGCCGAAGCTCGGCCTAGCCCACGACCGGGGCAGTGCGGCCGGCCCTGCTCGCGCCGCCCGCGCGGGCGGCCCACCCCGTTGCGGGGGACCGGGGGGTGGGCACCACCCCCCGGCGGGAGGGCGGAGCCCTCCGCAGACAAAGAAGCCTGAAGACAGCACGCCCGTCCGCCCGGCGAAGCCGGCTTGTCGCCTGTGGGCGAGATCGTCCAACGGGAATGGTTGGCCACGCCGGCCATCCGGCGGGAAATCGAATCGGACGCCCTTGTCGTTATTCCCAACCATGTCCACGGCATCATTTGGATTGTGGAACGCGACCATGCGGATGGGTCTGTAGGGGCGACCGGCCGGTCGCCCCTCTCTGGGGGCACTTGTCGCTGGCTACAAATCCGCCGTCACCACACAGGTCAATGAACTGCGCGATGCCACCGGCGCGCGCCTCTGGCAGCGCGGCTACTACGAACACATCATCCGCCACGAACGCGCCCTGGAGCGCATCCGCGAATACATCCTCACCAACCCCCAGCGCTGGGAACAGGACCGCGAGAACCCCCTGCGCCGGGGCGAGGACGACTTCGACCGCTGGCTCGACCGCTACGCCCGACGCGCTGACCCGTGAGGCTGGGAGCGTAACGCGCCGCCGACCAGCACCCCCTCCCCCGGTGCGCAAGCCATACGCGACGTAGGGGCGACGCACAGCATGGGCGCTCAACCGCTCGGGGTCAGCACTCCCAGCGGCATGGCGGCGACCTTGCGGTAGACCTCCCCCGGCCGGCGCGGCACGCCGCCCACCGTCAGCAGCTCCCTGACCGGCAGCCCGAAGCACCGGGCGTTCTCCTCCAGGTAGGGCTGGATCAGCACCCAATCGGCAGCGGTCAGCGGGACAAAGTGCCCGCCGTTGAGCTGATCCTCCTCCACGCGGTGGTGCGGGTCGCGGAGGTAGATGGCCCCGCCCGAGGCCAGCGAGAAGAGGTTGCCACCGGGGTAGGGGGTGGGCAGTTCGACCATGCGGCCATGCTCGTCGAAGCCGATGCCGTTGAGCACGACGAACCCGCCGCCGCTCAGCGGGTCGCCGGCCATGAAGGACTCGGCCAGGTAGTCCAGGCAGATGCCGTTGATCACCACGCGCGGCCGGCCGACCGCGTTGATCAACGGCCGGCCCGCGGCATTCCCACGCACGTACACCTCCCCGCCCTTGGCGCCGTAGAGAAAGGTCTGCCCCACATCGCCGTGGATGACCAGCCGGCCTTCCTTCAGGATCTGCCCCACCTGGTCCTGGGCCGAGCCGTGGACGTGGACCTCGGCCCCGTCCAGCCCGGAACCCAGGTAGTCCCCGCTGGAGCCGTAGACGTCGATGCGCAGGCCGGCACTGCCCGGCCCGAGCCCGCAACCGCAGAAGCGCTGCCCTCTCCAGCCGTAGGTGATCAGGCGGCGCCAACCATGCTCGTAGGCAGCAACCAGGAAGCGGGCCGCGCTATCGCCCCCCTCCGCGGGAAAGTCCGCGACGTCGACGACCAGGATCTCCTCGCCGCGGGCGGGGGGACGCAGCCAGCGCCGGCCGGCCGCGTCCAGGCGGGCCCAGGGACCGCTGCCCAGTGGGCTCAGCAGGGGCACCCCTTCGCAGAGCGCGCTCACCGCCTCGTCCACCAGGGCCAGGACCGAGGCCCGCCGTTTCTCCCCCGTGTCATAGATGCGGTCCCGCAGCCGGGTGAGCATCTCCAGGGCAAAGTGGCAATCGCCTTCTCCCTGCCCGGCCAGCGCCACCAGCTTCTCGCAGTAGCCCGCCAGCTCGCCGTACCCCCAGCCGGGCAGCTCCATCACGACATGGTCCCATTCCAGATCCACGGGATCGGTCCGCAGGAGCAGTGGCTGCCTCTCGAGCAGGCACGCCGTCGCGCGGGCCGGCAGGGTCCTGAGCACCGTGGTCGGGTTGTTGTGCTTCTGGCCGGCGGGGACGGTGACGGGCCGGCCGTACTTGTCCGCGCAGGCCACGTGCCGGCGATCCCCGTCCTCCGCCACGGTGAAGACAAAGGCGCCCCCGTCGCTATGGCTTCCGCCGCGCGCGTTCCAGTAGCGGTCGGCCACCGGGCAGATGCGCGGCTCCTCCCGATGCAGGCTCGCCAGGGTGGCATCGATCGCCTGCTTCTCCGAGGCCACCAGCCCTACCTCGTAGCGTGGCGATTCGAGCCAGGCAAAGACCTGCGGGCGGAGCATGGCGGTATCGGTGATGCCCAGCAGTCGCCACCGGCCCTCGTCCGGCTTGCTGCCGGCGATGAGGAAGAACCAGGGGCCGTCCGGGGCGGCATGGCTGTGCGTGGCCTGGACGGCGCGGTAGACCGCCTGCTTCTCCGGCGGAAGCAGTGCCAAGTCACGCTCGGTGGTCGGAGCCAGGGCCTCGATGATCATCTCCAGGGGATAGCCGTAGGTCCGGTCCAGCAGGTCAAAGAGCAGCGCGCTGACCTCGGTATCGGTGAGGAAGAGAGGGGCCACGTTGTGTTGGCGCAGGTAGGTGCAGACCGCGTAGTAGTTGGCAAAGTCGCCGTTGTGCACGAGGGCCTCGTTCAGGCCGGTGAACGGGTGTGCCCCGCCCGGGTGCCACACCCTGCCCTTGGTCGGGTAGCGCTGGTGGGCGATCCAGACGTGGGCCTCCAGCTCTCCCAACCGGTAGTAGTGGGCGGCCTGCTCGGCGTACCCGACGATCTTGTAGGTCAGCAGGTCGCGGCCATGGCACAGCACGAAAGCGCGTTTCTCGCCCAGGCTGGCATAGTAGCGCTGGTTCAGGCGGAAGCTGTTCTGGTAGACGAACTCGTCCTCCACCTGGCGTGGAGACAGGTTCTCCAGGCCCTTCTCCGCGGCAAAACGCTCCAGCACGGCCGGCCTGACGCGCACGAAGTAGCGCCACACGTCGGGCGGCCGCACGTCCAGGCCCGGAACCTCGCGCCAGTCGCCGCACGTGGGCACGGGGTACCCCTGCAGGATGTCAAAGGCCGGGGCCAGGAAGGCGCGCTCGATCTCGACCTGGGCCGACGGGTCCAGGAAGGCAAGCTGGAGCAGCGTCGCTTCGCGCAGCACGCCGGGCGAGACGCGCATCTGGGCCGGGGCCAGGCCGGCCGCGGCCAGCCCGCCGCCCTTGCCGTTGCCCCGATTGTGCATCTGCTCCGCGGCGGGGACGAGGTGACGGCCGGCCACCGGAAAGCTGGCCGCGATCCCCACGACCCCGCATCCCCCCTCGGCTTCGCTCCCCTGCCGCGGGGGTAGCGGCAGGGACTCGACCAGGGGCCGGCGCGCAGCAGTCAACAGGTCGGCGGGTCTCATGGCTTCCACTGCTCAGGCGACCAGCCTGGCGACTTCTGCGTAGAGGTCGCCAGGGTCGACCAGCGTCACCCGCTCCCCCACCTCGCCGAGCTGTCGGCGGGCCGCGGCGTGCAGCGACTTGTCGGCGACGATCAGCACGGGGATGCCGTGCGTCATGCAGGCAAAGAGCAGGGCCTGTGGGGTGACCGGCGCGCCGTTGTAGGGCAGGACCTTGTGCAGGTAGCCCACGACCACCGTCACGCCGTCCTGCTTGGTCAGATGGTTGATGTACTTGCCGTGCGCGTCAAAGCCGTTGCTGAGGGGCAGGGTACCGACCCCCGTCGCTGCCAGCTTGCTGAGCACGGCCGGGTCTGTTCCTTCCAGGTAACCCACGGTAGCCATCGGACGCCTCCTCGCTCGCTAGACTCCTTCGAGGTACACCAGCAGATCGGTCCTTCCACGCAACTGTCGTGTGCTGCGCAAGCCCAGGTGGCACAGCAGCGCCGCCAACTGGGTACGCCAGGAGGCGTACAGGTTGGCGATGCGCCGGGCCCCCTCCGGCGGATCGACCTGCCTGCACAGCTCCGGGTCGGTCGTGGCAATGCCCAGGGGGCAGCCCCTGTCCTTCTCGCAAGTCCCCTGCCGCGTACAGCCCAGCGCCACCAGCTCGGCCGTGCCGATCACGCAGCCGTCGGCTCCCAGGGCGATGGCCTTGGCCACATCGTAGGCCGTGCGCACGCCGCCCGAGGCCATCAGCACGACCTGGTCGCGGATGCCCTCGGCCTCGAGAAAGGCGTGGACCCGGCGGATGGCATACTCGATCGGCATGGCGATGCTCTTCTTGGCGATCTCCGGGGCGGCTCCTGTCCCGCCGTAGGCGCCGTCCAGGTGCACGATGTGCGCCCCGGCGTAGTAGGAGCCGACCGCCACCATGTCCACGTCGCTCGGGGTGGAGACTTTGACCGCAATCAGCGCGCGCGGGTTGATCGTCTCGACCCAGTCGACGTGTTTCTTGTGGTCTTCCACCGAATAGACGCTGTGAAAGGGAAAGGGGGAGAAGAGGCTGCAGCCGGGCACCGACCCGCGCTGGGCGGCCACGACCGGGGTCACCTTGTTGCCCAGGAGGTGGCCGCCCAGGCCGGGCTTGGCTCCCTGGGCGTACTTGAACTCGACGACGGGCGCGCGCTGGATGGTCTCCTCGCGCACTCCGAAGAGCCCGGTGGCGATCTGGGTGATGACATGGTCGGCGTAGGGCAGCAGTTCGTCGGGATAGCCGCCCTCGCCGGTGCAGGTCAGGGAGCCACACGCCTGGGCGGCCTGGGCGCGGGCGAGCATCGTGTTCAGTCCGACCGAGCCAAAGGACATCCCGGCGCCGTACCAGGGGTGGGGCAGGCGCAGCTGCGGCCGGCCGTCGTTGCGGCGGTTCAGCTCCAGCGACAGATCGACCTCCGCCTCGACCGTCGCTTCCTCCGGCTCGCGCACGAAGCGCAGCCGGTCGAAGCCGCCGCCGGACTTGCCCCGCCGATACTCCAGCCCGGAGGTGGGCGGCCGCCCGGTGTGCGCCTGCTCCACGGTGGAGAGGATCAGCTCCGCCGGCCAGCGCAGGTCCCCTTCCACCTCGCCGGCCGGCCCGGGCGGGCCCGGCGGGACCGGCACGACGGCGAATTGCCGGCGGAAAGCCTCCTCTTCTTCCGCGTAAAAGATCGCCCGGCCCAGCTCGCCGCGCATCCGGCGCACCTCGCGCATGCCCATGGCTCCCAGGACCTCCAGGAGCTGGTCCCGCCAGGCCGCCATCAGGTTGGCGATGCGTTGCGCGCCCCAGGCGGCGTCGATCTCCCCTCTTTCCGCCGGGCAGGGCTGGCGCACGTCGGCCCAGAGGGCGCAGCCCAGGGCCACCAGCAGGACCAGGTCCGCGGCGACGGCATCGGCCCCGCAGACGATGGCCTTGGGCACGTGCTCGGCAGCGGCGATGCCGCCGCTCACGACCAGGCTGACCAGGTCGCGCCGGCCGGCCTGCACCAGCGCCTCGTGCACGGCGCGCAGCGCCTCGGTCAGGGGGCGCGTTCCGCCCACCTCGACGGCCACGTCGTCGGCCCAGAGGTGGACGATTTCCACGCCCTGCCGGGCCAGCTCCTCCACGTGGGCCGGGCTGTCCGGCCCCAGAGGCAGCTGCACGGCGACGACGGCCTGGGGGTACGCGGCCTTGACCCGCTCCCAGGTCGGCCGGACCTGGGCCGGCCGCTCGCCGGCCACGGCGACCAGGCGCGCGCGGGCCAGCCACTCGTCCGGGCCGGCCTCGCCCGCTGTCAGGAGGGGGGCGAGCCACTCGGCATAGGGCGCGAGGTCGCTGTCCCAATCGGCGGCGGGGACAAGGGCCCAGGTGCCCAGGGTGGCCGCGGCACGGGCCACGGCCAGCAGCACGCTGCGTCCCGCGGTGGGCATGGGGATCGGGGCGAACAGGATCGGCAGGGGGATCGACAGGGAGGGCGGCAGAATCGTGCTCAGCCGGCCGTCCGGGGCGAACTCCAGGTGGGACACCTTCCGGCCCAGCTCCACCGCGGTGGAGATGTACTCGCGCCCGTGGATGCCGTCACGCGTGGGGCGGACGATCTCGGACATGTCCAGCCAGATGCCGTCGAAGCCGCTGCCGGCGAAGGGGCCGCCGTAGCCGGCGCCGGAGATGGGGATGCCCCCCGTCTCGGCCTGGTACCAGGTCTGGGAGATGATCTGCGGGGTCCAATGTGGATCTCCGCCGCGCCTCTCCTCGGGCCATGCGGCGTGGCCGTACTTGACGTACTCGTCCCCTTCTCCCAGGCGGAACCTGGCCGGGTAGACAAAGGGAGCCGGGGCGGGGGCGGTCTTGACGCGGTACCGGTAAGGCATGGCCGTCCTTCCTTGCCGAATAGAAAAAGCCCCTGGACCGGAACCTGGGTTCCGCTCCAAGGGCTTCGTGGCCCGGGGTGCACGTGCACCCGCTATAGCGATTCAGATGGCGCTATGATAGCACACTGGGACTCATTTGTCAAGCAGGATGGCCCGGGCGATCTCGGCCATGGGCCGGCGCTGCCGGCGGCTGCGATGCTGGATGCGCAGAAACGCGTCCCGCTCGCTGAGCCCTTCCCGCTCCACCAGCCGGCGCTTGGCCCGCTCCACCAGGTCGCGGGCCTGCAGCGCCTCCTGCAGCGTGGTTGCCTCCTTCTGCAACGCCTGCCATTCGCGGAAGCGGCCCACGACCATCTCGATGGCCGTGGCCAGGTCGGCGTCGCCGGCCGGCTTCACCAGGTACCCCTGCACGGCCAGGGTAGCGGCCCGGTCCACCAGGTCGCGGTCGCTGTAGGCGGTGAGGATGAGGATGGGTACGGGCCGGTCTGCGGCGATCCGTTCCGCCGCCGTCAGTCCGTCGACGTCGGGCATCTTGATGTCCAGGATCACCAGGTCGGGCCGAAGCGTGCCGGCCAGGCGGATGGCGGTCGCCCCGTCGGCGGCTGCGCCGACGACTTGGTGGCCGAGGTCGCGGAGGATCGTCCGCAGGCCCATGCGGATGATGGCCTCGTCGTCCGCGATCAGGATGCGCATCGACTGCCCCTCGCGCGATTCACTGCTGCGGGATGCGGATCGTCGCCGTCGTTCCGCCGCTGGAGACCAGTGTGAGCTTGCCCCGCAAGTCCTCGACGACCAGCGTCTCGACGATCTGCAGGCCCAGCCTCCGTGACCGGCTCTCCGGCACGCCCACGCCGTCGTCCCGGACGGTAATGACCCACGAGGCCGGGTCTTCGCCCAGGTGAATGGTGATGGCTGCCCGGTCGCGGCCGACAAAGGCGTGCTCCATGGCGTTCTGAACCAGTTCGTTGACGGCCAGCGCCAACAGCGTGGCCGGCTGCGACGGCAGGGCGAAGGAGATGCCCTCGACGTTGACCTCGACCGGGAAGCCCGGGGCCGCCATGTTGGCCACTACCCCGCGAGCCACCCGCGTAAGCAATTCCTTGGTATCCACGAGGCGGAAGCCCTTTTGCGATAGAACCTCGTGGACGGCGGCGATGCTGCCGATGCGGTTGATCGCCTCGCAGAGCACCTCGCGGGCCGTGCGCTCGCCGTTCTCGCCCATCTGCATGCGCAGCAGCATGGCCACGCTCTGCAGGTTGTTCTTGATGCGGTGGTGCATCTCGCGGACCACGGCCACGTTGGTCACCAGGCGGGCGTTCTCGATCGCCAGGGCCGTCTGGTTGGCCAGCGTCGAGAGGAGCGCGATCTCTCCGGGGCCGAAGCGGTGCGGCGTGCCGGTGTAGCAGTCGAGCACACCGATGACGCGCCCGCGCACGCGCAAGGGCACGGAGAGGAGCGCGCCTAACCCCTCCTGGCTGGCAAGATCGGGAGAGGGATAGCGCGGGTCGTGGCGGACGTCGTCTACCGCCAGAGGTTGCCCGCTCTGCGCGACCTGGCCGGCGATGCCCCGGCCGATCTGCACCGGGGGGAGGTCGCGATAGGCCTGGCTGAGCCCCTGGGTGGCACGCACCACCAACTCACCCCGTTCCTCGTCCAGGAGCATGAGGGTGCATGCCTTGGCCTGCATGACCCTGGCGGCCATGTCGATGATCAGGCTCAGGATCTCGTCCAGGTAGAGGGGAGAAGCGGCGGCTTCGCTGACCTCGGCCAGGGCGGAGAGCTCGGCGACCTGGCGCTGCATGCGCTCGTAGAGCACGGCCTTCTCCAGGGTGCCGGCCGCCAGGTCGGCGATGAGGGCGAGCAGTTCCACCTCGTCAGCGCTAAACTCCTTGTGGCCGCGCGTCTGCACGTTCATCGCCCCGATGATCCGCTCCTGGCTTACCAGGGGCACGGCCAGGAGCGACTGGAAGATCGATTCCCCGGTTTCCGGCAGGTACTTGAAACGGGGATCGCGGGCGGCGTCGGCGACGGCCACCGGCTCACCGGTCTGCGCGGTCCAGCCGGTGAGCCCCTCGCCCACGCGCAGGCGCGCCTGGCCGAGCGATGCGGGGGCCAGGCCGGTGGAGGCCAGCAGTACCAGGTCCCCCGTGTCTTCTTCGAGCAGGTAGAGCGAGCAGGACTCGACGCCCATCACCCGGGTGGTCTTCAGGGTGATGAGCTCCAGGATGTCCTGCAGTGCCCTGGCCGTATTGATGGCCTGGCTGATCTCGCGCAGCGCGGCCAGCTGCACCGTCTTGCGCCGCAGCTCACGTTCGAGGTGTTCCATGGCCTCCTATCCTTGCACACGCGGTGCAGTATAATCGAAACAGGCCGGCAGCGCAACCGCGGGGCTGTCTGGTGATTACCCAAAACGGGGCCAGAGGTTGAAACCGCCCCTCGGGGGCCTTTGGCCGGGTGGCCGCGCAGTGAGACTTTGGTCGCAGACCTGCGCCCCCTCCTGCTCTATACTGCGATCAGCGGTTCGGGCTCCCGGCCGGCGAGACACAGGAGGAGGCCGTGACGGCGGAGACGCTGCCCAAGCTGCTCTGGACGCGGCGCCTGGCGGATTACTGGTCGCTCACCAAGGCCAAGCAGACCACCCTGCTCCTGTTCACCGGCCTGTGCGGCTACCTGCTGAGCCGCGGCAGCCCCTCCCTGTCCACGGCCCTGGCGATGGCCGGCGGCCTGTTCCTCTCGATCAGCGGCTGCACCGCCCTGAACATGCTCCTCGACCGCGACATCGACGCCCAGATGGAGCGCACCGCCTGCCGGCCGCTGCCGGCCGGCCGCATCCGCCCCGTCGAGGCCGGCCTGTTCGGGGGATCTCTCTGCCTGGCCGGGCTGGCGCTCTCCTTCGCCCTGGACTGGCGCTTCGGCGCCCTGGTGGCGGCCGGCCTGGCCTTTGACCTGCTCGTCTATACCGCCTGGCTCAAGCGGCGCACCGCCCTGTCCATCCTCTTCGGCGGCCTGGCCGGCGGCATGCCCGTGCTGTCCGGCCGCGTGCTGGCGCTGGGCCGCGTGGACCCGGTCGGCCTGCTCTTGGCCGCCTCCGTCCTGCTGTGGATCCCCGCTCACATCCTCACCCTGGCGCTGCGCCACGCCGCGGACTACCGCGAAGCCGGCGTGCCCACCTGGCCCAACCGCTACGGCCCCCGCGCCACGCGGCTCTTTGTCGCCGCCACCAGCCTCCTGAACGCCGTGGCGCTGATGGTCTGCGCCGTGCTGCTCGCCCTGCACCCGGTGGCGTTGGGGCTGCTCCTGGTGCTGGGCCTGGCCATGGCCGGCCTGGCCGCCCTGCAGGTAGCCCGACCGACCGACCGGCGCAACTGGCTCCTCTTCAAGGCCGCTTCGGTCTCCATGCTGCTCTCGATGCTGCTGCTCACAATCGGTGTCCTGCGCTAGAGACCCCAGAAAGGAGGCAGAGATGTACATCACCGACGTCGTCTGGTGGGCCTACACCGGCTTCATCGCTGCGGTAGCCCTGTTCATGCTCTTTTTCGCCGCCCAGGTGCGGCGGAAGGGAGGATAGCGATGGACCGCCGCGAGAGAATCTGGCTGATCGTCCTGGTCGTCGTGGCCGTCGCGGTCAACGTCGTCACCCTGACGCCGCTGGTGCCCTGGCAGCAGTGGCTGCTGTGGTCCCGGGCCGAGCCGGCCCGCACCTTTGCCGTCGTCTTCGAGGACTACCAGATCCACTTCCCGGCCCAGGAGGTGCAGGTGCCGGTCGGCCAGTTCGTCGAGTTCGTGGCCACCTCCAACGACGTGACCTACGGGTTCGGCGTCTTCCGCCAGGACGGCACGATGGTCTTTCAGATGCAGGTCGTCCCGGGGCACGAGAACCGTATCGTCTGGAAGTTCGACCAGGTCGGCTACTATGACGTCCGCTCGACCGAGTACTCCGGGCCGCAACATTCGGACATGTTCTACCGCCAGGCCATTCAGGTCGTCTCCGCGACGGGGGTGAACCCATGAGCACGGAAGCAGTGGTCGCAGCCGCGCCGGCCGCGCCCTCGCGCATCGGCTGGCTGGAGAAGTGGGTCCTGCGCTACGCCGTCGTCGGCATGCTCTTCCTGGCCCTGTCGGGCTTTGAGGGCATCCTGATGCGCACGCAGCTCTACGCGCCCGGGTCGCTGCGCGGGATGGAAGAGGTGCTCAACGCGGTGCGGCCGGGCGTGGCCGAGCCCTCCTCGGCCGAGCTCTTCTACGCCATGCTCACCGCCCACCCCATCGTCGGCATCTACGGCTTTGCCTACCTGTGCGTGATGGGGGCCTTTTACTTCCTGGTGCCCTACCTGCTGAAGAAGGAGATCCGCCACAAGCGCCTGCTGGCGGTGAACTTCTGGATGCAGATCGCCGGGGTGCTGATCTGCTGGGCCTCCGGCTTCTTCGGTCTCTTCAACGCCCTCTACACCCTCTACTGGCCCCTGCCGGTGGCCTATGACCGGGGCGTGCCCCAGTTGGCCAGCGTGACCTTTGTCATCGGGGCGGCGCTGGTCATGGTCAACATCCTGCTCTTTTCCTTCAACATCTTCAGCACCGTGTTGAGCCGGAGCAACCCCGGCTCTTATTCCTTCGGGCAGTTCCTGCGCTCGGCCTTTGGCATCTCCCGGCTGATGAAGTGGCTGGGCAAGGAAGATAGCAAGGCCCCCAACCTGGACTATGACGGGCTGCCCGTCTTTGTCGTCGCCGTGGCCCGCGGCTCGATCGACACGGTGATCAACGCCGTCGTCCTGCTCACCGCCGGGGTGCTCATCCTGGTCTATGGCCTGGCCTCCCTGGCCAACAGCCCGCTCAACCCGGGGGCGGTGGACGCCCTGCTCTACAAGAACTGGTTCTGGTGGGGACTGGACATGGTCGCCGACGGCAACGTGCTGATGTACACCGCCGGCACCTGGTACCTGCTCGTCCCCCTGCTGGTGGGGCGCAAGCTCTTTGGCGAGGCGGTCGTGCGGACGGTGATCATGGTCGACCTGCTCGTCTCGATGGGCGTGTGGAGCCACCACCTCCTGGGAGACCAGGCCCAGCCGCTCTTCATGCGGCTCCTGTCGGGGCAGTTTGTCACCTGGGGCGAGTTCTTCACCATGGGGCTGACCATCTTTGCCGTGCTGATGACCATCTGGCTGGCCCGCCCCGTGAAGTTCACGCCGGCGCTGCAGTTTGTGCTGGGCTCGATCTTTGGCTTTGTGATGGGCGGAGCGGCCGGCCTGATCCAGGCCAACGTCGGGCTGAACGTGGTCTTTCACAACACCCAGTGGATCGTGGCCCTGCACGCCCACACCTTCCTGCTGACCGGCCTGGGGACGCTCCTCTTCGCCGTCGTCTACGCCCTGGTGCCCATGCTGACGAAGCTGGAGCTGCGCAGCCGCTTCCTGGTGCAGGCGCACTTCTGGCTGTGGATGATCGGCTCGGTCGTCATGGCCTACGCCGGGGGCATGTCGGGGGCCCAGGGCATGCTGCGCCGGACGATCTACCAGGGCGGGCAGTACCAACCCTACCTGCTGGTCATGCTGATCGGGTCGCTGCTCATCGCCGGCGGGTTCGTCGCCTTCCTGCTGAATATCGTCGGCACGCTGGGCTGGCGCAACGTGGCCGGGTTGGTCGTGCCGGAGCGCTGGCTGGAGAGGCGCGCGGTGCCGGCCGAGCCGTGATCGCCTGCGGTCGGCGCGGCGCTCGTGCCCAAGGAGGAGGCCGGCCATGCGCGAGCGGGTCCGCGCGGTGATGCGCTACGCCGGCCCGCGCATGCTACTCTGCCACCCCATCCTGGCGCTCCTGCACCTGCGCGATGGGCTCACACGCCGCCGGCCGGGGAGAGCCGCCGGGGCCCGGCCGGCCTGCCGGCAGGAGCTCCAATCCCGCTAGCAGCCTGTGGGAGCGGTTTTTCGGATTGGAGGCTTCGGCCGGTCGGGCAGCCAGGGCTGCTGCTCTATACCGGCCGAGGCCTCGAATCGGCTACACAAAGCTCTCTGTCCGACAGGCCGCTAGGGCTCCTGCCTCCCCTCGCCCTTCACCTGCGTCAGCGCGACGGCCGAGAGCAGGAAGAGCACCCCGTAGATGGCAAAGATGACGACATAGCCCAGCCCGGGCGTCTCGGGCACGCGGCTGGTGAAAAAGTCGGCGATGGGCCCGCCGATATAGGCCCCCACCGCGCCGGCGCCGGCCCCGGCCAGGTTGGAGATGCCGAGATAGCGGCCGGCCTCCTCCTTGGGCACCAGCGCCGTCCCCAGCGACCAGTTGGCGGTGAAGAAGAGCCCGGTGGCTGCCCCGATCAGCACGCCGCCGGTATAGATGAGCACCAGGTTGGGGGAGAGGAGGGCCACGAGCGTCCCCAGCGCGGCCACGATCCCGCTGATGGCCGTGAGCAGCCTGGCGCCAAAGCGGTCGGCCACCCAGCCGCTGGGTACTGCCGTCAGCAGGATCATCACACCGACGAACATGATCAGCTGGCTGGCCGGGCCGGCCGCCTGTTCCTCCGGCAGCCCCAGCCGGGCCTGTAGGAAGTACACGGCAAAGCCGGACAGGTTCGTCGTGCCCACCAGGAAGGCCAGCCGGTTGGTCACCCACCAGGAGAAGGACGGGTGGCGGCGCGCTGCCGCGCCGATGCTCAGCCGGACGCTGGCCCACACGCCCAGCGCCACGGTCACCCCGATGGCCAGCAGGCCCACGCCGCCCATCACCACGATGAGCAGCGTCGTGGAGGCCAGGCCCGTCAGGAGTGGGCCGAGGCGCTTGACGCCTTCGCCCATCAGGAGGATGAGGGCGGTAAAGACCCCGGTCATCAGCAGCAGCCGCAGAAAGGCCGACCAGTCCAGCGGCGGGGCCTCCTGCAGCGGCTCCTCCCGGACGAGCATGGTCAGCACCAGGCACACCAGCAGGGTGCCCATGGCCACCAGGATGCCGGCCCACATGGAACCGGCGCTGATCAGCTTGCCCACTGTGAAGGCTACCAGGATCAGCGGCAGGGGAATCTCCAGCACGGCCTTGATGCCGGAGAAACGGCCGCGCTGCGCCTCCGGCACCAGGTCGGGGATCAGCCCCTGGACGGCGCCGTGGGCGGTGTTGGAGGAGACCTGCAGGAGGATGGCGACGGCAAAGAGCAGCCAGTACCCGGTCATGCCCTCCAGCCCGGCGATGACGGCGATGACGGCGATCAGGAGCAGGTTGCCGACGCCGCCCAGGAGGATAAAGGGCCGCCGCCGGCCCCAGCGCAGCGTGCTGCGGTCGGAGAGCATCCCCGCCAGCGCCTGCACCAGGAGGGCGGCCATCAGCGTCCACAGGCGCAGCGTGCCCAGGAAGGTGCCCTTGGCCTCCTCGCCGATGAACTGCTGCACCAGCAGCGGAAAGACCAGCGGCGTGAGCGTCTGGGCGTAGACGGACTGTCCCAGCCAGTAGATGTTGATGGTGATATAGTCGTACCAGCGGATTGTCTTCATCGGTCGGCCTCCAAGCGTGCCCGCAGCGCTTTCCATTCTTCCTGTTGTTCGCGCTCTGGATTCAAGAAGAACTCGGGCCAGAGCTCGCGGAGTTGCGCCACGCTGCGCAGCCAGCCCACATCGACCGCCCGGTGGAGCTGCTGGAAAGAGCGGCCGCGATCCCCGGCCAGCGCCCAGGCCGTGGCCGCGACGATGTGGGGATAGCCGCTGCGGGGCGGCTCCGCCTCGAACCAGCGCTCGTACATCTCGGCAAAGGCACGGAACTCGTGTTGGGTCATGTCCGTGACGTTTTCCGCGGGCCAGTGGTTGATGTAGACCTCGTAATCGGCCGCCTTGACAAATCCCACGTTCTCCGCCACGCCGATCGAGCCGGCGTTGTTGGCCCAGCAGTGCCAACCCGTGGCAAGACCGTGCGCGGCAGCATAGGCCGTGGTCGCCGCCGCCGTCAGGGTGCCCAGCCCGCGCCGCTGATAGTCGCGCGCGGTGTGGATACAGATCTCGCAGCGCGCGCCGTCGATGAAGTCGACCAGGGAACGGCTGACGATCGTGTCCTGGTGGACCATGCAGAACCCGAAGCCGCGCTGCAGGAACAGGTCCAGCGTTCTCCACTCCCCGGCGAGGCCTCCGATCACGTGGTCAGTGTGCTCCAGACCCCGGGAGAAGAAGGCCGCATCTACCAGTTGCATGGAGAACCCTTCCGGGACGCGTGCCTGCCTGTCGGGAATGCGGGGCTGCCGGCAGGTATGGTACTGGCGACCCGCCCGCACGGCGTAGGTGTGCTTCAGAATGGCGTCCAGGGCCGGCCGCCACGCTTCGAGGTCGCAGAAGAGGACAAAGTAGGTCTCGCGGGGCAAGAGGGCATTCACTGCCGCGTTGAACGTCCGGTCCTGAGGGTTCCCGGCCAGGTAACGGCCGTCGCCCGAGACCACGAGCGCCGCCCGCGGGGAGTCGAGGCTATCGACATAAACCTGCCCCGGGCAGTCGCCATTCAGGACGGCCGTGACGTTGAGGTGCATCTCCGCCAGGCCGGCAAAGAGAGGGCGCACCGATTCGTAGCGGTCCAACCCGATCTCGTACACGGGAGACCTCCTTACGCCGGTGACCCCGGCCGCAGCGCCCGGACGTGCTCCAGCGAGGCCAGCGCCTCCTCGACGCGCAGCTCAAAGACGATCGGCCCGGCGTAGTCGGCCGACTCCAGCCGATCGAGCAGGCCGGCCACGTCCAGGTCGCCCGTGCCGAGCGGGTGGTGGTCCTGCCCGTAGAGCCGCGGGCCCGCCCCCGGCCAGGCCGGGCAGTCGTGCAGGTGGACCTCGGCCAGGCGCGGGAGGCACAGCTCCAGGGCCTCGAAGAAGGGCGTGGGCCCGGAGAAGCCGGCCAGGATGTGGCCCGTGTCCAGGCAGATGGAGAGGTCGAGCTGCTCGGCCAGCTCCAGGGTGAGGTCCAGGGGGAACTCGATCGTCTCGATGGCCAGGCGGCGGCTGGGCAGGCCGGTGGCGGCCAGGATCTCGGCGATGCTGCGGCCGGCCTGCTGCTGAAAGAAGCGCATCAGCAGCGCCCGCGCCGCGGTCGGCACGTCCATGGTATAGAACTCGGCCGCCAGCGAGCCGGTGGCGTGGAACACATAGACCTCCGGCTGCAGCGGCTGCGTGGCCCGCAGCACGTCGATCACGGCCTGGACCGACCCCTGGCGGACCGGCTGCAGCGGGGTGGAGGGCTCGGTCGACCAGAGCGGCAGGTGGACGGTGTAGGAGATGCCGCTCTCGGCCTGGAGCGCGGCCAGGCGCTCGATCGTCTGCGGGGAGAAGGCGTTGGGAAAGAAGAGCACCATGTCGCCGCCGAGCTCGATGGGGCTGAAGCCCACGCCGGCCAGCCTGCCGGCCAGCGCGGCGTGGTCAAAGGCATTCAGGTAGGCCTGGATGCCCTCGGCCGGCATGGCCGCGGGGATGAGGCTGTCCTTCTGCATGGTCATGATGCCGAAGCGCATGGGAGACCTCCTTGTGGGCTGCCGATGGGGGCATTCTAGCACAAGAGCAGGGCGGATTCAAGCGCTGTGGATTTGCCCACCGAGGCGCTTTGTAGTACAATGCGGCTCTTGGTCGATTGCCTACAGGACACGGACGGACACGCATGCCCGCACCTCCGGCAGCACCCGCGGTCGCGGCAGAGGCCGCCTCGCCAGCGGAACAGGCCTTTCAGGCCGGCCCGGTGCTCACCCTCAGCGCCGGCCACGCCATCCACGACACCTACACGGCGTTCCTGTCGCCGCTGCTGCCCCTGTTCATCGAGAACCTGGGCATCAGCATCGCCGCGGCCGGCATGCTGCGGGTCTTTGTCCAGTGGCCATCGCTGATCCAGCCCTGGATCGGCCGGCTGGCCGACCGGCGCAACCTGCGCCTGGCGGTGATCCTGGCCCCGGCCCTGTCGGCGGCGGTGATGAGCCTGCTGGGGCTGGCCAACAGCTACGCCACGCTGGCGGTGTTCCTGCTCGTCGTCGGGCTCAGCTCGGCCGCCCTGCACGCCGTCGGCCCGGTGCTGGCCGGCCTGGCCTCCGGGCGCAGCCTGGGCCGGGGGATGAGCTTCTGGATGGTGGGCGGAGAGTTGGGACGCACGCTGGGACCGGTCATCATCGTGGTCGCCGTGCAGGCGCTGGGGCTGCCGGGCCTGCCCTGGCTGATGATCGCCGGCCTGCTGGCCTCCGGCCTGCTCTACCTGCAGCTCCGGCGACTGCCCTCCACCGCGCGCGGCGGCGTCACCGAGGTCAACTGGTGGCCGGCCGTGCGGGCGATGGGCCCCCTGCTGCTGCCCTTGAGCGGGTTCGTCATCTTTCGCTCCTTCCTCATCGAGCCGCTCACCACCTTCCTGCCCGTATTCCTGACCGAAGAGGGAGCGGCCCTGTGGTTGGCCGGGACGGCCCTGACTGCGGTCGAGGCGGCCGGCGTGGCCGGCGCCCTCGTCAGCGGCTCGTTGAGCGATCGCCTGGGCCGGCACCGCGTCCTCATGGCCCTGGTCGGTATCGGCCCGGCGCTGATGCTGCTCTTCCTGGCTGCGACCATCTGGGGTACGGCGGCCGGCGCCTGGCTCCAGTTCCCCCTGCTCATTCTCCTGGGGCTGACCCAGATCGCTATCACCCCGGTGATCATGGCTCTGGTCCAGGAGAGCTACCCGGAGAACCGGGCCCTGGCCAACGGCGCCTACATGGCGTTGAGCTTTGCCCTGCGCTCGCTGGTGACGCCGGCGGTCGGGGCCCTGGGCGACGTCGTCGGCCTGCGCCTGGCCTTTGCCGTGGGCGCGCTGCTCCAGCTATTGGCCCTGCCGCTGGTGCTGCGGCTGCCGCGCAGGGGCGCAGGCGCGCCCCGCTAGCGCGCCGTGATGGGCAGAGGGGACGCGCCGGAGCGGCCCCGTCTGCCGGTTCGGCATCCAGCTGTACGCGCCCTGGCTGGTCCGGTCCGTGGTGGCGACGCGCTCTACCGGCGACCCAACCAGGTCCAGGTCGACGATGAGCCGCGCTGGCGGGCCCTGCGGGCGCAGCGCCGTGGGGAGCGGGTGAGCGTGTGGGTGGCCTTGCGCCTACAGCCAGAACTCGCGCACCAGCATGACCAGGCCGACGACGGTGCCGATCGTCACGACGATCCAGCGCAGCACGGCCGGCTGGATGCGCCCGGCCAGCCGGCCGCCCAGCGCCCCGCCGAGCAGCGCCCCCAGCGCCATTGCCAGCGCCGCCGTCCAGACGACCTGCCCCGAGAAGAGGAAGAAGATCGCGGCAGCGATGTTGGCGCTGAAGGCGATGGCCTGCTTCAGGGCGTTCAGCCGCGTCAATGAGTCGTCCAGCAGCAGGCCGAGGACGGCCAGCACGATCACGCTCAGCCCGGCCCCGAAGTAGCCGCCGTAGACGGCGGCCAAGGCGACCGGCAGGATGGCCCACGTCTCGTGCATCCGCCTGCCGCCCTGCCGGGCGCGCCGCGCCAGCCACTTGCGCAGGGGGTCCTGCACCGCCAGCAGGGCCGCGGCCAGCAGGATGAGAAAGGGCACCAGCGAGCGAAAGACGCGTTCCCCGGTGTACAGGAGCAGCAGGCCGCCGCCGACGCCGCCGACGGCGGCGGCCGGGAGGAGGAGCAGCAGACGCCTTCTCTGGCCGCGGAGGTCCCCGGCCTGGGCCAGCGTCGCGCCCAGGTAGCCCGGGCAGAGCGCCACCGTGTTGGTCACGTTGGCCGGCACGGAGGCCACGCCCATGGCCGTGAGGGTCGGGAAGGTGATGAGCGTGCCGCCGCCAGCGAGGGCGTTCACCGCCCCCGCCGCCACCGCGGCCAGCCCGATGAGCAGGAGCTCCAGCCAGCCGAGCATCGTCTTTGTCCACGTCCTTTCGGGTCTCTCCGGGCCTCCAGCAGGCCACGGGGCCGGGCACATTGTACCCGGCCCCGGCCGACCTGTCAAAAAAGGCCATCACGCCGCATCGAGAAGCCGTCTCACAATCACCACGAGGACGCGAAGGCACAAAGAAGACATAGGGAAGAACGACCGGGAACCCCGGGTGTCTTTGCCTTCGTGGTTCATGAGATGACCTTCACTCACCCCTCAGAAAGGACTGCAGCGCCTCATGGGCCGCGCCGATGGCCTCGCCGCGCGCGACGTAGCGGCCCTTTTCGCCGTCGCGGCCCACGGTGAGCTGGACCAGCCCGGCCAGGCGCAGGATGCCCAGGTGGTGCGTCACCGTGGGAGCGCGCAGGCGCAGGCGGCGGGCGAGCTGGGCGGGCAGGAGCGGCTCCTGGCTGAGGTAGTGCAGGATGCGCAGCCGGGTGGGATCGGCCAACGCCTTGAGGATGCGCAGCAGCGCGTCGGGCACGACCTCGCCCGGCACCACGGTGCTGTCGGCCGGCCGGGCCAGGACCGCCAGGCTGACGAACAGGTCATAGGCCGTGCCCAGGTCCCAGAGAAGCTGTGGAGGGGCCATGCGCGCCTCATCCGCCGGCCTGTCCGCGCACCGCCGCCACCGTATCCCGAATCTGGGTGATGTGGCCGGCGGTGTGGCCGCCAGAGTACTCGAAGATGAGCCGGAGGCACTGGCGGTAGCGGTAGCGGTCGGCCTGGGCCGCCGGCGAGAAGTGCTCCAGCAGGAGGGCGGTCTCCTCCATGTCGCGCGAGAAGCGCGCCAGCAGTCCGGCCAGCGTCGGCTCGGCGGCCAGGACGGCGGCGAGCCGATCCGGGTAGAGCGCCTGGTCGGGGTTGCCCTCCAGCCAGTGTCCGGAGGCCGTGAGGGCGACCTGCTCCTGCAGCCCGCGCTCCGAGACGGAGAGATGGGCCAGCACCTGCTTGACCGACCACTCGCCCTCGGCGGGGGCCTGTCCGGCCTCCTCCTCGCTCACGGAGGCGGTCGCATCGCCCAGGCCCTGGTTCCACTCGGCCTGGCGCCGGCGCAGCTCGGCCACGGCCGCGGCCGGGTCGGCCGGCAGGACGGGCTGCTCCCGTCCCTTGGGAGTGGCCGACACCGTGAGTCGCTTGCGCCCCCGCACCAGGGCGATGGGCGCCGTGTCGCCGGCGCGCAGCGACTGCAGCGCGCCGACCAGGCTGCTGAAATCGATCACTTCCCACCTGCCGATGCCGACGATGACGTCGCCGCCCTGGATCCCGGCGGCCTCGGCGGCGCCCTCCGGCACCACACCGGTGACGTAGACACCGGTCGACGTGGCGATCTTCTCTTCGCGGATGCGCTCGGGGGTGAGCCCGTCCAGGAGCACGCCCAGGAAAGGCCGGCGCACCTCGCGCAGGTCGATCCCCTCGTGCAGCGTCGACTGCAGGTTCTCCAGGGCGTCGCGCCAGCCCTTCTCGGCCTGGGCGAAGGACGCGTCCCAGCGCGGGCCGCTGCCAAAGCCGGTGTGTTCGAGGGTCACGGCGGTGCCGGCCTCGGCGTCCTGGAGGGTCCACCTGACCACGGTGGGGGCGGGGTCCTCGGAGCCCTGCCAGACGAGGGTCAGCCGGGCCGGCGGGTCCACCTCGGCCCAGGCCCCGTGGGCCTCGTAGCCGGTGTTCCAGCGCAGCAGGCACCGGCCCCCCGGGCGGGAATCGCTCCAGGCCCAGTCGCAGAGCCACTCCCGCAGCCGGCCGGCGTCGGTGAGGGCGGCAAAGACCCTCCCGCGCTCGGCCTGGACTGCTCGCTTGATCCTGATCTTGGCTGGCATCGCGTACTCCTCCTTCTCTTGTCGTGTTCCCGGGTCTGCTCAGGACCGCCTCGGTGCTACAGCACGCTCTTGGACAAACGTCTAACTTGCAATATAGTCGAGGGACGGGGCCTTGTCAATCGGCACGAAGATGATATAATATCCAGCAATTTGCTGAGGGTCGAACGATGCGCGTTGCACTCCCGCGGGGAGCCTTTCTCCCCACCATGCTGAAGCTGGCCGGGCCCATTGCCCTGCAGCAGCTCGTCTTCTCCGTCCTCAACGTCGTCGAGGTGCTGATGCTGGGGCAGTTGGGCGACACGCCGGTGGCCGCGATCAGCCTGGCCAAGCAGATCTTTTTCCTGCTCAGCCTGTTCCTGTTCGGCGTGAGCAGCGGCTCGGCCATCTTTGCCGCCCAGTTCTGGGGGCAGCGCAACCTGGTCGGGCTCCGGCACGTGCTCGGCATCTGCCTGGGGCTGGGCATCGCCGTCAGCCTGCTGTTCGCCGTCGGGGCGATTGGTTTCCCTCAGGTGCTGCTGGGCCTCTACTCCCAGGATCCTGCCGTCGTGGCCCAGGGAAGCGAGTACCTGTGGATCGTGGGGCTGAGCTATGTGGCCTCGGCGGTCACCTTCAGCTACGCGGCGATCCTGCGCAGCGCCGAGTACGTCCGTCTGCCGACGGTGGTGGGTATCCTGACCACGAGCTTGAACACGCTGCTGAGCTACCTGCTCATCTTCGGCCTCCTGGGTCTGCCGGCCCTGGGTGTGCGGGGGGCGGCCATCGCCACGTGCACGGCACGCTACCTGGAGTGCGCCGTCCTGCTGGCGGCCACCTACCTGACGCGGTCGCCGGCCGCCGCGCGGATCGGCCAGCTGGTCACGTTTGGCCGGGCCTTCCTGGGTCGGTTCCTGAAGACGTGCCTGCCGGTGGTGCTGACGGAGGTGCTCTGGTCGCTGGGGGTCACGGCGTACAGCGCGGTGTACGCCCGCATCGGGACAACGGCGATCACCGCCTACAGCATCTCCAGCACCATCGAGGCGTTGGCCTTTGTGCCCTTTATCGGCATCGCCAACGCGGCGGCGATCATGATCGGCAACGCCATCGGGGCGGGGGAGGAGCAGCGGGCACACGGCTATGCCCGCCGCTTCCTGCTGATCGGGGTGGTCGGTGCGGTGCTGGTGGGGCTGGGCATCCTGGCCGGGCGGGACGCCATCCTGGCGCTGTACCAGGTGTCGCCGGAGGCGCAGCGCTACGCCAGCAGCGTCCTGGTGGTCATGGGCTGTGCTCTCTGGGTCAAGATCGGCAACATGATGGTGCTGATCGGGGCCATCCGCAGCGGCGGGGACACGCGCTTCGGCTTCCTGGTGGACGCTGGCCCGATGTGGTTGGTGGGGGTGCCGATGGCGCTGCTGGGCGCGTTCGTTTTCCGGCTGCCCATCCACTGGGTGGTGGCGATGGTGGCGGCCGACGAGGTGACCAAGCTGGCCATCGGCCTGCCGCGGGTGCTCTCGCGGAGGTGGATCCACAACCTGGTTGGCCGCGGCATTTGACAAATCCCCCCCCTTGCCGTATAATGTACCTTCAACCACGGCCGGCCGGCGCGGTGGATGGTGCGAACCATGCCGACGTGGCTCAACGGTAGAGCAGCGGTTTTGTAAACCGCCGGTTAAGGGTTCGACTCCCTTCGTCGGCTCAGTGGTTGAGGAATACAGCCCATCCGTGGAGAGGTGGGCGAGTGGCTAAAACCAGCAGACTGTAAATCTGCCGCCTGAAATGGCTACGGAGGTTCGAATCCTCCCCTCTCCACCTCGATCCGTGGCCGACGGCCGATATGCCGTTTGCCATGGGTCTGTTGTGTCGGGCCCGCGTAGCTCAGTCGGTAGAGCAACTCCTTGGTAAGGAGTAGGTCCCCAGTTCAAGTCTGGGCTTGGGCTTCAAGAAACGGTATCGGGCAACACGACCGCAACAGGAGGCAAAGATGGCCAAGGCAAAGTTCGAGCGGACCAAGCCGCACGTGAACGTGGGCACGAT
>CAZTIG010000010.1:0-85743 GCA_964613665.1 uncultured Chloroflexia bacterium
CCGTCCCGACCTCGACCCCCACGCCCACGGCCACGCCCACGCCGGACCCACGGCCACACGGCTATGTGCAGATCATCTCCCAGGACCCCCCTGGCAACCAGGGCTACACGCGCCTGCTGTCGGCGACACTGGTGCTCTCGGCCACCTCCGATGTGGGCGCCACGGTCACCAACATGCGGGCCTGCAACGTGGGCGATCCGGACCCGGCCACCAACTGCCCCTACATCCCCTTTGCCCAGTCGCTGGTGAACTGGCCGATCCTGGATACCGGCTACGACTGCGAGTGGAAGCCGGTGTGGGCCCGCTTCCAGGACAACTTTGGCCGCGAGTCCATCACCTACACCGACTTTATCGTCTACGACAACTACCTGACCGCCACGATGTCGCTCAACGGCGGTCGCCCCTATACCAACCGGACCATCGTCTCTGTCACCACGGTGGACCGCGACGGCCAGGCCGAGGATTGCAGCGGGCTCGACCGGATGTCCTTCTCGTACGATGGGATCACCTACACCTATCCCATCAGCTACTTCCGCGACGTCTACGTCTTCCTGCCGCCCTCGCCGCCGGTCACGCATACCGTCTATGAGCGACTGTGGGACCGCGCCAACAACACGGGGGTACTCTCGGCCAGCATCGTCATCGACATGATCCCGCCGACAGGAACCGCCCCGCTGCTCAACTATGGCGTGTCGTCGACTACCCACCTGGAGATCCCCGTCTCCAACCTGACCGGATACGATGCCAGCGGTATCGCCAACGTCTGGTTCGCCAACCGCCTCAACGGTCCCTGGCTACCGCTCCCTTACGTACAGCCGCCGCATGACTATGCCTGGAACCTCGCCTACGGCGGGCCGCCGCTGCAGTATCCGGACGCCCAGCCCGTCTACGTCAAGTACGAGGACAATGCCGGCTTTGGCTCCCTGCCCGGCAACTTCTCCGAGGTCTACTCGGGCACCATCTATGTCAGCGGCATCTCCAGCGTGTTCCTGCCTATCGTGCCCGCACAGGTCTATGGGGTTCTGGGACCAGAGTCCCCGGCGGCACCCGAATCCCAGGTCGAGCTGATCCTGCTGTCCAGGGAGCTGCCGGACCGCCCCGGCCAGGTCCTCATCTGGCTGGCAGCCTCCAGCCAGCGGCCTGTCGTGACCGAGGGCACGCTGCGCATGATGCTTCCGGACGGGCTGCGCGTACTGCGGGCCTGGAGCGCCTACGGCCAGCTTGTGCAGGTAGGCGATCGCGCGGTTACCTCCCGCGAGCGCGCCTGGAACCGCCAGGTGCCCTGGATCCTGGTCCTGGCGCGAGTCGAGCCCGGGGCCGGCCCCCTGGAGGTACAAGGGGATATGACCTGCAGCGGGGACGTGTTCACGGCATCACCGCTGGAGATCGTGAACCACTAGCCCGATGGGTACCGCATTGGAGCGAACCAACCCCGTATCCGCCCGGCGCCGCCGGGTGGATATGGGGTTGGTTTCTCTGTTGGTCCTGTTCCTGCTCTCCCTCCCCCTGGTGACGCCGCGGGTCTATGCCTCTGACTCGGTCAAGTACTTCTCCTACCTGCACTCCCTCGCGTTTGACGGCGATCTGGATTTCACCAACGAGTACACCTACTTCATGGCGCTCAACCCTGATTCCATCCAGGACGGTATCCTGAAAAGAGATACAACCACGGGGTTGCCACTCAACGATGCCGCCATCGGGACGGCACTGCTGTGGTCGCCGGCCTACTTCCTGGCGCACGGCGGGGTAGTGCTGGCCCGGGCCTTGGGGGCATCCGTCGCCGCCGACGGCCTCTCTCGCCCCTACATCCTGGCAGTCTGCTACGCTTCGACCGCCTATGCCTTTGCCGGCTTGCTGCTCTGCTACCGGTTGTGCCGCCGCCTCTTCCCGGCCTTTGCCTCGGCCCTGGCGGTGGCCGTCACCTGGCTGGCCACGCCGGCCTTCTTCTACAGCCACGCCAACCCGCCCTGGTCACACAGCGCCTCCCTCTTCGCCGTGGCCCTCTTCCTCAATGTCTGGTACGGCACCCGCGAGAAGCGCGCGCCCGGGCACTTTCTCCTCCTGGGCCTGCTCGGCGGTCTGGTGGCACTGGTGCGTGAGCAGGACGCCCTCTTCTTGCTCATCCCTGCCTTGGAGGGGCTCCTGGCCTATGTCACGGCGTTCCGTCATCGCGACTGGCAAGCCCTGCCGCCCCTACTGGGCCGGCACGCCCTCCTGCTGGGAGGCGCCTTGCTGGCCTTTTTGCCACAACTGGCCGTCTACTACACCCTCAATGGCCGCCTTGCCCCCAACCCTGCAGTCAGCGGCAAGCTGACATGGTGGAGCCCGCACTTTTTCCAGGTCCTGGGGGACCCTCACTACGGCCTGCTGGTGTGGAGCCCGGTCGTCCTGCTGGCGCTGCTGGGGCTGTACCATGTCTGGCGGCGCGACCGCCTGCTGTCCGGCGCTCTGGCACTGACCCTCGTCGCCCAGGTCTACGCCGTCGGAATCTACTCGACCTGGATGGGTGCGGGCTCGTTCGGTCCGCGGCGTTTCATCAACTGCACAATCATCCTCGTCCTGGGCCTGGCGGCGCTCATCTCCTGGGCGCGCGGGAAGCGGGTGCCGGCCTGGTCCCTGGCCGGCCTGGGAGGGCTGTTCGTCCTCTGGAACACCGGCCTGATGCTGAACTGGATTCTCTACCCCGGCGAACGCCAGTTCGGGCTGCTCTGGGACCGCCTGCCCCGGCGGGTATTGTGGGAGATCCCCCGCCAGGGCCCGGAGCTGCTGCGCCGCCTGCTCTTTGAGCGCAGCGGCTTCTACGAGAACCCCGGGGGATGAGTCCCTTGCCATCCTGCCGCTTTTCCGCTATAATGATCCTGTCGATCATGGCCCCCCGTATCACGGCGGCGAGCGAGCGCTCCCGCCCGCAGGAGGGCACCGGTGAGCGAGAAGTGTGTCCTACTCTGAAGGGGGGCCGCCGGGCGGACCGCGTCCACACTGGTTGGGCTCGCCGGCGTCACCCTGGTGCTTGGCGTTCTCCGGCCAGGTGGCAGCGGACGACGCTAGCGTGCTCGGGTCGCTCAGTCGAGCGCCTCTTTCGACAGCACGACCTGGCAGGGAGACAAGACAATCTCGTGGTTGCTGATACAGGGGGACAGGCGCTGGAACCAAGGGGCGGCAAGAGTCGCACCGCTGCGTATCGACAATCCTTTGGCCTGCTGTCGGACCCGCAGTATGGCGATGTACGGGGTTCCGCGGGGAGGGTATGATGATAGCCGAAACAGCTACGGGCCGGCAAGGGGTCGTGCTGGCCCTCCACCAGGACACCCAGGGGGTCACGGCGGTGGTTCTGGATGCTGCCGGCCGGCTGCTGGGCCGCAGCTACGCCATGGTGTCGCAATATCGACCGCAGCCCGGTTGGGCCGAGTACGACCCGTACGAGATCTGGCATCGCTCCTGGCAGACCATCGAGCAGGCGTGCCGGGCGGCAGCCGTCGGCCGGGACGAGCTAGCGGCCGTGGGGGTGGCCGCACAGCGCGGGACGGCCGTGGTCTGGGAACGGGCCACCGGCCGGCCGCTCGGGCCGGCCATCGCCTCGAACTGCCTGCGTACGGCCGAGACCTGCCAGCAGCTTCGCGCCGGCGGCTACGAAGAGATGCTGCGCCAGCGCTGCGGCCGGCCCCCGGACCCCAGCGCGGCCGGCCCCAAGCTGCACTGGCTGCTGACCAACATCCCCGGGCTGCGCCAGCGAGCCCAGCGCGGCGAGGTCTGCTGCGGCACGGTGGACAGCTGGCTTCTGTGGAACATGACCGGGGGCGCCGTCCACGCCACCGACCGCACCAGCGCCGGCCACACGCTTCTCTTCGGCCTGCGCAGCGCGGACTGGGACGATGAGCTCCTGGACCTCTTTGCCGTCCCGCGGGCGGCCCTGCCCCAGGTGCAGGCCTCCGGCTACTCGTACGGCACCCTGCGCGACGGCACCACACCGATCGCCGCGCTGTGCGCCGACGCCCAGGCCGGGCTGTTCGGACAGGCCTGCTTCCGGCCGGGGATGCTCAAGGTCACCTGCGGGCGCGACGCCATAGCGCTGCTGGAGATCGGCGGCGAGCCACTCGACACGGCCGGGCAGCTCCGCAGCGTTCCCGCGCCCGGACTGGCGGAAGAACCGCTCCACTTTGCCCTGGAAGGACAGGTACTGGCGGCAGGCCTGGTCGTGGAGTGGCTGCGGGACGAGCTGGCGCTCATCCCCACGGCAGCGGACTCCGAGGTTCTGGCCCAGCAGGCTCCCGGCAGCGGCGGGGTCTATGTCGTCCCGGCCTTCCAGGGACTCGGCGCGCCCTACTGGCTTCCCCACGTGCGGGGGAGCGTCGCCGGCCTCACCCCGACAACCAGCCGGGCGCAGCTCGTGCGGGCGGCCCTGGAGGGGGTGGTCTACCGCCTGCGCGACGTAGTCGAAGCGATGGCCCGTTGGTCCGGCCAGGCTGCCAGCGAGGTGCGGGCCGATGGCGGGTTGTCGGGGAATAGCTTCATCCTGCAGTTCCTGGCCGACCTGTTGGGTGTGCCGGTGCGCCGCAGCCGCAGCACCCAGACGGCACCCGTGGGCGCAGCCCTGTTGGCCGGGCTCCAGGCCGGCCTGTGGACCTCCCGCGAGCAGATCGCCGACCTGTGGTCCGAGGAGCGGCAGTTCCAGCCCACCCTGGACGAGCGCACCCGCCAGCTGCTCTACCAGGGATGGAAGGAGGCTTTGCAGCGTCTGATCGCCGGGTGTGAGGAGCCTGCCCCTCCTCCCTGCCCGGCATAGCCCGTAGGGCGAACGAACGTGACGAAACGCCCCACTGCTGCTCCTCTTGCCGTCAGGGGGGACCGAGCCGACCGAGGGACAGAGGTATGACCCAGAAGCCGTTCCGCCATCTCCAGGAGCTGGAGTCCGAGCTCGTGGCCTCGCGAGACCGTTGGCACGCCCTGCTGCAGGAAGAGGCCAACGGTCAGCACAGCAAGCAGAACCGGCAGGTCCTGGGCGAGCTGCAGCACTCGCTGGACCTGACCGAAAAGCTGTTGCCGATCCTGCAGTCCGCCCGTGAGGACTATGCCTCCATCCACCGGGAGCGCCAGCAGATGGCCACCCTCTTCGAGGTCAGCCAGCTGGTCAACTCGACCCTGCAGTTGGAGACGCTTCTGGAGATCGTGATCGACCGGGCCATCGGCGTGACCGGAGCGGAGCGCGGCTTCCTGATGCTGCGCGACGAGTCCAGCGGACAGCTGCACTTTGCGGTCGCGCGCAACATGCGCCAGCAGGACATCGAGGAGTCCTCTTTCCAGGTCAGCCGGAGCATCGTCAACCGCGTGGCCGAAACGGGCGAGCCGATCCTCACTGACAACGCCAGCACCGACCCCCGTTTCGTCGACAGCGTCAGCATCGCCACCTACGTGCTGCGTTCGATCCTCTGCGTGCCACTCCTGGCCAAGATGCGCACCATCGGTGTCCTCTACGTGGACAACCGCGTGCGCATCGGCCACTTCACCCCCGACGATCTGACCCTGCTGACGGCCTTTGCCAACCAGGCCGCCGTGGCCATCGAGAATGCCCGGCTCTTCGAGCACGTCTGCGTGCTGGACCGGCTCAAGGGCGATTTCCTGGAGAGCGTCTCCCATGAGCTGCGCTCGCCGCTGACCTCCCTCAGCGTCGGTCTGGAGCTGCTGTCCGAGGCCGCCAAGGGCGTGGATCCATCGCTCTGGCAGGTGGTCAGCGACAGTGCCCGCCGCCTGAATGGGATCGTCGAGCGCCTGACGCGCTTCTCCGAGATCGAGCAGGACGGAAGCTCGTGGACCAGCACGGCCGACGCCAGCCAGCCGCTGCCGCTGCGCGAGCTGCTGGCCGAGGCCGTCGAGCCGCACCGCGAGCGGGCCGAGGAAAATGGGCTGATCCTCAACCTGGTGATCGAGGGGGAGATCGTCTCGCTGCCCGTCCCACGGGGGATACTCCGCGCCCTCAGCGAGGTCCTGACCAATGCCGTGCAGTACACGGAGCGGGGGGTCATCTTCATCACGGCCCGGCGGGCCGGCCGCGACGCGCTCATCAGCGTGGCCGACACCGGCATGGGCATCCCCACCGACGAGATGCCCTATGTCTTCGACAAACTCTTCCGTGGGCGCAAGGTGCGGGCGCTGGCCAAGACACAGGGGTTGGGCCTGGGGCTGGCCGTGGCCCGCTGGGTTGTCAACGCACTGGGGGGACGCATCTGGGCGGAAAGCGTCGAGGGCAAGGGCAGCGTCTTCACGATCGCCATGCCGCTGGAGGAGAAGGATGGGGGTTGGCAGGTGCGGCCCGTAAGGCAGGAGTCAGCGCCCGTCTGACGGCCTTGGAAGACGCACCGCGGCACCGGCCACCGCGCCGAGAACACCGCCATGGGATGGGCCCTGTGGCCGCTAGCGCCAGGCCGTGCGCCACAACGGCATGAGCACTGGCTCCCTCCCGCCGGCCCGGCCGAACACTCCGTTCCCAAGAAGCTTCTCCAACAGGCTGCTAGACCTGCTTGCGCATACGCTCCAGCTCTTCCTCAATAATGCTCTCGTCCAGCTTGCGGAAGAGCGGCTGCGGCTCGCCCAGCGCCTGGCCCACCGGCAGCTCGCTGGGAGCCCAGCGGCCCTCCCAGCGGCCCGGGTGCCAGCGATAGACGCGGTGCGGCACCCCTTCTTCGTCCACCTCCTCGAAGCGCAGCTCGCCGGCAATGCTGCCCCGGTATCCCAGCATCGCATGGAGCGACTGCGAGGCATGGGGGGTAAAGGGGCAGAAGAGCATCTTCAGGTTGTCCACCAGCCGCAGGGCGGTGAAGAGGGTGCTGGCGGTACGGTCGTGGTCCGTCTTGGCCGTCCTCCAGGGGGCCCGTTCCTCCAGGTAGCGGTTGCCCTCCTGCGCCGCCTGCATGACCTCCTGGATGGCAGCCTTGAACTTGCACTGACCGAGCAGGGTGCCGACCGTGGCAAAGGCCTCCTCGGACCGGGCCACGACCTCGCGGTCCTGGGGCTCCAATTCGCCCGGAGCAGGCACGACGCCCCGGAAGTAGCGCTGGGTCATGGAGAGCACGCGGTGGGCCAGGTTGCCCCATGTGGCCACCAGCTCGTCGTTGTTGCGGCGGACGAACTCGGCCCAGGAAAAGTCGGTGTCGCGCGCCTCGGGCCCGTTGATCGTCAGGTAGTAGCGCAGCGGGTCGGCCTCGTAGCGGGCGAAATAGTCCGGCAGCCAGACGGCCACCCCGCGGCTGGTGGAGAACTGCTTGCCCTCCATGGTCAGGAACTCGGAGGCGACGACATCGTAGGGCAGCTGCAGGCGCTCGTCGTAGCCCAGAAGCATCGAGGGCCAGATGATGCTGTGGAAGACGATGTTGTCCTTGCCCATGAAGTAATAGTGCCGCGACTGCGGGTTCAGCCACCATTCCTGCCAGCGCGCGGGATCGTCGCCCAGGGCGGCCCACTCCTTGCTGGCGGAGAGGTAGCCGATGACGGCGTCGAACCAGACGTAGATGCGCTTCTCCTCATACCCCGGAAGAGGAATGGGCACACCCCACTCGATGTCACGGGTGATGGGGCGCGGGCGCAGCCCCTCGCTGAGCAGTCCCTGGGCAAAGTTGATCACGTTGGGCCGCCAGTAGCTCTCCTTTCCCTGCAGATACTGGCGCAGCCGGCCGTCAAAGGCCGGCAGATCCAAGAAAAAGTGCTCTGTCGGACGAAAGACCGGGGGCCTGCCGCAGAGCTTGCAGCGCGGCTCGACCAACTCGGTGGCATTGAGCGGCCGGCCGCACTCGTCGCACTGGTCACCCCGGGCGTCGCCAAAGCCGCAGAAGGGGCACGTCCCCTCGACGTAGCGGTCGGGCAGGAAACGGCGGTCGTGCTCGCAGTAGGTCCCGATCATCGTGTCGACGAACACCGTCCCCCGCTCCTTGTGGCGCAGGAAGATGTCCTGGACCACGGCGCCGTGGTTGCGGGTGTGCGTGCGGGTGAAGAGGTCGTAGGAGAGGCCCAGCTGGGCCAGGTTGCCGGCGATCTCGTGGCTGTAGTAGTCGGCGATCTGCTGGGGGGTCTTGCCCTCCTTCTCCGCGCGCAGCGTCGTGGGCGTGCCGTGGTCGTCGGTACCCGAGACCATGAGCACGTTGTTCCCGGCCAGGCGGTGGTAGCGGGCAAAGATGTCGCTGGGGACCCCGAAGCCGGCCACATGTCCCAGGTGGCGCGAGCCGGAGGCGTAGGGCCAGGCGACGCCGATGTAGATCTTTTCCCCCATTCGGCACCTCCAGAGCAAGTGAGCAGGTTGGCGAGTTTGCGAATCAACGACCCGGCGGTGCGGCAGACGGGGCCATTATATCACGGCCACCCGCAAAACACCACAACAGCAGGCCGCACGCGGGCGCCCGCCATATCTACAGGTCGACCCTGGCGCGCTCCGCCCGCAATCAGAAGCTCGCCGAGTTGGGGCGGCACGACGCGCCCGGCGTAGCGTGGGCTCCATCGAGCGAGGCGGAGCGCTTTCGTGTTGCACCGACAAGAGTGGCGCGCACCCAGGCACGCGATCGCGCGCCGCTGCGGCGGGAGGAGCGGTCACCGGAACCGGTACCCTGCCACACGGAGACTCCGGGAACGCGTGGAGACGTAGCTGCTACCTGCCCTGCCCCCCCTCCCGCGGCAGTCGCCGGCGCGGCCGGCGGCGGCCGTGGGAGGGCGGCGCGGCCGTGCCCGCCGGGGCCGCTTCCGGCGGCCGTGCATGCCGACCCGGGCCCGCCGGCGGCCGGGCAACCTGCCGCGGCCGCGGCGGGGCCGCGGCAATCCTCTCGGACGGCAACGCTGCCTCGGCTCCCGGGCCCTTTTTCTTGTGGCGGCGGTGGCGGCGGTGCTTGTCTGCCTGCTCGCCCGCGGCCGCCGCGCAGGACTGCGCCGCGGCCTCCTCCTGGTGCTCCAGGAACAGTGGCCCATAGGCGGGCTGCGGGGCGACCAGCTGTCCCGCCTCCTCCATCTGGGCCGCGCGGGCCAGTTCTTCCAGCGTCGCCTCGACCGTCACCCCGGGGCGGACCTCCACCGTGGCCGTCTCCTTGGGCACGCTGATGGCCACCACGCGGCCCCGCCCGCGCATGGTGGGCACCTCCGCGCCCACCTCGGGCAGGTGGGACTTGATCTCGCGGTACTGGTCGCACTCGTAGCTGAGGCAGCAGAGCAGCCGGCCGCAGACGCCGGAGATCTTGGTCGGGCTCAGCGGCAGGTCCTGTTCCTTGGCCATGCGCACCGAGATGCGCAAGAAATCCTGCAGCCAGGTAGCACAGCACAGCGGCCGGCCGCAGGTGCCCACACCGCCGAGCAGGCGGGCCTCATCGCGGGCGCCGATCTGCCGCAGCTCGATGCGCGCGCGGAACTCGCGGGCCAGCTCCTTGACCAACTGGCGAAAGTCCACCCGCTTCTCGGCCGTGAAGTAGATCGTCAGTGAGCGGCCGTTGTAGGTGTACTCTGCCGCGACCAGGCGCATCGGCAAGTCGGCCTCGGCCACCCGCGCCCGCGCCCGCTCCAACGCCTCGGCCTCGCGCTCCTGCGCGCGCTCCATCCGGCGCAGGTCGGCCGCGACGGCCAGGCGCACCGCCGGCTTCAGCTCGCCCTGCACCTCCTCCGCCGCGATCTCGTGTGGGGGCACGACAACCCGGCCGATGTCCTGGCCACGGGCGGTCTCCACAATCACCCAGTCTCCAAAACCGAACTGCAGGTCCCCGGCCTCAAAGTCATAGAGCTGGCCCGGGTGCCGCAGGCGCACACTCACTACCCTGGGCACGCTGTCCTCCTTGCATGCTATGTGACCACAGCCGGCAGCTGCAGCAGCAGGTCCTCGAACACCAGGCGCGGATTGACCTGCTCCTGCAAGTACTGCTGGGCCGAACGCAGCGCCTGCATGAAGTGGAAGGCTGCCTGCGGCGAGACTTGCCGGGCCGCCGCCCGCAGGGCACTGCCGCCATCCCGGTTCACCGCCAGGTCGTCGCAGCCCTGCGCCACCAGCAGCAGGTCGCGCCACCAGCCCTGCCACCATTCCAGCAGTTCCAGAACGGCGCCGTGCTCACCGCGTTTCCACTCGCGCTCCTGCGCCTCGGCGAAGGCGAAACGGTCCAGCAGGCCAGTCCCCATGAGCCGCAGCAGCGTTGCCAGATGCTCCTCGCGCCGCTGCAGCAGGCCAGGATACTCCACCGCCTGGATGGCCCATCCGGGCCGGCCGCGGCTCAGGGCCGCCAGCAGCCCGGCACGCTCCTCATCCACTCCCCAGCGCTCCACCAGCGCCTGGCGCACCTCCGCCTGACTGGCCGGCCGCAGTGGCACGACCTGGCAGCGGGAGACGATCGTCGGCGGCAGCATGGCCTCGCTGAGCGCCACCAGCAGGAACACCACAAAAGGGGGCGGCTCCTCCAACGTCTTGAGGAGGGCGTTGGCCGCCTCCACGGTCATCGCCTCGGCATCCTCGATACGGTAGACCTTACGCCGGCCGGCAAAGGGACGCTCGGCCATGCCGGCGCGCATCTCGCGCACCACCGCGATTCCCAGCGTGCGGCGGCCGCCTGGCTGCACCTCCAGGTTCAGCGTGCGCAGGTCGGGATGGACCCCCGCCGCGGTCTTCCGGCAGGAGTCGCAGCGCTCGCAGGGCGCGCCCTCGTCCGCCTCACAGAGCAGCGCTCGGGCGAACCAGCGCGCCACGGTGCCCTTGCCCACCTGCGGCGGGCCGGTGAAGAGGTAGGCATGGGCCGCTTGCCCCAGCGCCAGATGCCGCGAGAGCAGGTCCATCGCCCAACGGTGACCAATGACCGGCTGCACAGGCAACTCCTCACGATCGGGCAGCTCTCGGCGGTCAGCCGGCGGTGCGTACCACACCGCTGGCCGGCCGGCGTGTTGCCGATGGCTGTTCGCCAACCGTCGGTTACTTCATCCTGGGGGCAGCTCCCCCAGCCCGGCCAGCGCCCGCGCCGCCGAAACCAGGCCGAACGAGCCGACCAACATCATGTCGCCGTACGGGGCGGCCCGCTGGTAACCCAACGGCCGGGCCACTTCCCGCCGCGGCCCGGTGACGATCACGGTAGCGAAGCGGCCTGTCTCCGCGGGATAGGATCTCTCCACGCAGGCCCCATGCCCGTTCTCGGCATAGACCGCCCGGCCGGAGATGGTGCCGGCCTGCAGCTCCTCCACCCACCGCCCCAGGCGGGCCGTGTCCAGCAGCACCGTGTGGTGCTCAAAGAGTCCCAGCACCCGCTCGCCCTGGACCAGCACCGCCAGGGTGTGCTGGTTGCCCACGTTGACCACCACCAGGCCCTCCTGGCGGTGGGCGGCGGCACGCTCGTCCAGGAGCGCGCCCCACACGGCTGCAGCCCCCGTGTCCATGAGCAGCGCTCCCGGGAGCGCCTCCTGCACGGCGCGCATACGCGTCAGGTGCGCCGGCACCTCCCGATAGGCCAGGGCACTCAGCAGTCCGCCGGAGGAGAGCAAGTCCTCCCACTGGCGGAAGCGGAAATGGCGCTGGCTCTCGCCGGGAGACTCGCCGTGATCCTGCACGGCCACGGCAAAGGCATCGGGCCAATCGATGCCAAAGGCGGACAGGGCCGTCTGCAGCGCGGCGGCCTGGATGTCGCCGGTCTCCAGTCCAAGCGCCCCGGCAGGCGCTTCCTCGACAATCCGCACGCCCAGGGCGCGCACCTCCTCCAACTCGTCCCGGACGGTGCGGCCGGCCTCTGCGGTGGCGTAGACATGATACCCGGCGCGGATGTGGCGCTTGATCGCCGAGACGCAGGGACCCCCACCCATGCGCGGCCCGTGCAGGAAGACATCCCGGCCCGCTGCCGTGGCCTGGGCGATGCGCCGCCCCAGGATCGTCGTCGGCGAGGGCAGGATCATCTTGACACAGTTCTCCAGCGGCTGCGCCGGATCATAGAGCAGCACGTCCTGGGTGCCCGAGCCGATGTCGATGGCCAGAACTCGCCGTGCCGTATCCATCACCCATCCCGAACCCGGCGGGGCTGGTTCGCCGCCAGGACGACGCCCAGGGCCATCGATACCACCTTGACCTCGTGCAGATCGGCACGCGAGCTGATGACCAGGGGCACCCGCGCCCCCATCACCACGCCGGCCATGCGGCCGCGCACGAAAAAGGTGATCACCTTGGCCACGACGTTGCCGGTGTCCACGTCCGGAACGACCAGGATGTCGGCGTGGCCGGCCACCGGCCCGCGGGCACCGGCGATGGCCGCAGCCTTGGGCGAGACGGCGGTGTCCAGCGCCAGGGGACCGTCCACCAGCGCCCCCTCCACCCAACCCTGCTCGGCCATCTTGGCCAGAGCCAGCGCGTCCAGCGAGGCCGGAATGTGCGGGCTGAGGAGCTCGCTCGCCGCCACCAGGGCCACCTTGGGCTCGGCCATCCCCAGGCGATGGGCCACCTCCACGGCGTTCTCCAGGATCTCCAGCTTCTGATCCACGGTGGGGTGGATGTTCACTCCCCCGTCGGTGATGAAGATGAAGCGGTCATAGCCGGGCACCTCAAAGACGCCCACGTGCGAGAGCAGGCTGCCGGTGCGCAGCCCGATGTCGCGGTTCAGGACAACGCTGAGCAGGCTCCCGGTGCTGACCGAGCCCTTCATCACCACGTCGGCCTCGCCCTCACGCGCCAGAAGCACAGCCCGGCGGATGGTCTTGCGGCTGTCCGGTTCGTCCAGCAGGCTCATTCCATACAGGCTGATCCCGTGTTCCTGCGCCGCCCGGTACATCCTCTCCACGTTGCCGACCAGGATGCACTTGACGAAACCCTCCTGGGTGGCATCCTGGGCGGCCAACAGGATCTCGTGCTCCTCCGCGCCGGCAATGACAACGCGCTTTGGCCCGAGCCGCTTGGCCTCGGCGAGCAGCTGATCGAAGTTGGTGATGGCCATCGGACCTCCTCGTCCTCCGGGATCAGGCAGCCAGGCTCCCGCCCGACCGATCGCACGACGCAGGCAGATTCTACCATGCCGCGGGCGATTTTGCAAAGAGCGGGATAGTGGAATCGCCCCAGGGTGCCCGGCAGAGCATGAACATGGCCAGAGGCTGCGCCACCCGGTCGGCGGAGCGGAAAGCACGGAGAAGGACATTGCCATCACCGGACAGGTGAACCAGCGTACGGGGCAAGTCCAGCCTATTGCGCTATCGCCGAGCGGATCGCAGTTGACACGGCGGCCTGGCCATGCTATTCTGTGGCCCGTCGACATCGCCAAAGGAGTCCAGAGTCCTATGCGCAGAGGGTGGATCATCGCCGTGTTGGTGCTGCTGCTCCTGTCGCTCCTGGCCAACGGCGGGCTCCTGTGGACCTATGGGAACATCGTGCCCGAGGTGCAGCGGCTGCAGCAGGACGTCGCCCGCCAGTCGCAGGAGCTGGACCGGCTTCGGCCGGACCGCGACGGCCTGGCCGAGCAGGTGCAGACACTGCAGCAGGAGAAGCAGCGCCTGGAAGAGGAGAACGCTCGCCTGCAGCAGGAGCTGAGCGCGCTGCAGAGCCGGGGCTCTCTCCTGGAGCAGCTGGACCGCCTGGAGGCCGAGGTCCGCGCCCTGCGGCGGCAGGTCCCCCCGGAGACGGTCCCCCGCGCCTACGTCTCTGCCGAGGAGTTGCTGGACCGCCGCCAGGAGCGCTTCTCCGCTGCGCACAGCTCGGAGCAGGCGGTCACAGAGGCGCAGGTACTGGAGCTGCTGGGCCTGTTGGAACCGGGCACGGACATCTACCAGCTCCTGCTGGACCTGTCCTCTCCCCAGGCCGCGACGTTCTACGACGTGGGGGACGGCCGCCTGTATGTCGGCCAGACGAGCGAGCTGGGCCCGCAGGAACGGGCGAGCTTCGTCCGCGAGTACCTCGACGCCTTGCAGGACCAAGTGCTCGACCTGGGAGCACAGGCCGAAGCCGTGGCCGACGACGCGGACCGCTCGCTGGCGCTGCAGGCTCTGGCGCAGGGGGATGCCGCGCTGGCCATGGAGCAGTACGCGCGGGAGCATCCCGACATCGCTTCTGTCGTGGCGGCCCTCAGCGGCACCGTGGGGCTCGACCTGGCCGGGCTGGAGGCCGCTCCGCCGGCCGTGCGGGCGGAGCTGCTCTTTCCCTACCAGGCCGGCCTGGACCTGGTCCGTCCGCTCCACACCGCGCGCGGCTGGGCCGGTGTGGACAGCGCCTGGGCCGACCCACCCCAGTCGACCGAGCAGGTCCTGCACCCCGATCGCTACCCCAGCGACAGGCCCGTGCTGGTGAGCCTGCCCGCACTGGGCAGCACCCTGGGCCCGGGTTGGCGCCTCCTGGGAGAGAACACGCTGGGGGAGTTCCGGCTGCGCCAGCACCTGGCGCTGTACCTGGAAGCCGACCAGGTGGACGAAGCGGCCACCGGCTGGGGTGGCGACCGCTACGCCCTGTACGTGCACACCAACCGCCGCGTGGCCTGCCTGGTCGTGCGCCTGGTCTGGGACAGCCTGGCCGAGGCCCGCGAGTTCGCCGAGATCTACCCGGCGTATGCCGAGCAGCGCTACGGCGCGGCCGGCGAGGGCGAAGCTGTGGAGGGCATGTGGTGGGACGGCCAGCCGGGGCTATACCTGCAGCGCAGCGGGGACGAGATCTGGCTGATCATGGCCCCCAGCCGGGAGGAAGCCGAGGAGGTCGCGCGGAAGCTGCGGTGAGGAGGACCCAGCTTCCAGGTTGCAGGTTCCAGATCGGGAGTCGCCGTGTGGCCGGACCGGTACGCCGTAGCATCGGCAGGTCAGCGCGTGGTTGCCGGGGGTGCCTGCCGCGTGATCGTGGAGGACAAGGCTCTTCAGACCGCACCCCGAACGAGCAGTTCTGCAGCCGGGGCCAGGGCTGTGGCCATCCCGGTCCGTACCTCGGCTCCGAAAAAGCGCTGCAGCGCGCCCGCCATCTCCTCCACCGCCGCCTGGACGGCACCCTGGCCCACCTCGGGCAGCCCGTCGATCGGCACAAAGACCGCGCGCGTCTCGGCGGTGATGCGGTCCTTGTGCCCCTGCCGCCAGACCCAGTGGCGCGTCAACACCTCGACGTCGTCCAGGTAGGCGATCTCGCCGGGGGCAGCCATCTCCACTTCCTCCGAGAACATCGCCCGGAAGGGCTCCCCGCCGCGGGTCGGGCCCAGGCGGACGTCCCCTATGATCGTCCCCAGGTCGTGGCCGCCCATGGGGATCTGGTGAACCAGGGAGAGCGCGTTGTACAGGTCTACCAGGGGCAGGATGCGCGGCAGGCCCTTGCCGGAGAGGGCGCGCCGGGCCAGGGCCTCGATCGAACTGGGGTACTTGACCCCGGAGAGCCCCAGCGACTGGAAGGCCCGCCTCCAGGGGGCAATCCGCGGGTGCTCCTGGGCCGGCCGGCCGCCCCACTCCTGCTGCAGCCGCTCCTCGGCGGCCGCCAGCAGGGCGGAGATCTCCGCGGGTCGCTCCGGCGGGCGCAGGCCCTGCCCCACGACCACGCCGATGACCAGGCCCGGGAACTGGACGAAGAGGGCAGGGTCCACATGGAACTGCATGGGTATCTCTCCTGAGGGAGCAAGTCAGCGATCGGGCGGGAGCTCCGCGGGCTGGCGGTTGAAGCGGTCCATGGCCACGGCCAGCCCCTCGGCCAGGAAACACTCCACGGCATCGGCGGCGCGCTCCAGGACGGGCGCCCAGACCGCGTCCTCCCGGGCAGTCAGCGGCTGAAGCACAAAGTCGATCGGGTCCATGTGCGGGTCGGCCGGCCGGCCGATGCCCACGCGCAGCCGGGGGAACTCTTCCGTGCCCAGGGCGGCGATGATCGAGCGCATGCCCTTGTGGCCGGCGGCGCTGCCCTGACCGCGCAGGCGGATCATCCCCAGCGGCAGGTCCAGCTCGTCGTAGATGACCAGGATGCGCTCCGGGGGCAGGCCCAGCCAGCGGCGCAGGCCGGCCACGGCCCGGCCGCTGCTGTTCATGAAGGTATAGGGGCGGGCCAGGACGACGGCCCGGCCGGCGATCGTGCCGTGACCGAGGCGTGCCTGGGCCCGTTTCTCGCGCAGGGCCAGCCCGTGCCGCTGCGCCAGCACGCCGACGACGCGAAAGCCGGCGTTGTGGCGGGTGCGGGCGTACTCCTCGCCGGGATTGCCCAGGCCGACGACCAGGTATTCCGCCGCGGGCGGATGCTTGAAGAAGGGCATCGAAGCCTCCTGCTGGCACCCCATGATACCACAGCCAGCGGGAAGCGGCAAGCTGGCTGACCACCTGGCCGGGATGCCGCAGCATGGCGATTTCGTCGCTCTCCGCGCACGCAGAGACTCCCCAACCGACCGTATCCGCCGGCCTGGTTTCCCGTCATACTGAGAAGACAGCTGTCCGCCACCCGTGCCTCCGGAGGTGTTGATGGGTGACTTTACGGCAATCCGGACCCGTGGGCAGACCCTGATCCTGATCGCTCTGTTGGTGGTAGCTCTGATCGCCTTTGTTGCCCTGGCCGTTGACGGCGCGAACGCCTACGCCGCCCGGCGCGAGGCCCAGAGCGCCGCCGACGGCGCAGCCATCGCCGGCACCTGGGTGATGGTGGAGTATGCCGGCGGCTCCCCCGTGGCCGACATCCTGCGCAAGGTCAACACCTACGCCGAGTCCAACGGCGTGGCCGACACCAACGGCATACCCGGCGACCCCGTCAACAACAACGTCCTGGCCTACTACGTCGACGCGGACGGCAACCGCCTGCTCGACGACCAGGGCAACGAATGGGAGCTGCACACCGGCCCGCTGCTCCTGCCTTCTAGCGCCCACGGCATCGAGGCCGTGACCACGATCACCCGGTCGACCTTCTTCGCCCGGGTCATCGGCGTGAACCAAGTGCAGGCCATGGCCACCGCTACCGCCAAGTACGAGATCGACGGCGGCATCCTGCCCATTGCCGTGAACGAGTACTGGTACGGCAGCCAGGGGCACCTGGAGAACTGCCCATACGAACACTGCGGCCCTCCCTACAGCTTCGTCCGCGACCCCAGTCAACCGCCGCCCTTCCGCACCACCGACGGTGGACTCACATGGGAACGCAACAGCTGCCCCGATCCCTACAACGACAATACCTGCCAGGGACCCTACGAGGGCTACGGCGAGAACTTCGGCCAGGCCTTTTCCCTGATGGGACAGGACGCCTACCCAAACGATCCTTCCCGGCAGCCCCGCAGCGGCGTGGTGATCGATGTGCGCTACGACGCCCTTGTCGACGATGGGCAGTGGTACACGCTCGTGGCCGACAACCAGTTCCTGCCCAGCGCACCGCTGCCCCAGGGCCAGGGGCAGCACGCCGCCGAGGAGATCTTTATGCAGGGAGGGTACCGCCGGGTGCCGCTGCCCCGTGCCCTGCACGAGCCTCCGCCCGAGTTCTATGTCGAGGACTGGGGTTATTGCTGGGCCAACCCGCCCAGCGAGGACCACTGCTTCAATTACCCCAAGGAGGACCGCTCCGAACCGTACGACGTCCTGCAGTTTCTCTACGGCTCCGAATCAGGTCACCTGGCGCACTCCATGTATGACGATGGCAACTATGTGGACGGGCGCTACGCGCCTGGAGAACGCATCGTGATCATGGTCTACAATGGCGCTCCCGGAGAGAACTGGGGAAGCCGCGGAAAGCAGAACGATACGGCCGTGGTCGTTGGCTACTTTGGGGCCATCATCGTCGGCTACGGCAACGAATTCGAGACCCCGGACCCTGGACCGGGCTGCACCCAATGCCGCTGCAACGGCACACCCGGCGACTGGCAGAGTTACACGCACTGCATCCGCAGCCAGGGCCAGCCGACGGGTGTGTACGGCATCGCCGCCCCAAACGCACCGCTGACCCTGGACCCCACCCGGCTGTTGCAGGAGTTCTTGCCGAAGAAGATCGTCCTGATCCGCTGATTCACTGTCTGGAAATGATCCTGCGGCCTACGGAGGAGCGGCAGCCGCCGCAAGCTCCCTGACTGTTTTCCTGAGTTGCGTAGCAGGCTGGCGGTAGGACTGCCGAGGGCCGCCGTGCGCGCCGGCAGCCCCGGCGCAGGGCTGTATTACACCCTTTCGGCTCGCCCTCTCATGCTTGCCCTCCCGCTGTCCGCGGCGCAAAACCGCCGTCCCCCAGTGGTAAGAGCGCAGGGCAGCCCATCTGCCCCCCGGCCGGGCACAAGACCATCTCCTTGCCCGCACTCCCCCGCGACCGACTTGACCCGGCACCGAGTTGTGCTATGATTCTGGAACATGTCCCTGGGCGTATCCCGGCGTCACTATTTGCGTCGTAGTAGATGGCAGGTCAATATGATCGACGAGCGAGCATTGCTCCCACGCCTGCGAGCGTTGGAGGAGGAGGCGCTGGTAGCTGCCTACGATGCCTTCCAGCCGCCGCTCTATCGCTATGCCTACCGCCTTCTCGGCCGTGTCGACGTTGCCGAGGATGTCGTCGCCGAGACGTTCCAGCGCCTGATCCAGGCTTTGCACCGTGGACAGGGGCCACGGCGGCACATTCAGGCCTGGCTGTACCGCGTCACGCACAACCTGGCGGTGGACCACTATCGCCGGGACCCACCGAGCCTGGTTCCCCTGACCGAGGAGTTGGCGGCAGCAGAAAAACCTGATGAGGAAATGCTACGCCGCTTGGCCCAGGAACGCGTCCGCCTGGCGCTCCGTAGGCTTACTCCCGACCAGCAGCAGGTGATCTTGCTCAAGTTCTTGGAGGACCTAAGCAACGAGGAAGTTGCGGTGATCATGGGGAAGCCGGTGGGGGCAATCAAGTCGCTGCAGCATCGCGCGCTGGCCTCACTGCGACGCATCTTGGAGCGATCAGCCCCGGCCCGGCAGGAGAATAGGCCATGAAGCAGGATTTCGAGCAAGTCCCGGGAAGAATCCCTCGTCAGGGTGAGGAAGACGTGAAGGACCCGGCACAGGCAGGGCTGCAGGCTCTGCGCGAGGTCTCTCCTCTGCCGGCCGAAGCGCTGGCAGCGGATCGCCGCCGCTTCCTGGCCGAAGCAGCACGGTTGCGCCTGCAGCACGAGCATCATCGCCTCCGGGCCAAGAGTGGTGCGGCACGGCTGCGCGGCCGGCTACCCTGGGCCGAACCCATGGGACGGCCGCGGAGGCTTCCCCGGGTGCTGGCAACCATGGCTGCCGTGCTGCTTCTCGCCTTAGCCGCACTGACCGCGACGGTTGCCACCGCCCAGTCCGCCGGCCCCGAATCCCCGCTCTACGGCATCAAGCTGGCATGGGAAGACGTGCGCCTGGCACTTGCGATCGGCGCGCCGTCCCGCGCAGAGCTGGCCTTGAGCTTCGCCGAGACGAGGATGGCCGAGGCAGAAGCGCTTGTTGGTTCCAATCGCTCGGTCCCCACGATCGTGGCCCGGCGACTCGAGGCAAATCTGCGCCAGGCACTCCGCGAGGCACTGCGGCTTACGGATGCCGAGATGAACCGGTTCCTACTCCGCATCCAGCTACGGACTGAGCAACACGCCCAGGTCATGGAGAGATGGATGGCGGCGACTCCCGGACAGAAACAGGAGGCTCTGCGCCTGATGATCGCTACAATGGCACAGACGCGCGAAATGGCAGCGCTGGGGCTAAGTGACCCTGCAGCCTTTCGACGAGCCGGCGATGCCGGCTTCGCGTCAGTGCCGATGGTGCCACCTGGCAGCACGCCAACGAACAGCCCTGCCCCTCACGCGACCCCAGGCCCTAACCGCAGCACCGTGCTACCAACTTCCACACAGATCGGTCCGACACCGCAGGCGACCGGCCACGGCCAGCCCACACATACGCCATTGCAGCAGCAGGGCCCTCCTCCCACAATACCGGGCGGACCGAAGCCTCCCGAAAACACCCCGGGGCCACCGCAGCCACCGGGTAGCACGCCCAGCCCGCCGGACCATCCCGACAACTCCCATGGCGGGCCACACCCATACTGAGTGGGCGCATGCTCCCCATGAAACGCTGTTTCCTCCTCGAGGCAGGACAGCGGTCCTGTGAGGCGCCCCGGGGTGGTGCAACAGGCCCCTCCCCGCGGCGGAGCGTGTCTCGCCTTCTCATAAGGCCCCCCCCACCGCAGATGGCAGTTGACGAAACGGCGAGTTTATGCTATAGTAACCTTGCCGGAAACGCCGGGCCCGTAGGACCCGGCGTCTTTTGAAGGCTGCCAAGGAGGAGTGGAAATCAGCGAGAAACTGCGTGTCAACAACCGGATTCGGGCGCAGGAGGTCCTGCTGATCGGGGCCGACGGTCGGCGCATCGGGGTCAAGCCGCTGATGGAGGCGCTGAACCTGGCTGCGCAGGAGGGCATGGACCTGGTCGAGGTAGATCCGCTGGGCAACCCGCCGGTCTGCCGCATGCTCGACTACGGCAAGTTCCGCTACGAGCAGACGAAACGCGAGCGGGCCGCCCGCAAACGCCAGCGGATGGTGGAGATCAAGGAGGTCCGCCTACGGCCCAAGATCGGCGAGCACGACCTTCAGATCAAGGTGGCGGCCATCCGGCGCTTTCTGGAGGATGGCAACCGGGTCAAGGTGACCATGCGCTTTCGTGGCCGCGAATGGACCCACTCCGACATCGCCGAGGCCCTGCTCAAGGGAGTGGCCAAGGCGCTCGAGGATACCGCCGAGGTCGAACAGGTACCTGCCGCCGGCAGCCGGGATCTGACGATGCTACTGTCGCCCCGCAAGGGGTGACCGGGCCTGAACGGCAACATCGCCGGGGCCCCAGGGCCCCCCGGGGCCCTGGTTTCCTGGTGTGCCTTAGCAAGAAGGAGGATTTGCCTTGCCGCGAGTGAAACGAGGAATGACCGTTCGCCGCCGCCACGACAAGGTGCGCGAGCAGGCCAAGGGGTTCCATGCCGGGCGCCATCGCTTGTTCAAGCGGGCGCACGAAGCGGCCATGCGCTCCATGGCCCACGCCTACCGGGATCGCCGTCGGCGCAAGCGGGACATGCGCCAGCTCTGGATTATGCGCATCAACGCCGCCGCCCGGCAACTGGGCACCACCTACGGGCAGTTGATGCACGGGCTCAACGTGGCCGGCATTGTGCTGGACCGCAAGATCCTGGCCGAGCTGGCCGCCAACGAGCCGGCGGCCTTTGCCCAGGTGGTGGAGAAGGCCCAGGCGGCCCTGAAGGGATAGGGCGGTCGCCCCTGGCTCACGGCACGGAACGTTGCACCACGAGCCTGTTCGTGGTGCAGTTCCTTTCCATAGGCCGGGTCGGCAGGAGGGTGCGGGCTCCGTGCCCATCCAGATCAGCAGTCCGGACAACCCCAGGGTCAAAGAGCTGCGCTCGCTCCACCGTCACGCCGTGCGGTACCGCGAGCGGCTCTTTCTCGTCGAAGGGGTTCGCCTGGTCGAAGAGGCCCTCGCCGCCGGCTTGCTCCCGCGCCTGGCCCTGTACGTCGCCGAGCGCCTGCAGGAAACCCCCCGCGGGGCGGCACTGCTGGCGCGCCTAGCCGCGAACCGGGCCGCCTTCGCCACGACCGCGCCGATCCTGGACCACGTCGCCGACACAGTGACCCCGCAGGGCGTGGTCGCCGCGGTGCCTTTCCCTGAACTCGCCCCGCAGACTGAAGGGCTGGTGCTGGTCCTCGACCAGCTGCGCGACCCGGGCAACTGCGGCACGATCCTACGCACCGCGGAGGCAGCCGGGGCCAGCCTGGTCTACTGCACCAGCGGGACGGTCGACCCCTTCAGCCCCAAGGTAGTACGGGCTGGCATGGGGGCTCACTTCCGGCTGCCGCTGCGCGTGGCCGGTTGGGAGGAGATCGCCGGCCTGCTGGCCGGCCACCAGGTCCTGCTGGCCGAGGCACGCGGCGGCCGGCCCTACGATGCCGTCGATTGGCGCGGCCCCACCGCCCTGGTCGTCGGCGGAGAGGCATCGGGGCCGAGCGCAGAGGCCCGCCGGCTGGCCACCACGCTGGTCTCGATCCCCATGGCCGCTGCCACCGAGTCGCTGAACGCCGCTGTGGCGGCCGGCATCCTGCTCTTTGAGGCGCGGCGGCAGCGCGGGTGAGCGCAGGCGCGCCTCGCTTGCTCTTTTCTTCACCTTGTGGTACAGTACGCACTGAACCAGGCACGACGCTTCACCAGGCCCTCATAGCCGCACAAGGAGGCCCCCATGGAGTTCGGTTTCACCCCCGAGCAGGAAGACATCCGCAAAGTCGCCCGCGAGTTCGCCGAGACGGTCATCGCCCCGCGCTGCGCCGAGTTCGAGAAGACGCGCCAGCCGCCCGTGGGCATATTCAGAGCCATGGGCGAGCAGGGTTTCCTGGGGCTGACCATCCCCGAGAAGTACGGCGGCAGCGCCCTGGGCCACCTGGCGCGCATGCTGGCCATCGAGGAGGTCGCCCGCGTCTCCCCGGCCATGGGCTTCATGCTGCAAGTCTTTGCCCTGGGCGCCGCCCCGCTCCTCGATTTCGCCAGCGAGGAGCTGCGGGAGAAGCACCTGCCAGCCCTGGCCAGCGGCCAGTACTTTGCCACCGTCTCGGTGACCGAGGCCACCGGCGGCTCCAACCCCTTTGGCATCACTACCACCGCCGAGCGCGACGGCGACCACTACCTCCTCAACGGGCGCAAGGTCTTTATCACCGGCTCTTCCCTCTGCCACGTGCACACCGTCTCGGCCATCACCGGCCAGGATGAGAGGGGCCGCAAGGTCATCAGCGCCTTCCTGGTGACCCAGGACATGCCCGGCTTCAAGGTCGGGCGCGAGGAGCACAAGTCCGGGCTCTGGGGCACCCAGCTCGGCGAGTTCGCCCTGGTGAACTGCGTGGTGCCGGCGGCGAACTTGCTGGGGAAAGAGGGCGACGGGGTCAAGGTGGCCATGAAGGCCATCTCCGAGACCGGCCGGCCAGGTATCGCCGCCACCGCCCTGGGCATCATCGCCCGGGCCCTGCAGGAATCGGTCAAGTTCGCCAACGAGCGCGTCGTCGGCGGTTGCCCCATCGGCGAGTACCAGGGCATCCAGTTCAAAATCGCCGACATGTCGGTCATGCTCGACGCCGCCCGCCTGCTCTGCTACCGCGCGGCCTGGATGAAGGACCGGGGCGTGCGCTGCGACGTGGAGATGTCCAAGGCCAAGCTCTTTGCCACCGAGGCGGCTATGATAGCCGCGCGCCACTGCGGCGAGATCTTTGGCGGCTACGGATGGCTGGAGGAGTACGCCGCCCAACAGCTCTACCGCGACGCCGCCATCCTCATCCCCTCGGCCGGCACCTCGGAGATGATGCGCGTCGTGGCCGGCCGGGCCGCGCTCAAGGGCTAGCGACCTGCCAGAGACCTGGGTAGCGCGGCCACGCCCGGCTGCACCGGAGCAGCCCGGCGCGGCCGCCCGGCCCAGGCCTCTCTTGCCGAAGGAAGGATGCGCCATGGAGATCGTCGTCTGCGTCAAGCCCGTGCCCGACCCGAAGCAGTGGTCCAAGATATCCCTGGACCCGGTGACCAAGGTGCTGCGGCGCGAGGGTGTGGAGACGATCCTCAATCCGCTCGACCGCCACGCGTTGGAGGCAGCGCTGGTCATCCGCCAGAAACTGGGCGGACGCGTCCGCGCCATCAGCATGGCCCCGCCCTTTGCCGTCGACTGCCTGCGCGAGACGCTCATCCTCGGCGCCGACGAGGCCGTCCTGCTCTCCGACCGCGCCTTTGCCGGCGGCGATACCTGGGCCACGGCCATCGTCCTGGCCGCCGGGATCGCCCGCTGGGGCCGGCCGGACCTGGTCCTCTGCGGCGCCGAGAGCGTCGACGGCAGCACCGGTCAGGTGGGGCCGCAGCTGGCCCACCTGCTGGACATGGCCAGCCTCTCCTACGTCTGCGGCCTGGAGGAGGTCACCCCGGAGAGCCTCGTCGCCCGCTGGCAGCAGGAGGAGGGCTATGCCCGGGTGGAGGTGCGCCTGCCGGCCGTTCTTACCATCACCAAGGAGTGCAACTGCCCCCGCGGCAAGACGATGATGGGCGTCGTCCAGGCCCGCAGCAAGCCGCTGACGGTCCTCTCGGCGGCCGACCTGGAAGTGGACCTGGCGCGCTGCGGCCTGCGCGGCTCGCCCACCCAGATGGGCGACATGTGGATGCCGGAGAGCGGCCGGCGCAAGGAGATGCTGCGTGGCGATCCGGACGAGGTGGTCCAGGCGCTGCTGGAGAAGCTGCGGGAGCTGGCGGTACTGCCATCCCATTGACGATTGACGATTGCGGATTGACGATTGTGGATTGACGATTGGAGGGAGTGAAATGGATGCGGAGGAGTTCAAGCGGCGGACCAGGGCATTGGGGCTGCAGGTGATTCGGTTGGTGGAGGGCTTGCCCAGAGGACGGACGGCAGATGTGATCGGCCGGCAGGTGTTGCGCTCGGCCACATCGGTGGGGGCCAACTACCGTGCGGCGTGCCGGGCCCAGTCCAATGCCGACATGGTACACAAGCTGAAAATCGTGGAAGAAGAGGCCGACGAAACGATGTATTGGCTGGATCTGCTCGGCGAGGCCGGCCTCCTACCACCGACGCAGTTGGCTCCACTGGCCAAAGAGGCCGACGAGATCGTCGCCATGACGGTGGCTTCTCTCAAAACACTGCGCAAGAAGCATGGCCAATCGTAAATCGTAAATCGTCAATCGTCAATCGTCAATCGTCAATCGCAAATCGTCAATCGCCAATCGTCAATCGTCAATCGTCAATCGCCAATCGCAGTCCGGAGGTCTCGCATGGCTGATGCACTATGGGTATTCGCCGAGCAGCGCAACGGCGTCCTCCAGCCGGTGGCGCTGGAGCTCCTTGGCCGCGCGCGCGAACTCGCTGACGAGCGGGCCGTCCCCCTGGTAGCCCTGCTCCTGGGGCACCATGTCGCGGGCTTGGCCGCGGACCTCATCGCCTACGGCGCCGACACCGTCTACCTGGCCGACGAGCCGCTGCTGGCGAGCTATACCTGCGACGCCTACGCCAGCGTCATCACCGACCTGGCCCGGCAGCACCAGCCCAACATCCTACTCCTCGGCCACACCGCGCTGGGGCGGGACCTGGCCCCGGTGGTCGCGGCGCGGCTGGAGACCGGGCTCTCCGCCCATGTCACCGCGCTGGAGGTGGACGACCAGGGCCTGCTGCGGCAGATCGTCCCGGCGTTTGGCGGGCGCGGCATGTGCGCCATCCTCTGCCCGACGACCCGCCCCCAGATGGCCACCGTGCGCCCGGGCGCGCTGCGCCGGCCGGCCCGCCAGGAAGGGCGCGCCGGCAAGGTCGTGCCGGTGCCGGTGCGCCTGGATCCCGCCGCCATCCGCACGCGCATCCTGGAGGTTGTCCACCAGGAGAGCACCGGCACCCCCCTGACCGAGGCCGAGATCGTCGTGGCCGGCGGGGCCGGCATGGGCGACCGCGAGGGCTGGCAGCTGATCGAGCAGCTGGCCGAGGTGCTCGGCGCGGCCGTCGGCGGGACGCGCCCGCCCCTGGACCAGGGCTGGATCGGCGAGGGGCAGATGATCGGCCAGAGCGGGGTGACGGTGCGCCCGAAGCTGTACATCGGGGCGGCCCTCTCCGGGGAGATGCAGCACACCGTCGGCATCCGCGATGCCGGCGTGGTCGTGGCCATCAACAGCGACCCCAAGGCGCGCATCTTTGAGGAAGCCGACTACGGCATCGTCGGCGACGCCCACAAGGTGCTGCCGGCGCTGATCAAGGCGCTCCGAGGTGATTGACGATTGACGATTGACGATTGACGATTTACGATTTACGATTGGCGATTGGCGATTGGCCATGCTTCTTGCGCAGTGTTTTGAGAGAAGCCACCGTCATGGCGACGATCTCGTCGGCCTCTTTGGCCAGTGGAGCCAACTGCGTCGGTGGTAGGAGGCCGGCCTCGCCGAGCAGATCCAGCCAATACATCGTTTCGTCGGCCTCTTCTTCCACGATTTTCAGCTTGTGTACCATGTCGGAATTGGACTGGGCCCGGCACGCCGCACGGTAGTTGGCCCCTACCGATGTGGCCGAGCGCAACACCTGCCGGCCGATCACGTCCGCCGTCCGTCCTCTGGGCAAGCCCTCCACCAGCCGAATCACCCGCAGTCCCAAGGCCCTGGTCCGCCGCTTGAATTCCTCCGCATCCATTTCACTCCCTCCAATCGTCAATCCACAATCGTCAATCCAATATCGTCAATCGTCAGTCGTCAATCCACGAGCGGCTGCACCTGCTCCCGAAGCCTCCCCATTGCATGTTGGATTGCCTCCTCCAGCCGGCCCACCTCCGGCCCTCCTCCCTGCGCGTCGCCCGGCCGGCCGCCGCCGCGCCCCCCCAGCAGCCCGGCCGCCTCGCGCACCAGCGCGCCCATGTTCCAGGGCAGCCCCTCGGCCCGGGCAAAGCACAGCCGGCCGTCCTCGCCCCGTAGCCCCAGCAGAGCTACACCACCGGGCAGGGCGGCAACCTCCCGCGCCAGGACCTTGACCTCGTCCAGCGAGCGCCCGGCGAAGACGGCCCGGACCACCCGGACCGACCCGACCTCCTCAGCCCGCTCGTACAGCTCGACTGCTTCATAGTGCAGCAGCCCGCGGCGGGCATGCTCCAGCGCCTTGCGCGCCTCGTGCTCGGAGGCGATCAGCTTGCCCACCACCTCGGGGAGAAAGGGCAATCCCACGGTCAGGGCCGCGCCCAGCTCGGAGAGCAGCCCGTGCTTCCAGCGGGCGTCGCGCAGCGCCCGCCAGCCACAGAGGAAGGTGATGCGCGTCTCGGCCCCGCGGCGCTCGCTGTGGACGATGCGGATCGTGCCCACCTGGCCGCTGCGCGGGCAGTGCGTGCCCCCGCAGGCCGACCAGTCGAACCCCTCCACCTCGACGATGCGGATGCGCTCATAGTCGGCCGGCGGCTTGCGCAGCGGCAGCCGGGCCAGCTCCTCCGGGTCGACGAAGCGGATCAGCACCGAGCGGTCCTCGAAGACGATGGCGTTGGCCCGGTCCTCGACGGCGGCCAGGTCGGCGGCCGACAGGCCGGTGCGGTTCACGTCGATGGTCGAGTCCTCCTCGCCCAGGTGCGAGGAGACCGTCTCCGCCTGCAACAACTCCACAAAGGCCTGGGAGAGGATGTGCTGACCGGTATGCTGCTGCATGTTGTCGAAGCGGCGCTCGCCGTCCACCTGGCCCCGGACCGTGTCCGCGGCCACCTCGCCGGCCAGGACGTGGACAATCTCGCCGCCGTCCTCGACCACCTCCAGCACGGCCACCCCGTTCAGCGTCCCCCGGTCGAAAGGCTGGCCGCCGGAGGCCGGGTAAAAGGCGGTGCGGTCCAGGACCACCGCCGGCCGGCCGTCGACGACGCGCCGCTCCACCACCCGGGCGTCGAAGGTGAGCAGGAAAGGGTCGTCGTAGTACAGGCGCTCGCTGGGCATGGCCACCTCCTTGGGAGTATTGTAGCACAAGGAGCCCCACGTGCAACCGGGCACCGGCCACCTCTCGGGACTAGGCCGGGCGGGCGCGGCCAGCCGCGCGCCCCTGCCGGCCACGCCGGCGCGACTGCCCCTCGCGGCTCAGGGTGGAAGAGGATCGTACACCGTCACTCCATAGATGGCGAACTCCGTCTCCCCGACCCGCCCCCGGACGGTCCACGTCTTCATCACCTGGCCTGGTCTGTCCCCAGTCACCTCATCATCGCGGCGGCTCGTAGACCGTCCGGCCGCAGATCCTGAACGGGGTATCCCCGGCCAGCCCTTCGACGACCCATTCCTTCATGACCTGGCCCCGGTAGCGGCCGGCCGCCTGCCCCGCGCGAGAACCATCGTACGTTATGATGCTGGTGCTATAGTGCCACCAGTTGCCCGCCGAGCAGCGGGTCCATTCTCCCTGCTCGTTCTTCTCACGGCAGTTGCTCGTAGAGGTGATTCTGACGACCTCCGTCGAGCCGTCTCGGCCGTAGATGTAGACATCCTGGCCCGTGTCGTTGGTGATGAGTAGCTCACCCCCAATCCCCCTCGTCGCGGCAATGCTCAGGCCGGGGATGGCCGGCTCGACCTTGTCGACGTAGGCAATGTAGATCTCCCCTGTGCCGTCACAGCCGGCCAGGAGCAGGAAAGTCAGCAGCACGAGCGCGGCGAACCTTGCACCTGCTCTCATCGTCCTCACCTCTCTCTACCTGGGCACGGGCTGATCCGGGGGACAGCAGGAACTCGTTTCACCGCCGCCTGGGCCGGCCGGCGTGTGCACAAAGCGGCGCAGGCCCAACGGCTTCTGGCCGAAGTTGACCAGCAGGCACAGCCGATAGCGGCCCTGGTGGAGGTAGAGCAGGCACTGCTCCACTCGCCGGGTGATCACCACACCGTCGTAGGCGATGGGGATGTGCACCTCGCGCTGATAGTACAGGCCGCGCTTGCGCAAAGCCAACCCTAGCGCCCGCTGATGGTCCACCTCCATGCAGTGGACCCGCAGCTGGCGCTGCACGTCGATGCACGCCCCAATCACGGCGTGCGAGATGGCCTCAAAGTCGTACCCCTTGTTCGAGAGTGGGGTGGGCATGGCAGACCTCCCGGTTGTTCAAGGGCGTCTGGACCACGAAAGGCGCTTTTCGTGCCTTTTCGTGTGTTTCGCGGTCCGAACGCCCGCCCCTTCTCCCCCTGGCGCGATATCACCTGCTTGATCATCCCTGCCGGCCATTCTAGCACAGCGCTCCCGGGCGTCAAACGGCCTCGCCCGCGGCAAGGGCCGTGCCATCCTCCAGTTGCCAGAATCGGCGAAAGCGTATAGAATGGAGCCGACAGCCGGTCAGCCCGTGGCATCCAGGCCGTGCAAGGAGTTCACGATGGCTACAATCCTTCTCCGCAATGCTGACCTCCTGGTCACGATGGACCAAGAGCGCCGCGTCATCTCCGACGGCGCGCTGCAGATCGAGGACGGCTTCATTCGCGCCGTCGGCCCCACGGCCGACCTACCGGCCGCCGCCGACCGGGTCATCGACGCCCGCGGCATGGTCGTCCTGCCCGGCCTGGTCAATACCCACCACCACCTCTACCAGACCCTCACCCGGGCCCTGCCGGCCGTCCAGGATGTCGAGCTCTTCGACTGGCTGCTGCGCCTGTACCGCGTCTGGGGCGAGCTCACGGCAGAGGCGGTCTACGTTAGCGCCAAGGTCGGCCTGGCCGAGCTGCTTCTGAGCGGCTGCACCACCGCCAGCGACCTCTTCTACGTCTTTCCCCGCGGCAGCGACGTCTCCATCGACGCCGAGATCGCCGCCGCCCGCGAGCTGGGCGTGCGCTTCCACCCGGGCCGGGGCAGCATGTCGCGCGGCCGCAGCCAGGGCGGCCTGCCGCCGGACGATGTCGCCCAGACCGAGGAGGAGATCCTGGCCGACTGCGAGCGCTTGATCCGCACCTACCACGACCCCCGGCCCGGGGCCATGGTGCGCATCGACCTGTCGCCCTGCTCGCCCTTCTCCGTCAGCCCTGGCGGGATGGAGGCGATGCGCGACCTGGGCCGGCGGGAGGGCGTGCGCCTGCACACCCACCTGGCCGAGACACTGGACGAGGAGGCCTACTGCCTGAAGGAGTACGGCCGGCGGCCGCTGGCCGTGATGGAGGACCTGGGCTGGGTGGGGCCGGACGTCTGGTTCGCCCACGTCATCCACGTGAACGAGGAGGAGGTGGCCCGGCTGGCCGCGACCGGCACCGGCGTGGCGCACTGTCCCAGCTCGAACATGCGCCTGGGGTCGGGCATCGCCCCCATCGTGGAGATGATCGCCGCTGGCGTGCCGGTGGGCCTGGCCGTGGACGGCAGCGCCTCCAACGACTCCTCGCACATGCTGCTGGAAGCCCGCCAGGCGTTGCTGCTGCAGCGGGTGCGCTACGGGGCGGCGGCCCTCTCGGCCAGCCAGGCGCTGGAGTTGGCCACGCTGGGCGGGGCGCGCGTCCTGGGGCGCGACGACATCGGCGCGCTGGCCCCGGGCATGGCCGCCGACCTGATCGGCCTGCGCCGGGAGCGGCTGGAGTACGCCGGAGCGCAGCACGACCCGCTGGCGGCGCTGCTGCTGTGCGCCCCGGCCTGGGTCGACCTGGCCCTGGTGCACGGCCAGGTGCGGGTGCAGGACGGTGTCATCCCCGGGCTGGACCTGCCGGCCCTGGTCGCCCGCCACAACGCCCTCTCCGCCGACCTGGTGGAGCGCGCCGAGGCCCGCTACGGTCAGCCCTTGCGCGAGCGCATCTGGCGAAGAGCTTTCAGCAGTCAGCGGCCAGCCGACACCACCCCCAAGCCTGATCGCCGATAGTTGGTACCCGATACCTGGACCCTGATAGCCGTTCACCGAAGCCTTGCTGGTCTCGTACCGCTGACACCCGCGCATTGCCTGAAGGAGAGAGATACGGCATGGAACTCAAATGGACCCCCTGGCGCATGGCCTACATCCAGCAGGAGTGCGGCGGCGAGTGCATCCTCTGCCGGAAGCCGGCCGTGCAGGACGACGCGGCGAACCTGATCGTCTACCGCGGCCGGCTCTGCTACGCCCTCCTGAACGTCTACCCTTACAACAACGGCCACCTCATGGTCGCCCCCTACGCCCACGTGGGCGACCTGGCCGAGCTGGACGGCGAGACGGCCGCCGAGATGGCCGCCGTGGCCCAGAAGTGCGTGCGCGCCCTGCGCCGCACGATGTCGCCGCACGGCTTTAACCTGGGGATGAACCTGGGGCAGTGCGCCGGGGCCGGCATCGCCGACCACCTGCACCTGCACATCGTGCCGCGCTGGAGCGGCGACACCAGCTTCATGCCGCTGCTGGCCGGCACGAAGCTGATCCCAGAGCTGCTGGAGGACACCTACGCCAAGGTGCGCCAGGCGCTGCTGAAAGAGGATTAGGGCACAGCACCCGGACTCCGGGACAAGGAGGTTTCCATGGACATGCTCCAGGTCAGAGGCAACCAGATCGTCGACGCCGCCGGCCGGCCGGTGCGCCTGCGCGGCACCTGCGTCGGCGGATGGATGAACATGGAGAACTTTATCGACGGCTACCCCGGCACCGAGCACGGCCTGCGCGCGGCCCTGGCCGCAGAGCTGGGCCCGGAACAGGCCCGCTTCTTCTTCGCGCGGCTGCTGGACCACTTTTTCGGCGCGGACGACATCGCCTTCATCCGCGCCCGCGGAGCCAACGTCGTCCGGCTGCCGCTCAACTACCGCCACTTTGAAGACGACGCCGCGCCCTTCGAGTACCTGGAGCCCGGCTTCGACCGGTTGGACCGTGCCGTCCGCTGGTGTGGGGAGCAGGGCCTGTACGTCATCCTCGACCTGCACGCCGTCCCCGGCTGGCAGAACCCCGACTGGCACTGCGACAACCCCTGCGGCCAGGGCCTCTTCTGGCAGCACCCCCACTTCCAGGAGCGCTTCTACGCCCTGTGGCGGGAGATCGCCCGCCGCTACCAGGGCAACCCCACCGTGGCCGGCTACAATGTCATGAACGAGCCGGTGTGCGGCTGGCCGCGGGGCCGCTCCCCCCTGCCCTACCAGCCCGACTGGGCGGCGCTCAACCGCGTCTACCGCCAGGTCGTCCGGGCCATCCGCATGGTCGACCCCCAGCACATCATCTTCCTGGAGGGCGACTGGTTCTCCACCCTCTTCTCCGGCCTGGACGCGCCCTTTGCCGACAACCTGGTCTACAGCAGCCACCACTATGTCGCGGCCGGCTTCGGGCCCGGGCCCTACCCCGGCACGATCCGCGGCCAGTACTGGGACGGCGCCTACCAGGCGCAGCTCTTCGCCGCGCAGGAGGGCACGCGCTACGCCCAGGAGCACGGTGTCCCGCTGTGGGTCGGCGAGTTCGGCGCCGTCTACAACGGGCCGGCCGCGGAACAGCCCGACCGCCTGCGCGCCCTCGACGACCAGCTCGCCGTCCTGGAGGAGGCCGGCGTCCACTGGACGACCTGGACCTACAAGGACGTCGGGGTGATGGGTTGGGTGCAGCTCGATCCCGCGTGCGAGTACATGCAGCGCATCCGCCCCGTCCTCGCGGCCAAGACCGAGCTGGGCACCGACATGTGGAGCCGCTGGCTGCCCTCGACCCCGGCGCGCGAGGCCGTCCGGCAGCTCGGCCAGGTCGTGGCCCAGGTGCTAGGGGCTGGGTATGATCCCCAGGTCGTCCACGACCACCTCGACGCCGCCGCCCTGGCCGAGTGCGCCGCCGGCATGCTCCAGCCGGCCTATGCCCGCAGCTTCCGCGGCATGTCCGAGGCCGACCTGGACCGCGTGCTCGAGTCCTTCTGCCTGCGGAATTGCCGAGTGAACGGGGAGCTGCTGCGTATCCTCGAGAGGCACTTGCGGCAGAGCGGAGCGGAGGGATAGGGGTGCCTGGCTACAAGTTGCAGGCAACAAGTAACAGGTACCGGGCCAGACGCACAACCGAGAACCTGCAACCTGTAGCCTGACTCCCAGCCTCTACACCACACCATAGCGCCGCCAGGACGCCAGCGCGCTGCGGATGAGGGCGATGCCCGAGGCCACGCTCACCTCGCGGCCCGGGCCCTGGTTATAGACCGAGACCAGCGCGAAGGCGGCGACCTTGCCCGTGGCCATCACCGTGTCGATGGCTGCCTGCACCTGGGCCAGGTCCGGTCCGTTGGGCTCTCCGGTGCGGTGGCTGGGGACGAGGCTGCGATCGAGGATATCGGCGTCCACATGCAGGTAGAGCAAGTCGCAGTGGCCGGCCAGGCGGGCCACGCTCGTGGCCAGGTCATCCCCCGGAAAGCCCGCGGCCGGCGCGGCGATGGTCACCTCGGTCGAGCGGAGCAGCCGCTCCTCGGCCGGGTCCAGGTTGCGCGGACCGACCAGCACGATGCGCTCCGTGGGCACCGGGGCGACGATGCGGGCGCGCTCGCGCCACTGCGGCAGGCCCAGGCCGGCGCAGACCGCCAGCGGCATGCCGCCCAGCCAGCCGCTCAGGGTGGTGCGCGGCGTGTTGAAATCGCCATGCGCATCGAACCAGACCAGGCCGAGGCGCGCGATTGCCCCGTGGGCCTCCTGCAGCCCGCCGACGACGCCCGTGGCGTGCGTGCAGTCCCCGCCGGTCATCAGGACAGCCTTGCCAGCCCGCCGTGCCGCCACCACCACCCCGGCGATCGCCCCGCAGAGCGCGCCCACGGTGGCGGCCTCGTTGGCCCGGAACTGACCCTCGGGCAGCGCCGGCTCGACGACATCGACCGACACGCCGGCCTGGCGGTACACGCCGGCGGCGGCATAGGCGTCCAGGGCCCGCTCGTCGCCCTCGGCCGGCTGGCCCAGACGGTAGCGCACGGCCACGACCTGCAGCGCGGCAAGCGGTGCCGTGCGCAGCGTGGTGAACCGCCCTTCCACGCCGACGACGTTGCCGGCCGAGTCGGTCACCAGCAGGCCCTTGCTGGAATCGAGCAGCACCAGGCGGTTGCCCCAGGGGTCCTCGACCACGACGGCCCGGCCGATGGCGATGTCGAACGGAGGGGTGACGATCGTCCCACCGGCCGCGGCGATGCGCTCGGCCGCGGCGTCGGCCGAGTCGACCAGCAGGTCCACCTCCGGGGGCCCGGGCTCCGTGTGCAGGACCATCTCAGTCTCCGAGCCGGGCAGGCGCAGGCCGGCCGCCCCCGTGGTGCGCCAGACGAGCGACAGGCCCAGCCGGCCGCGGTAGTAGGCCAGGCCGGCCTCCAGGTCGGGCACGGCCAGGCGCACGCAGTCCACGGCGCGCAGCAGTGGCTCCGGGCTGGTTCGTTCCATGGTCTCTCCTCGGCGCCGTGTCGCGGGCAGCCGGCGCGCGGGCCTATCATAGCACAGGGGCCGGCCCCAGGCAACTGCTTCCGCTGAGATCCGGACACAGATGCCGGTGCACCACGAATGGTGGGCCGGGACTCCGATCGCAGCCGTGGAAATGCCCGCCACAGTGGGCCAAGAGGCCCATCTGGCAGGGCTGGGGGCCCACCGAAATGGGTCGCGTCGAGACATATCCGGATGTCAGCTTCCCCACAAGGGGGTGCGCGCCATTCGTGTCGGTGCCGCACGAGGGCGCTCCGCCTCGCCCAGTCGGAGTCCAGGCTGTGCCGAGCGTGCCGTGCCGCAAGTCCCGAGCTTCCGGTTGCGGGCAGAGCGCGCAAGGGTCGACCCCCAAAGATGGCGGGCGTCCCCCGCGCCACGGCGGCATCAAGGTCGCGGCGGTGCACCACGAACGGCAAGTGCCCGGCCTGCGCGAAGCGCGGCACAGCCGCACCATTGCTGCGCCCCGGCATGTGCGGCGTCGTGCCGTTGCCCGAGCCGGGCACTTGCCGGTCAAGGCCGGCGACTTGACGGCCGTACCCCCGCGCCGACCCCCGTGACTGTGCCGCCGGTTTCTCCTACAATAGCACTTGCCATAGGGTACCAGCCAACGGGACCGGCGTCACCTTTGTGCACGAGCAGTTCGGAAAGGAGGTAGCCATGAGGCGAGTCACCGTGGTGGCCTGTGGTCTGCTGATGGTTCTGTTTGCCTCAAGCTGCGGTGCCGGGCAACCGGCAGAGAGCCCTCCCCCGTCAACAGCAACGACCTCGCCCACCCGGCCGCCTACCCCGACCCCCACGCGCGAACCGACGAAGCTGCCGACCGCGCGTGCCACGGCAAGCCCTCGGTCGACGCCGCACGCCGCCTCCGCCGATGCCACATACGCCGCACTCCTCGCACGCGCCCAAAAGGCAGATCCAACCCTCGACTTCATGGCCCTGCGGATGGCCTATGTCGAGACGACCGGGTATGACCCCTACGGCTTTGACCAGGTTGAGCGAAAGGCAGATATGTACACTGCCTTGGGCAACAAGGACTATGAACAGGCGCTGGCGCTGGCCGACCAGATCCTGGAACAGAACTACCTCTCACCGGATGCCCATCTGGTGGCCCTCAATGCCCATGAAGGCCTGGGTCATACACAGGATGCGGATCTCCACCGCTACTTCCTCAACGGGTTGGTCACCTCGATCATGGAGTCGGGTGACGGCAAGAGCCCGGAGACAGCCTTCATCGTGGTCCTGATCGAAGAAGAGTACATGATCCTCAGCGTACTGGGTGTTCGCTCCGGCGGGCAACGTATCGCAGAGGAGGATGGGCACTCCTACGATGTCTTTGAAGGGATACTGGGGGAGACAGACACCCAGGTCACGGTCTATTTCAACATCGACATACCGTTTCAGTGGCTGGCGAACTCTTTCGGCCACTGACCCGATGCCGCTGCCCTCCGTTTGCGCTCCGCCGGGGGCTATAGTACAATGACCCCGGCCGGAGCACTCTCTTTGCCCCTGTCCACGCTCCATGGCCGATGCGGTTCCGGCCCACGCCCGCTGGAGGAAGAACCCATGGCAGAAAGACCTATCGTCTACCCCTGCATCCCCAACTCCGTCCCCGCCGTCAAGCAGGAGATGCTGCGCCAGCTCGGCGCCGCGGGGATGGAAGAGTTCTACGCCGACATCCCCGCCCACCTGCGGCTCCAGGAACCGCTCGACCTGCCCCCGCCGCTCCTCTCCGAGCAGGCTCTCAAGCGCCACGTCCAGGGTCTGCTGCGCAAGAACCGGACCACCGAGCAGTACCTCTCCTTCCTCGGCGCCGGCTGCTGGCCGCACCATGTGCCGGCCGTGTGCGACGAGGTCAACCAGCGCGGCGAGTTCCTCACCGCCTACGCCGGCGAGCCCTACGACGACCACGGCCGCTTCCAGGCTCTCTTCGAGTACACCAGCATGATGGGCGAGCTGCTGAATATGGACGTGGTCAGCGTCCCCACCTACGATGGCTTCCAGGCCACCGCCACGGCCCTGCGTATGGCCGGCCGCATCACCGGCCGGCCCCAGGTGCTCGTCGCCGGCACCACCAACCCCGACCGCCTTTCGAAGATCCGCGATTACCTCAAGCCGGCCATGCGCGTCGACCTGCTCCGCTACGACCTGCTCAGCGGGCAGCTCGACCTGGCCAACCTGCGGGCGCGTCTCTCCGCCGAGACGGCGGCGGTCTGCTTCGAGAATCCCTCCTACCTCGGTTTCGTCGAAGGCCAGGGCGCGGAGGTCGCCCACCTGGCTCACGAGCAGGGCGCGCTCGTCGTCGTCACCGTCGACCCCCTCTCCCTGGGCGTCCTGACCCCGCCGGCCGACTATGGCGCCGACATCGCCTGCGGCGACATCCAGCCGCTGGGGATGCACATGCAGTACGGCGGCGGTCAGGCCGGCTTCATCGCCACCCGCGACGAGGAGCGCTTCGTCATGCAGTACCCCTCGCGTCTCTTTGGCATCGCCCCCACGCGCGTCCCCGGCGAGTACGGCTTTGGCGACGTGGCCTACGAGCGCACCTCCTTCGCCGAGCGCGAGCACGGCAACGAATGGGTCGGCACGGCGGCGGCCCTCTGGGGCATCACCGCCGGCGTCTACCTGGCGCTGCTCGGTCCACAGGGCATGGCCGAGCTCGGCGAGGGCATCATGGCACGCGCGCGCTACGCCCAGCTCCGCCTGGCCGAGGTCCCCGGGCTGCGCGTGCCCCTCTTTCAGTCGGCCCACTTCCAGGAGTTCGTGGTGAGCTTCGACCGGAGCGGCAAGACGGTGGCCCAGGTCAACCGGGCACTGCTCGAGCGCGGCATCTTCGGCGGCAAGGACCTGAGCCGGGAGTTCCCCGCCCTGGGCCAGAGCGCCCTCTACTGCGTGACCGAGGTGCACAGCCAGGAGGACATCGACCGGCTGGTGGAGACGCTGCGGGAGGTGGTCCGATGAGCCAGCGCGACATCGTGCAGGAGCGACAGGCCCAGGGCACGCCCCGGCTGCGGCGCTACCACCAGGCCCGTTGGGACGAGCCGGTCCTCTTTGAGCTCAGCCGCCCGGGGCAGCGCGGCCTCCTGGTGTCGGAGCCGGAGCCGGCCATCCGCGCCGCCGTCGGGGACGTGCTCGCCACCCTGCCGCCGGGCATGTGCCGGCAGGAGCCGCCGCACCTGCCCGAGCTGTCCCAGCCCCAGGTCGTGCGGCACTATTTCCGCCTCTCGCAGGAGAACCTAGGCGCCGACCTGAACATCGACGTCGGCCAGGGCACCTGCACCATGAAGCACAGCCCCAAGGTGCACGAGCAGCTCGTGCGCATGCCGGAGATGACCGAGCTGCACCCACTGCAGGACGAGTCGACCGTCCAGGGCATCCTGGAAATCTACTACCGCTTCGAACAGATACTAAAGGCCATCTCCGGCATGGCGCGCTTCTCCCTGCAGCCGGGGGCCGGCTCGGCGGCCATCTACACGGCCGCGTCGATCATCCGCGCCTATCACGAGGTGCACAGCGAGGCCCGCCGGCGCGACGAGGTCATCACCACCATCTTCTCCCACCCCTCCGATGCCGCCTGCCCCAAGACGGCCGGCTTCCGCGTCGTCACCCTCTACCCCGACGAGGACGGCTATCCCGACCTGGAGGCGCTCAAAGCGGCCGTCTCCGAGCGCACTGCCGGCCTGCTGATCACCAACCCCGAGGACACCGGCATCTTCAACCCGCAGATCGACCGGTTCGTGCAGGTCGTTCACGACGCCGGCGGGCTCTGCTTCTACGACCAGGCCAACGCCAACGGCATCCTGGGCATCACCCGCGCCCGCGATGCCGGCTTCGACCTGTGCCATTTCAACCTGCACAAGACCTTCTCCTCGCCGCACGGCTGCGGCGGGCCGGCCGTCGGCGCCCTCGGCGTGACTGCCGAGTTGGCGCCCTTCCTGCCGGTGCCGATCGTCGACTTCGACGGCCAGCGCTACTTCCTCAACCACGACCTGCCGCACACCATCGGCAAGATGGGCCCCTGGTACGGCGTGGCCCCCGTGGTGGTGCGGGCCTACGCCTGGGCCATGGGCCTGGGCGCGGCCGGCCTGCGCGAGGTGGCCGAGATCGCCGTCCTCAACAACAACTACCTCCTCCAGAAGGTACTACAGATCCCCGGGGTGAGCGCGCCCTACGCCCGCGGCCGGCGGCGCATCGAGCAGGTGCGCTACTCCTGGGAGGAGCTCTGCCGCGAGACGGGCGTACACAGCGAGGAGATCGGCCTGCGGGCGGCCGATTTCGGCGTGCACTACTGGATGAGCCACCACCCCTACGTCGTGCCCGAGCCCTGCACGCTGGAGCCGACCGAGTCGTACTCCCGCGACGAGCTGGACGAGTACGCCGCCATCCTGGCCCACGTGGCCCAGGAGGCGCGGAGCGACCCCGAGGTCGTCAGGCAGGCGCCGCACAACGCCCCGGTGCACACGGTCGACGCCGGCGCGCTGGACGACCCGGCGCAGTGGGCGGTGACCTGGCGGGCGTATCGGCGCAAGGTGGCAGGGCAGGGCCCAGGGCCTGGGGCTTAGGGCTCAGGGACCAGGGACCAGGGCTCAGGGACCAGGGCTCAGGGCCCAGGGCCTGGGGCTGCGGGACCAAGCAGTGGCCCCGGATCTGATACCTGAGCCCTGAGCCCCAAGCCCTGAGCCCTGAGCCCTGAACCTTGCGTGCACATGTCTGTTGCTTGTCACTTGTCACTTGACGCTTGCTACCCGAGGACAACCATGCTCCACCACAGCAAGGACAAGGAGAGCGCCCATTGGCTCTGCAACGGTGCCTGGGCCTGATCGTCAACCCCATCGCCGGGCTGGGGGGCCGCGTCGGGCTGAAGGGCACGGACGGGCCGGAGATCGTCGAGCTGGCGCGGTCCCTGGGGGCACGGCCGGCGGCGTCGGAGCGGGCCTCCGTGGCGCTGCGCGCGCTGGCGGCCCTGCCCGGCCTGGAGCTGATCACCTATCCCGGCGAGATGGGCGCCGACGCGGCGGCGATGGGCGGCCTGGCGGCAACGGTCATCGGCGCGATCCAGGCCGGCCGCACCACGGCGGAGGACACCTACCGGGCGGCGCGGGACATGCGCGACTGGCCGGTGGACCTGCTGCTCTTTGCCGGCGGCGACGGCACGGCGCGGGATATCTACCGCGCGGTGGGGTTGGACCTGCCGGTGCTGGGCATACCGGCCGGGGTCAAGATGCACTCGGCGGTCTATGCCATCAGCCCGCGCCACGCCGGCGAGCTGGCGTCCCTGTATCTGCAAGGCAGCGCCGGCCGGCTGCGCGAGGCCGAGGTGATGGACATCGACGAGGAGGCCTTTCGCCGGGGCATTGTCGCCGCGCGGCTGTATGGCTACCTCCGGGTGCCCTACCGCCGGCAGATGGTCCAGGGCGTCAAGGCGGCCAGCCCGGGCGCCGAGCAGGAGACGGCGCGGGCCATCGCCCGGGCGGTGATCGAGCGCATGGAGGCCGGCTGCCTCTACATCGTCGGCCCGGGCACGACCACGCGGGCCGTCGCCGCGGCGCTGGGCCTGGAAAAGACCCTGCTGGGCGTGGACGTCATCGCCGACGGGCGGCTTCTGGCCGCCGACGTGAGCGAGGCGCAGCTGCTGGAGCTGATGCGGGGGCGGCGGGCCCGCATCATCGTCACGCCCATCGGCGGGCAAGGCTATCTCTTTGGGCGGGGCAACCAGCCGATCAGCCCGCGGGTGATCGAGGCGGTGGGTCCGGCCAACGTCATCGTCGTGGCCGCGCCGGAGAAGCTCCAGGCGCTCGGCGGCCGGCCACTCCTGGTCGACAGCGGCGACGAGGCCGTCGATCGGCTGTTGTGCGGCTACGCGCGGGTGGTCACGGGGTACGGCGAGGAGGCGGTGTGTAGGGTCTCGTGCTAGGCCTGATCGAGCAGCCGCTACGAGGAAGACGACGGGCGACAGACGATGGACGACTGGCGATTGACGACTGACGATTGACGATTGACGACTGACGATGGACGATTGACGACTGACGATGGACGATTGACGACTGACGATGGACCAAGGACCAAGAAGCAGGATGCAAGAGGCAGGATGCAGGATGCAGGATGCAAGAAGGAGGTTGGCATGGATATCACAGGCAAGGTGGCCATCGTGACCGGTGGGGCCGCGGGCATCGGCCGGGCCACGGCGCTGCTCCTGGCCCGCGCCGGGGCGGCCGTCGCGGTGGTGGACCTGGACCAGGTCGGCGGCGAGTCCCTGGCGCAGCAGATTGCCGGGACGGGCGGGCGGGCCATCTTCATCCCCGCCGACGTTTCCCAGGAGGCGGCCTGCCAGCGGGCGGTGGAGCGGACGGTGCGCGAGTTCGGCCGGCTGGACATTCTCTTTAACAACGCCGGCATCGTCCGCCGGGCCACGGTGGTCGAGACCACCACGGAGGAGTGGGACCGGGTTATGGCGGTAAACGTCCGCGCGGTCTTTTTGCTCTGCAAGTACACCATCCCGCATATGGCCGCGGCCGGCGGCGGGTCGATCGTCAACAACGCCTCCGGTTGGGGCATCGTCGGCGGCGCCCGGGCGGCAGCCTACTGCGCCTCCAAGGGCGCGGTCGTGCAGCTCACGCGGGCGATGGCCATCGACCACGGCGGGCAGAACATCCGCGTCAACTGCATCTGCCCGGGCGACACCGACACGGCCTTGCTGCGCAGCGAGGCCCGCCAGCTGGGCGTGGACGAGGCCAGCTTCCTGGCCGAGGCGGCGGACCGTCCCCTACGGCGCATCGCCCAGCCCGAGGAGATCGCCCAGGCGGTGCTCTTCCTGGCCAGCGACGCTGCCTCCTTCGTCACCGGGGCGGTGCTGGCGGTGGATGGGGGAGCGTCTGCGGACTAGGAACCGTTGCACGTTCACACGTTCCACGTTGGCACGTTTCCGATTCAGCCGGTTCCATGTGCGTGTCCCGGTCACAGCAGGAGCTTGGACGATTCCCCAGGTAGGAGGTGACGATGCGCGGTCTGGCGGGCAAACGTGTGCTCATCACCGGAGGGGCCGGCGGCATTGGCGCGGCCACGGCGGCGCGCTTTGTGGAGGAAGGGGCCCAGGTGTTCGTGCTGGACCGCGATGCGGCCGGCTGCCAAAGGCTGCGGGACACGTGGCCCACCGTGGGCACGCTCGTGGCCGACGTGGCCGACGAGGGCGCGGTGGCCGGCGCTTTCGCCGAGATGGACCGCCTGGCCGGCGGGATCGACGTGCTGATCAACAACGCCGGGATCAGCATGCGCCACCGCTTCCTGGAGATCACGCCCCAGGAGTGGCGGCAGACGCTGGCGGTGAACCTGACCGGCCTCTTCCTGGTGGCTCAGGAGGCGGCGCGGCGCATGCGGGCCCAGGGCAGCGGGGTCATCCTGAACATGGGCTCGACCAACGGCCTGGTGGGCTACCCCTTCTACGCCGCCTACAACACCTCCAAGGCCGGGGTGATCGAGCTGACCCGCTCCATGGCCCTGGAGCTGGGGCCGGCCGTGCGGGTGAACGCCGTCTGCCCCGGCTTTATCATGACCCCCATGCAGGAGGCCGAGTACACGCCGGCGATGCGCCGCGCGTTCGAGGAGAAGGTGCCGCTGAAGCGACTGGGCCGGCCGGAGGAGGTGGCCGCGCTCTTTGCCTTCCTGGCCTCCGATGACGCTGCCTTCATCACGGGGCAGTGTTTCGTCATCGACGGGGGCGAGATCGCCGGCGGCCTGGCCAGCCGGTAGCTTGTCCAAAAGGGAAAACTGCGCTACAATACCGCTGGCCCCGAGGGGGACAGACAGGCGAGGAGGCCGTAGACAATGACAAGCACTTCCTGGATGATCGAGACCCGCGGGCTGAGCAAGCGCTTCGGCGAGACCGTGGCCGTGGATAACCTGAACCTGACCATCGGTCCCGGCGAGATCTTCGGCTTCCTGGGGCCGAACGGGGCCGGCAAGACCACCACGATCAAGATGCTCGTCGGGCTGCTCCAACCCAGCGCCGGCCAGGCCTTTATCGGCGGATACGACGTCCAGCGGCAGCCCCTCCAGGCCAAGGCCCTCGTCGGCTACGTCCCCGACACCCCCTTCCTCTACGAGCGCCTGACCGGCCAGGAGTTCCTCCGCTTCGTGGCCCGGCTCTACAGCCTGAGCCCGCGAGTGGCCGGCCCGCGCGCTGAAGCTCTGCTGGAGGGCTTTGAGCTGACCGACCGGGCCAACGACCTGGTCCAGGGTTACTCCCACGGTATGCGCCAGAAGCTGACGCTGGCTGCGGCGCTGCTGCACGAGCCGCGCGTCTTCTTCCTGGACGAGCCCACCGTCGGCCTGGACCCCAAGAGCGCCCGCCAGGTCAAGGACCTGCTGCGCAAGCTGGCCGGCGAAGGCACCTGCGTGTTCATGTCCACCCACATCCTGGAGATCGCCGAGCGCATGTGCGACCGGGTCGGCATCATCGACCGCGGCCGGCTGATCGCCTGCGGCACGATGGAGGATCTGCGCCAGGCCGGCGGCACCGGCACGCTGGAGGACATCTTCCTGCAGCTCACCGGCGGGACCGAGGTGGCGGAGCTGGCCAGTCATCTGGAAGGGTAAACGTTGGCACGTTGACACGTTGGCACGTGAGCACGTTGACACGTTGACACGCTGGCACGTTTTTTTGTGTTGCTCGCAGCACGCCGCAGGGAACCACTCCCTTGGCAGTTGGCTCAGCACCCCGAGGAGGTGTCCGATGTCTGGCCCACGCGTTGTCCGCGCTCCCCGCGGCACCCAGATCTCCTGCAAAGGCTGGCCCCAGGAGGCCGCCCTGCGCATGCTGATGAACAACCTCGATCCCGAGGTGGCCGAGAAGCCGGATGACCTGATCGTCTACGGTGGGACGGGCAAGGCCGCCCGCAACTGGGACTGCTTCGACGCCCTGGTGCGCTCGCTGCGCGAGCTGGAGGGCGACGAGACGCTGCTGGTGCAGTCGGGCAAGCCGGTGGGCGTCTTCCAGACCACGCCGGCCGCCCCGCGCGTGCTGATCTCCAACTCGGTGCTGGTGCCGGCCTGGGCGACCTGGGAAAAGTTCCGCGAGCTGGAGGCGCTCGGCCTGACCATGTACGGCCAGATGACCGCCGGCTCCTGGATCTATATCGGCACCCAGGGCATCCTGCAGGGCACCTACGAGACGCTGGCCGAGCTGGCCCGCCAGCACTTCGATGGATCGCTCCGAGGCAAGTTCGTCCTCACGGCCGGCCTGGGTGGCATGGGCGGGGCCCAGCCCCTGGCCGTCACGATGAACGAGGGCGTCGCCCTGGTCGTCGAGGTCGACCGCAACCGCATCCAGCGCCGCCTGGACACCGCCTACCTGGACGTGATGACCGACAGCCTGGAGGAGGCCATGACCTGGGTGGAGGAGGCCCGCCGCAGCGGCCAGGCCAAGTCCATCGGCCTGCTGGGCAACGCCGCCGAGGTCTTTGCCGAGCTGGTCGTCCGCGGCGTGACGCCGGACGTGGTCACCGACCAGACCTCGGCCCACGACGCCCTCAACGGCTACGTTCCCGACGGCATGGCCTACGAGGAGGCGCTGCGCCTGCGGGCAGAGGACCCGGAGGAATACATCCGCCGCTCCATGGACTCCATGGCCCGGCACGTCGAGGCCATGCTGGAGTTCCAGCGCCGCGGAGCGGTCGTCTTCGACTATGGCAACAACCTGCGGGCGCAGGCGCTCAAGGCCGGCGTCCAGAACGCCTTCGACTACCCCGGCTTTGTCCCGGCCTTTATCCGTCCGCTCTTCTGCGAGGGCAAGGGCCCGTTCCGCTGGGCGGTCCTCGCCGGCGATCCCCAGGACCTCTACGCCACCGACGAGGCCATCCTGGAGCTCTTTCCGGAGGACCGGGCCCTGGCGCGCTGGATCCGCATGGCGCAGCAGCGGGTCAAGTTCCAGGGACTGCCGGCGCGCATCTGCTGGCTGGGCTATGGCGAGCGGGACCGGGCCGGCCTGGCCTTTAACGAGCTGGTGCGCAGCGGCCGGGTGAGCGCCCCCATCGTCATCGGCCGCGACCACCTCGACGCCGGCTCGGTGGCCTCGCCCAACCGCGAGACCGAGGGCATGCGCGACGGATCGGATGCCATCGCCGACTGGGCCGTGCTGAACGCCCTCCTGAACACCGCCTCGGGGGCCACCTGGGTCTCCTTCCACCACGGCGGCGGGGTGGGCATCGGCTACTCGCTGCACGCCGGGATGGTCGTCGTGGCCGACGGGACGGACGACGCGGCCGGCAAGCTGCAGCGCGTGCTGACCAACGACCCCGGGACGGGCGTCATGCGCCACGCCGACGCCGGCTACGAGAAGGCCATCGCCGTGGCCCGCGAGCGGGGGGTCAAGGTGCCGATGGTGGGGTAGGTTCCAGGACCGTTCCAGGCAGGCGCTCCTGAGTCCGCCGGCTCAACGGGGCTCCACGGGAGCGGTACGATACGCCCTCATCGCCGTTCTGGATTTTGGCGCCAACCTATGATAGAATGGGCTCGTCCGCAGGTGAGAGCGGATCGTGTGAGTGCACCTGCGGCCAGGAGGAACGAGACCGATGGAGACGATTACCCTGGAAGTCCCCGAATCGCAGGTAGTGGAATGGGTGCGCAATCTACCCCCGACGACCAAGCGCACCGTGCTGCTGGCACTCGTCCCCGGCCTCGACGAGTTGAATGCCCTGGTGGACTATGGCAGCGAGCGGATGCGTGAGATCTGCACCGGGCGAGGCGTAGACTGGGACCGCCTGGCGGAAGAGGAGCGCCTACGCCTGGTTGACGACCTGCTCCACGAGGAGTAGCCGGTGCCGACCCGGGCCGTCTTTGACACCAACGTCTGGATTTCCGGACTGCTGTGGCATGGCAAGCCGTACCAGTGCCTGGTGCTGGCCCGCGCGGGATTGATTCAGGTTGTGTACTGCCAGCAGATGCTGGCCGAACTGGCGACGAAGCTGCGCGAGAAGTTCGGCTTCTCCGAAACGCGGCTGCAGGCCGTCCTGTACAACCTCCAGCGAATTGCCGAGCGGGTCGAGATCAGCGGCGCCCTCCACGCTGTTCCCGAGGATCCCAGCGACGACATGTTCATCGAGTGCGCCCTGGCCTCCGGTACCCGCTGGATCGTCTCCGAGGATCGGCACTTGTTGGCCGTGGGCCAGTACCAAGGAATCTCGATCCTGACTGCCGCCGACTTCATAGCCCACCTGGATCGCGTCGAACTGCCCTAGTCCGGCTCAGGGGCCTGCTGCCGGGCGTTGGGCCTTCGCCAGCGCAGGGCATCGGCTACTCGCTGCACGCCGGGATGGTCGTCGTGGCCGACGGGACGGAGGACGCGGCCGGCAAGCTGCAGCGCGTGCTGACCAACGACCCGGGCAGCGGCGTCGCCCGTCACGCCGACGCCGGCTACGAGAAGGCCATCGCCGTGGCCCGCGAGCGGGGGGTGAAGGTGCCGATGCTGGGGTAGCTCCCGCTCTTGCGCGGTCGACAGAGGGCCCGGCGTCGCGGCGACGCCGGGCCCCTGTCATGTGGGCCGGGCGGGCCGGTACTGGGTGCGGGTAGTACCAGAGTACTGGACACGGCCCGGTTTCCGTGGTATAATGCTCACCAGGAGAGACCCCAACCCTGTCAAACAGCACCCGCGAGGGCGTGATCCTAAGGAGGTCATCGTGAACGCAAACAGGAAACCCAGACCGTCGTTCCGCGTTGTGGTCAGCTTTGGTCTGCTTGCAGCGCTATTGCTGTCGGGGATTGCCAGCGCGGTGACGGTCACCATTGACACCTTCAACGTGGGCAACGAAAACCTCCAGGTCTCCCAGTCGACCACGGATGCCTTCAGCCTGTACGACGACCCGAGTATCCTCGGACAAGAACGTGACATCCAGCTTCACTGGAGCGCAGGAAGCAACTACATCACCCTGCGGGTGGACAACAACGACAACAACTACTTGTACTACGCCGCGGAGCCGCAGATGACGGGTTGGGCAGAAGTCACCTGGGACGGCAACGATGACTCAAATGCCCTGGCGCCAGCTGGGCTTGGGGGAGTGAACCTGGTCGACGGCACAAACGATGTGGTCATGCTCTCGGCAGTAAGCCTGGACCACAACACCAGGCTGGTCATGTCCGCCTATACAGATGCCGACAATTGGTCCAGGATGCAGGTGGACCTGAGGGGTGGCACCGGGGTCACGAGGCTGGATGTCGCCTTCCCCTTTAGCTCCTTCACGCAGCAGGGGAGCGGACCGGTGACCTGGACCAGTGTGGGAGCGCTGGTCTTGAGGATCGACGGCACCATCGAACCGGACCTCGATCTGTCGATAGACAATGTGGCGGCGAATGCGAATCGTGAGTACGGCGATCTGCCGGATGCCACTCCCCCCAATGGCTATGGGACGAGCATGCTTAGCGCGAGCCATATTCCTGGTGGCATGAGGCTAGGGTACAACATCGACGCTGAGGCAACCTACAATGCGAGCACTAGTGCTGCAGGTGATGACACCAGCGACGCCGACGACGAGGATGGTGTTGTGCCGACCACCCTGCCGTGGAATCCGGGGCTTGGCGGGGGTGAGGTGGAGGTAACATTCTTGGGCTGCAGTGCCACCTCAGTCTGCTACGTGAACGGCTGGATCGACTGGAACAACGACGGTGACTTCGACGACACGGTCAGCTCGGCCTCAGAGCGGATATTGACCAATAGATCGAGAACGAGCGACGCCACGGTCCCATACCAGTTCACCACGCCAAGTGATCTCAGCGACGGCTACTACTACGCCCGCTTCCGGATCTGCACCAGCAGCACGGCCTGCGACAGTCCTGACAACACGGACACCAGTGTCCTCAACGGCGAGATCGAGGACTATCGCTGGCCCATCGGCCCCACCGCCGTCAAGCTGACCTCCTTCACCGCCACGGGCCAGGCCGGCCGCGTCGTGGTGGCCTGGGAGACGGCCACGGAGATGGACAACCTGGGTTTCAACCTCTACCGCCGCCAGGCCGGCACCACCGACTACGCCCAGCTCAACGGCAGCCTCATCCCCTCGCAGGCGCCGGGGCAGGCGCAGGGGGCCAGCTACACCTTCATAGACGCGGGGGTGACGGCCGGCCAGACCTACGAGTACGTCCTGGAGGACGTGGACATGGACGGCACGCGCACCTCGCACGGGCCGGCCGTGGCCACGGTGCCCTATGCCATCTTCCTGCCGCTGGTGAGCAGGTAGCGACGTTGCGGCGAGCCCAAGTGGAGCCGTGGGGGCGGGTCTGAGACCCGCCCCTGCTTTGCTGGAACCCATCCAGGAGCGCACCTATGCACATCGCCCAACGCATCCAGCAGCTCGCCCCGGCCATGATCGACGTGATCAAGAGCTACACCGCCGGCCTGGGCCGCGCCGGCCTGCCGGTCATCGACCTGGGCCAGGCCGTCCCCAACTTCCCGCCCTCGCCCGCCGCACTGGAGGCCGCCCGCCAGGCCCTGGCCGAGCCCGATACCCACACCTACAGCGCCGATGCCGGCCTGCTCCCCCTGCGCCAGGCCCTCTGCGCCGTCCTGGCCGGCGAGAACGACGTCGCCGCCGACCCCGAGCGCGAGGTCCTGATCACCGCCGGGGCCAACCAGGCCTTCCTCACCGCCCTGCTCACCCTGCTCGAGCCCGGCGACCGCGTCCTCCTGCCCGGGCCCTGCTTCTTCAACCACGAGATGGCCGTGCGCATCGCCGGCGGCGTGCCCGTGGAGGTACCCCTGGCCGCGGACACGGGCTTCCAGCTGCGCCTGGAGGACGTCGCGCCGTACCTGGAGGGGGCCCGCGCGCTGGTGCTCTGCTCCCCCAACAACCCCAGCGGCGCCGTCTACGAGCCGGCCGAGCTGGCCCGCCTGGCCCGCGAGCTGGCGGCGCGGGGCATCGCCCTCCTGACCGACGAGACCTACCAGCACTATGTCTACGGCGGCGCCCGCCACTTTAGCCCGGCCTCGCTCCCCGAGGCCCGCGAGCATACCATCACCGTCGGCTCCTTCTCCAAGAGCTACAGCCTGACCGGCTGGCGGGTCGGCTACCTGGTCGCGCCGGCCGCCTTTGTCGAGCAGGCCCTCAAGGTGCAGGACACCATGGTCATCTGCGCCGCGGTCATCGCCCAGAAGGCCGCCCTGGGCGCGCTGGGCGAGCCTGCCTCGTTCCTCGCCGCGCGCCGGGCGGCGCTGGACCGCCGCCGGCGGATCCTGGCGGCGCGCCTGGCGGAGATCCCCGCGCTGCACTGGCAGCCCACGCAGGGCGCCTACTTCGCCTTTGTCCGCGTGGCCGGCTGCCGCGACTCGCTGCGGCTGGCGCTGCAGCTCCTGGAGCAGGCCCACGTGGTGACCATCCCCGGTAGCCTCTTCGGCCGCAGCGGCGAGGGCTACCTGCGGCTGTCTTACGGGTCGGTCGAGGAGGAGGAGCTGGAGGAGGCCTGTGGCCGGCTGGCGCGTCTCTTCGACAAGTGCCGTGCACACGCGTAACCACAAAGACGCCAAGGCGCCAGGACGAACGGAGCACCAAGCCACAAAGGCCCCAGGACAAGCGAACCACCAAGGCAAAGAGGAAGGCATCTGAAAGAGACCCTATCGACATCGCGCCTCTGTGCCTCTATGATCGGCAACGATGCCCCCGTGCTTTTGTGGTCGGAAACGATGCCCCCATGCCGTTGTGCCTTCGTGGTCGGATGCGGCAGCGTCTCGGCGCCCTGTTGACAAGTCAGCCGCTCGGTGGCATAATCAAACCATGGAGCGAGAACGGCTCCGCATCCTGGTAATCGAGGACGACCCCCTCTTCGGCGACGCCGTCCAGCGTATGCTGCGGCGCGCCGGCGCGAGCCTGGCTCTCGAGGTCGAGCTGGCGGACTGCCTCGCCGCGGGCCTCGAACGCCTGGCCGCGGGGGGCATCGACGCCGTCCTGCTCGACCTCGCCCTCCCCGACAGCCAGGGGCTGGAGACACTGCACCGGGTCCTGGCGCGGGCGCCGCAGGTGGCGGTGGTCATCTCCAGCGGGCTGTCCGACGACGAGACCGCCGTCGCCGCGGTGCGCCAGGGAGCACAGGACTACCTGCTCAAAGGACACCTCGATGGGCAGACCATGCTGCGCGCGGTGCGGCATGCCATGGAGCGCAAACGGATCCAGGACCAGCTGAGCAAGCTCTCCCAGGCGGTGGAGCAGAGCCCCAGCATCGCGGTCATCACCGATCTCCAGGGCCGCATCGAGTACGTCAACCCCCGCTTCAGCCAGGTCACGGGCTACTCGCCGGACGAGGTCCTGGGTGAGAACCCGCGCCTGTTAAAGTCCGGCCAGACGCCAGCGGAAGTCTATCGCGAACTCTGGGAAACGATCATCGGCGGCAACGAGTGGCGGGGCGAGTTCCTCAACCGCCGCAAGAGCGGCGAGTTGTACTGGGAGTTCGCCTCGGTCTCTCCGGTCCGCAATGCCCAGGGGCAGGTAACCCACTTTCTCAAGGTCTCCGAGGACATCACCGCGCGCAAGCGCGCCGAAGAGGCCCTGCAACGGGCCCGCGACGAGCTGGAGCTGCGCGTACAGGAGCGCACCGCCGAGCTGCAGCGCAGCAACGAAGCCCTGCGAGCGGAGATGGCCCAACGTGAACGGGCGGAGGAAGCGGACCAGCTCAAGACCCAGTTCGTCTCCAATGTCTCCCACGAGCTGCGCACCCTGCTCTCGGTCATCGTCCTGCTCAGCGGCAACCTGGACATGCTCTACGACCGCCTGGGTGACGACAAGCGGCGGCAGATGATCCACGATCTCCGCGAGCACGCCCGGATCCTGAACGACCTGCTGGGCAGCGTGCTGGAGATCTCGCGCATCGACAGCGGGCGAGTCTCGATGGAGCGCCAATGGGTGGACCTGCCGCGGCTGGCCCGCGAGGAATGCAACAAGCAGCTTCTCCTGGCGCAGCGCAAAGGACAGGAGCTGACCGTGACGGGCCAGGCGAGCCTGGCCGTCTGGGGCAACGAGGAGCAGCTGCGGCGGGTGATCCGCAACCTGCTGAACAACGCCATCAAGTACACGCCCGAGGGCGGCCGCATCGTCTGCGAGTGCCTGGAGTGGACTGGGAGGCCCGATCCCGCCTGGCCGGGCGGCGCCGACCTGCCGGCCGGCCACTGGGCGGCCCTGCGGGTCGTCGACTCGGGTCCAGGCATCCGCGCCGACCACCTGCCGCACATCTTTGAGCGCTTCTACCGCGTGGAGACGGAGGGCGACGTCCCCGGAACCGGCCTGGGGCTGGCCATCGCCCAGGAGCTGGTCCACCTCGCCGGTGGGCACATCGCCGTGGCCTCGCAGCCGGGGCATGGCAGCACCTTTGCCGTCTACCTGCCCCTCGATCCGCGCCAGGAGCATCCGGGGTAGCAGGAGGGACCATGTCTCCGCCAGCGACCATCCTCGTCGTCGATGACCAGCCTGCGATCCTGGAGGGCATCCGCCTGACCCTCGAGGCGGCCGGATATCGCGTGCTGACGGCGGCCGACGGCGTGGACGCGCTGGCGCTCCTCCGGGACCATGAGGTTCAGCTGGTGCTGGCCGACATCGCCATGCCCCGCCTGAACGGCTACCAGCTCCTGCAGCGCGTGCGCGAGGACCCGCGCTGGCTGGCCGTCGCTTTTGTCTTTCTGACCGCCCGGGCCCTGGACAGCGACATCCGCTACGGCAAGGAGCTGGGCGTCGACGACTACCTGACCAAGCCGGTGCAGCCCGAGGACCTACTGGCGGTGGTCCAGGGCAAGCTGCGGCGGGCCGGGCAGTTGGCTACCGCCGCGCCGCGCGATACGGCGGCAGCCGGCTCCGTAGTGGTGGTGGGCCGGCTGCGGGTTGCGCCGGGCCCGCATCGCGCCTGGCTCGGGGACCGGGAGCTCGCGCTATCCGCCCGCGAGTTCGTGCTGCTCGAATACCTGGCCCGCAGGGCCGGCCAGGTCGTCCCCCCACGTGAACTGATCCAGGCCACCCACGGCCTGGCCACCGACGACGTCGAGGCCGGCGCCCTCCTGCGCCCGCTGGTGCGCTCGCTGCGCCGCAAGCTCGGTTACGGCGCGGGCGAGATGGGCTGCCTGGAGAACGTGCGCGGCGTGGGCTATCGGCTGGTGCCGCCGGCATAACCTCCGGCCGCTTGCCGCGGGCAAAGCACCTCCTCCCGTTCCGCGCTGGCCGGCCTGCCGCGCACGTTTCGCACGGAACTCGACCCCAACCCACGCCCTTCCACCATAGATTTCCCCTCGCCCGCCGTGTATCATGGCTGCCAGGGCACCGTGTGTTCAGCGGAGCGAGGATGACTATGCCAGGTGCGCGTATCCTGATCGTCGACGACAATGCCGCCATCCGCGAGAACTTGGGCCTGGCCCTGGCCGCTGCCGGCTACGAGGTGGCCACGGCCCGGGATGGCCTGGCCGCCCTCGACGTGCTCGAGGCCTGCCCGGTCGACCTGGTGGTCTCCGACGTGGTGATGGCTGGGCTCGATGGCCGGGCGCTGTACGAGCGCGCCCGGCAGGACCCCCGCTGGGCGGCACTGCCCTTTCTCTTCATCACCGGCCATGAGCCGCACATCGGCGGGAACGGGGGCTGGCACCCGTGGCCGTGCCTGGGCAAGCCCATCCAGCCGGAGGAGCTGCTGGCGGCCGTGCAGCGCCGGCTGATGCCGGCAGAGCCAGCGGTAAGCAGCGGCTCCACGGCCGAGCGGGCCGCGGCACGACGCTCGTGAGGTTGCCAACTCCACACAAGGAACCAGTAAGGAGGTGCCATATGATCCGGATCGGAAACACCACGCGGGGCCACCCCTCCCAGGCCCGTCGCGGGAGCAGGAAACGGCGACTGCCGCTGTTCGTCATCCTCTTCCTGGCAATTATCCTGGCTTTCTTCCCTCTGCTGGGCCTCGGTCCATGGTCCGGTCCCTCTGCCTATGCCGCCGGCTACGACCTGGTGGTGGGTTCGCCCCCGATCCAGGCGCTGCGAGTGGCGGGCAACAGCGCCGCCTGTACCGCGTCGGGAAGCGGGGAAGGGTGGGGCATAGACGCCGTCGGCGACCCCCCGGCGCAGTTCTACTACGTGACGCTGCCCGAGACCGACGCACTGACGGCACTCGACACCATCAACACTGCCGCCAACGCGCCCATGTACACCTACTTCTCCATCGCCATCGGCGTCGACGGCTCGTACATCTACTATGACCAGTGGGAAGATGGCTACGACGCCGACATTGCCAACCCTGGCGGCAACGTGTACAATGCCAGCACCAACCCCGATGGCACACAGATCTGGGGCGACGGCGTGGCCGCGAACGGCTGCGCGCCCAACATCGAAGGCGTGCCCTTTACCTGCAACGACGCCAACGATGTCCTCGACGCCGGCGACGTCGTCATCCCCTATAACCTGATAAGCCTCCCTCGCGGAACGGCGCAAATCTACGCGCTCGACCAGTTCGCCACCGTCGCCTACAACAACAACGACGGGAACATCAACTGGAACGGCGACTGGGTCGATCTGGACACAGTTGTGGCGAACTACCGCGACGAGTTCGCCAGCCAGGCGTACAACAACTCGAGCGGCAGCCTTGACTGGTCGGGGTCGTCCTGGACCGAGGAGAACGACGACGGCAGCGCGTCGGCGGGCACGATCTACATCAACACCTCCGAAGATGAACTGCGATTCCGGGAGAACTCGGCCACGAACGACGCCATCCGGCGCATCGCCAACCTGAGCGGCTACACCGGCGCGACGCTGCGTTTCACACTCGACGGCAACAACATCGACGCTTCGCCTGATGACGATATCAGGGTCCAGATCTCCGGCGACGGGGGCGCTACCTGGATCGACCTGGCCACCTACTCCTCCGCCAACGACCCGGGTGGCGGCACGGTCAGCTTCGACATCTCGGGCTACCTTGCATCCAATACCACGGTCCGCTTCATCATGGTCGGTACCCTGGAGACCGGCAGTGGAGACGGCGAGCGCTGGGACATTGACAACGTTGACATCAGCACGCAGTCGATGGGCCCCTCGGGCCCGGCATCCGGCACCGTCCTCGTGACCGGCAACGCCCTGCGCTTTGCAGCCACTGCCGCCGGTGACCGGATCGATCGCGGTGTGGACCTTTCCTCCGCGGACGACTGCACCACCCTCCGTTTCACGCTCGGCCAGAACGGGATCGACGCCAATGAAGACCGCCTTGCGGTACAGATCTCTTCGGATGGGGTCAGCTATACCACCCTGAAGACGATCACCGTCGCAGACGATGCCAGCGTCCACAGCTACGCGATCCCGTCAGCCTTCCGCACGGCCGACTTCCGCGTGCGGTTCCTATCGGTGGATGCGCTCGAGAGCGGAGAATACTGGACACTCGATGACGTCCAGGTCGGCTGGAACTGCACCTACCCGGTCCTCTTTGACGCCCGCGACAAGGTCGGCGCCAGCCGGCCGATCGCCATGAGCCGCGCCGTCTGGGCCACCGGGTCCGGCACCCTCAACGCCTTTGCCCACGAGATGTACCCCACCAACGAGTGGGGGACGGCCTACGAGTCGCCGGTGGGCACCAACACCGGAGCCGCAGGCGACCCGAGCCGGTACCAGTTCGAGTACAGTGCGCTGTCGATCATGGCCGCCTACGACTGGACCCCCGTCCAGATCGACGCGGACGCGGACGGCACCTACGAGACCAGCGTGACCCTCCACGAAGGCGACACTTACCTCGTCACGGGCATTCTCCAAGGCGCCCGCGTGCAGTCCACCGTCTCGTACAAACCGATCCAGGTCGTGCTGCTGACCGGCGACATCAACGACAGCTACGAGTCCCGCGACATGGGCCTGCTGCCGGTCAGCCTCTGGGGCAGCAGCTACTGGAGCCCGGTCGGCGTGATGTGGAACGCCAACCCCACCCGCCTCTACCTGTACAACCTGAGCACCAACGGCAGCATCTACATCACCTGCGAGCGCTACGGCGTGGCCAACGTCACGCTGGGGCCGGTGGCCGCGCGCGGCGTGGTGACCGTGGACCTGGGTGCCAACCAGGGCGCGCGCTGCTACGCCTCGGACAGCGGGGGCAACCCGACCAGCGACCTGATCTTCGGCGTCGGAACGATCGATACCGGGGCCGGCGACAGCGGCGGCGACGACGGGTCGAGATCCGACTGGAGCGTCACCCTCTACCCCGACGAATTCCTCACCACGGAGGGACTGGTGGGGCTAGGGCTGGGCAAGGATCCCACCGACACCAGCTCGACCGAGAACGGCAGCCCGCTGTGGGTGACGGCCGCCTGCGACTCGGGCAGCACCTACGTCTACGTGGACTGGAACAACGACGGCGTGCCGGATGGGGTTGACACAGACGGCGACGATGTGGCCGAGGCCGGAACGGAGAACGGCATCCTGGTCAACCGCCTGCAGTCGGTGCGCCTCTTCGAGCCCCCGGCAGACGAGGAGGAGTACGACCAGAGCGGCGCGCGGGTCTGGAGCCGCACGGCCTCGGGCGTGGGCTACGGCGGCACAGAAGGCTGCCCCCTGGCCGTGGCCTGGGGCCAGGATCCCAACAACGCCACCGCCGGGGCGCCGGGCCTGGACGTGGGCACCTCGGTCCCGCCGCTGCGCCTGCTGGAGGGCACCAAGGTCTATGGCTACACCGACACCAACGGCGATGGCATGCTCAGCCCTGGTGACACCGTCACGTGGGAGATCATGACCAGGAACGCCAGGACGGCCACGGTGTACAATGTCCACATCTACGACACGATCCCGCTCAACACGACCTACATCGCCGGCAGCACGGAGTGGAGCCGGGACCAAATCAACTGGACTACGCTTCCAGACGATGGCGTCGGCGACGGCTTCCGGCTGGACGACACCTCGGACCCGCCCCCTGACGGCGTCCTGATTGACGACGGCATACTGGATCAGGACGAGGCTTTCTACGTCCGTTTTGACGTCACCCTGAACGAGGGCCCGTACGACGAGATTTTCAACTGCGACCTGACCTATACCGACGCCGGCGAAGTGGCGCGGTGCGCCGTCGCCGCCGTGGCCTCGCGCGACTGGGGCGACCTGCCCGACACCTATGGCACGACACGCCTGGCGAACGGCCCCAACCACTCTCGCTCCGCCCTGCGATTGGGACCGTGGTTCGACATCGAGATGGAGGGCCAGCCCAACGCCAGCGCCGCCGGCGATGACGATACCGAAACCACCCTTCCCCATGAGAATGACGAGGACGGCATCGCCAACGCCGCGACCGCGCAACAATGGTCCGCAGGTAACGGCGCCTTCTGGGTCCAGGTCACGGGCGGCAACGGCTGTCTGAACGCCTGGATGGACTTTACGGACGACGCCGGGCAGTATCCCGTCGATCCCACCTACGGATACTATGCCGACGGCAACTTTACCAAGAGCGACGGCAGCTATGACAGCGTAGACGACGGGGGCGGTGGACTGCTGGCGATCTACTCCGAGCACATCATCCAGAACCAACTGCTGTCCCCGGGCACGACCAACGTCCCCGTCGCAGTGCCGCCCAACCTGAACCGCGCGGCGACAACCACCTTCTACTGCCGCTTCCGCCTCAGCCCGCCCGACGTCAATGGCCAGTGCACAGCCCCCATCGCTCCCACCGGCTATGTGGAGGGCGGCGAGGTGGAGGACTATCTCTTCGACCTGCCGCACCCCACCGCCGTCAAGCTGCTCTCCTTCACGGCCACGGGCCAGCCCGGCCGCGTCGTGGTGGCCTGGGAGACGGCCACGGAGATCGACAACCTGGGTTTCAACCTCTACCGCCGCCAGGCCGGCACCACCGACTACGCCCAGCTCAACGGCAGCCTCATCCCCTCGCCGGCCCCCGGGCAGGCGCAGGGGGCCAGCTACACCTTCGTGGACGCGGGGGTGACGGCCGGCCAGACCTACGAGTACCTCCTGGAGGACGTGGACATGGATGGCACGCGCACCTCGCACGGGCCGGCCGTGGCCACGGTGCCTTTCGCCATCTTCCTGCCGCTGGTGAGCAGGTAGCGGTGCTCCAGCGGACTTGTGCGGCGCACGAAGCAGGGGCGGGTCCCGAACCCGCCCCTACCCGTATCCGGAGGCAGCCGGGTCTCCCGCAGCAGTAGGTCCGTCCAAGAACGCCTGCAGATCCCGCAGCGCCCGCCCGGCATAGGCCCGGCAGCGCTCCCGCTTGCCCCGCGCCGGCCGCTCCAGCTCCGGCAGCAGCCCGAAGTTGGCCTTGATCGGCTGGAACGCGCCCTCGCGCGGGGTGGTGATGTAGCGGACGATCGCCCCCAGCATGGTCGTCGGCGGCAGCACCCACGGCGGCTCGCCGCGCAGCAGCCGGGCGGCGTTGATGCCCGCCAGCAGCCCCGTGCCGATCGAGCCGACATAGCCCTCGCTGCCGGTGATCTGGCCGGCGAAGAAGAGGTCGGCGCGGGACACGCTCTGCATGGTGGGGCGCAGGAGGGAGGGGCTGTGCAAAAAGGTGTTGCGGTGCATCTGGCCGAAGCGCACGAACTCGGCATGCTCCAGGCCGGGGATGAGGCGGAAGACGCGCTCCTGCTCGCCCCACCGCAGGTTGGTCTGGAAGCCGACCAGGTTGTAGAGCCGGCCGGCCAGGTCGTCCTGGCGCAGCTGCACCACGGCGTGGGGCCGCTCGCCCGTGCGCGGGTCGCGCAGCCCCACCGGGCGCAGCGGGCCGTAGGCCAGCGCCTGGCGCCCGCGCCGGGCAATCTCCTCCACCGGCAGGCAGGCCTCGAAGAAGCGCGGCTCGAAATCGCGGCGGGGCGCTTCCTCGGCCGCCAGGAGGGCATCGACAAAGCGCTCGTACTCGGCCTCGCTCATGGGGCAGTTGAGGTAGTCGTCCCCGCCGCGCCCGTAGCGCGAGGCGCGGAAGGCCACGTCCATGTCGATCGACTCGGCGCTGACGATGGGGGCCATGGCGTCGAAGAAGAAGAGGTGCTCCTGGCCGCTGAAGCGGGCCAGAGCCTCGGCCAGTGGAGGCGAGGTCAGCGGGCCGGTGGCGATGACCGCCGGCTCCGCGGGCAGCTCCGTCACCTCGTCGGTGAAGCGGGTGATGCGCGGATGGCCCTTGAGCTGCTCGCTGACGCGCTCGGAGAAGGCCTCGCGGCCCACGGCCAGGGCGGCGCCGGCCGGCAGAGCCGTGGCGTCGGCGCAGGCGATCAGCAGCGAGCCGAGGCGGCGCAGCTCCTCCTTCAGCAGGCCCAGGGCCCTGTCGGCGGCCCGGGCCCCCAGCGAGTTGCTGCAGACCAGTTCCGCCAGGCGAGCGCTGCGGTGGGCCGGGGTCATCACCAGCGGGCGCATCTCGTACAGGAGCACGTCCAGGCCGCGCTGGGCCGCCTGCCAGGCGGCCTCGCTGCCGGCCAGGCCTCCGCCGACGATCACCACGCGCTTGCCCATGCCTGCCTCCCACGATTCTGGCACTCACAAGAGACGCCGCGGGAGAGCCCCGCTCACGCCCGTCCGCTGCGACGAGTCCGCATGGCGATTATAGCAGAGCGGGGCGATTTTGTCGCGCCGCCTGGAGCCAACGCGCCGTGCTGCAGGTCTACCTGCTGGCGTGCCGGAGAGTCGGCCTGGCGATCAAGTGCGGCGAAAAAAAACAGTACTGCGGTACTATAGACAAGCTCGCCGGTCGCGCGTATCATGCATCATGGAGGGGGATATCATCTCCGGCCAATCCCTGCTGTGTGCTGCGGTGCCGGCGACAGACAGCCCACCGCGGCCGCTTTGCGGCCTGTCGAAAAGGAGGAACACCATGCGCAAGTCCAGCTTGACCTTGCCCCGGCACCGCGCTGCCGCGGTGCCGGCGCGCCTGCTCATCCCCATCATCCTGCTCGCCCTGCTCATTTTCCCTGCGCTTCATGATACGCCCATGGCCAACGCCGCGGACGGCGATCTCCGTGTGGAGATCCTGGCCGGCTACAACCTGGTGGTGGACTCGAACGCCGGATCGCCCTCGACCTACGCTCCGTCGGCGGCCACCGTCATCGGCCGCTTCTGCAACGACAGCGGCAGTGCGCTGACCAACGTCTGGGGTTATGTCGGCAACTACACCAACACCACCACCTTCGCCGCCGGCGTCTACCCGGCGCGGGACAGCGCCACCTTCCCCGTCGGCCACCCGCTGCGGAACACCGGCGTCTACTACTTCACGCACATGGGCGGTGGCATCGGCCTCAACGACGCCCGGCGCTTCATCGGCACCATACCGGCGGGGCAGTGCCGGGTGCAATATTGGCACTTCTCCTACCCCCAGTGCTCCGAGTCCGATCGCACGCCTCCCTGCTCGGGATTGCCGGTGTGGGGCGACTCGATCAAGCCCGAGGACGACCTCTGGCTGCAGTTCGACGTCTGGGGTACCTCCGACCAGGATATCGACGACGCCACCTGGACCATGACCATGCGCAATGAGATCTCGGCCATGGCCAACAAGATCAAGCCCAACCCGGACGGCGACTGGTTCAATACCAAGGGCGACATCATCGAGCCGGGCGGGTTGATCACCTCCAACGGCATCCTCTACGAGCTGGGCGTCATCAACCAGGGCTTTGACAACGACGGCGACTATGTGCCCGACTATAACGCCTGGCTGCAGCCCGTCGGCGACGCCTCCTACGATCCCTCCTGCTTCCGCATCGTCCGCGTCAGCAGCGTGCTGACGGTGACGCGCTCCGGTGGCAACCCCGACATGGTCATCCACACCAGCGACCTGGCTCCAGACCCGGTCTATGGGGGGCCGCTCTACTTCACCCACCTGCCGCCGGACAACACCGGAACGCGCGGGGAGGTCTTTTACACCTTCCAGGCCATGGTCGGCCCGTGCTCCACCTCCGTCTCACCGTACCAGGAAGTGGCCTCGGGGTATGACAATGAAAAGTTCAACGCCGACTATGGCGTCTACATCCCGCCGCTGGGCAGCACCGCGCCCATGGTGACGCTGGACAAGACCTCGAACCCCACCGTGGTCGCCATGGGCGGAACGACCACCTACCGCATCCCCTTTGCCAACCTGGGGACCAGCGCGGCCGGCCTCGGCCTGAGCACCGGCGGAACGACTCCGGTGGTCATCAGCGACACCATCCCCGCCGGGATGCGCTACAGCGACTCGGACTATGTCCTCGACTTCTCCCCCAACACCGGGGTCACGATCCGCTCCTCCACGGACAGCGGCGCGACCTGGCAGGCCGGCCTCCCACCGGCCGGCAGCCAGAGCACGTCCCCGAACCAGATGGTGATCATCCAGTGGTGGCTGAACGACTCGCTTCCCCCCGACCCCACTCCCAATCCGCCGCTGGACTATGACAACTACGTGGTGCTGACCGCCACGGTCCCGGCGAGCTACGCCGGCCCCTCCTTCATCGACAACTGCGCCGACGCCCGCTTCGGCACGGGGGTGCCCTTCGCCGAGGCCTGCGCGCCGATCATGGTCCAGGGCAACAACAGGGTCGGCGACTGGGTCTGGAGGGACGAGAACACCAACGCCGTGCAGGACGACGGCACCACCGGCATCAACGCCATCGCCGTGTCGCTCTACTGGGACCGCAACGGCGACGGCGCGCTGGATGCCAACGATGTCCTCCTGCAGACGATGGACACCTACGCCTACCTGGGCACGAACGGGTACTACACCTTTACCGACCTGCCCGACGCCAACTACCTGGTGGTGGTGGACAGCGGGGATTCGAATCTGCCGGTCGGCTATGGGCTGACCACGCCCAGGGTGCGCGCCGTGGCGCTGGACCCCGGCGGTGGGACCACGCAGCCCGTCGTCAACCGCGACGCCGACTTTGGCTTTGGGCCCTCGTTGAAACTCCAAAAGACGTTGACCTCGGAGAACCCGGCCTATGAGGGCGACCTGGTGACGTATCGCATCGCCCTGAGCAACAACCTGCCCGGCGACGGCACGGGGGAGCCAGCTTCCTGCACCTACATGGTCTATGCCCAGCACAACCACCCGTATGCTGGGACCGATGTCCCCAAATCCGACAACAACGTCTGGCAGAACGAGCCCTATGCGCTGTATGCCCCGGACAGCCAGTATGCCACGCTGGCCCTGAATTCCAACGATGACGATATGGGACTCGGTGCCTTTGACACGGCTTCGCAGGCCGGCAACATCACCAAGGTGGAGCTCGTCGCCTATGCTCGGGAGATCGTGGAGTTCAAGGGCGGACAGCAGAAGGACACGCTGTACATGGAGCCCTGGTACTACAACGCCGCCCTTACTGGACAAACGTACGACTCGACCTATTTCACACGGACAGCCCCCGCCGAATACGTCATCGTCCGCGACATCACCTCCCTGCGCACCTGGGACTGGCCCGATTTCAGCGCCGACCGGACGGAGCTGCTGGTCCAGGGGCGGAAAGGAAACCAGTCCCCCTATGGCCAGGTGGGCATCGACGCCGTGGCCTATCGCATCACCACCGACCAGCAGTGCGGCGAGGTCGATGGCACGATCGACCCCCTGCCCCTGACCGACACCTTCGACCCAACCAAGCTGCAGTTCCTCTCGGCCACCCCGCCCGAGACCAGCGTGGCCGGCGGGACGGTCAGTTGGGACAACCTGGGCCCGCTCTACCCCGGGCAGACCAAGTACGTGTACCTCACCTTCGAGGCCCTGCCCATCGCCGGCAACACCCCCATCAGCCACCAGAACTGCGGCGACGTCACCGACGCCTACTTCGTGAACGGCCGGCCGGTCAACGACGCCTCCTCCTGCGTCACCCACGACATCAACCCGACGGCCAAGATCGGCGACTTTGTCTGGCACGACCTGGACAATGACGGCGTGCAGGACGGCGGTGAGCCGGGCATCCCCAACGTGCGGGTTTACCTGTGCGCGGGGGCTGTCGCTACCTGCAACTCGTCCAACGCCATCCAGACGACCTGGACCGACGCCAGCGGCCTGTACTACTTTGAGGGGGCCCGGAACCAGCAGTACACCGTTGCCGTGGATACCACAACGCTGCCGCCCGGCTGGACCCGCACCTACGACGCCGACGGCACCGGTACGCCGGACCGCAGCGTCCTCACCATCGCCAACGCTGCCGACAACCTTCTCCAGGACTTTGGCTATCGCTTCCCCCCCGCCCTCTACGGCAACGTCTGGGAGGACGCCGACGGCGACTCGAACAAGGAGACCGGCGACACCGGCATCCCGGGCGTGACGGTGTACCTGTGCACATCCACCCCATGCACAAGCGCCAACGCCGTCCAGACGACGACGACGGACGCCAACGGCAACTACCTCTTTGGCAACCTGAGCTCGGGGACGACCTACTACGTTGGCATTGCCAACACCCTGACACCGCTGGGCAGCGACTGGGTCAACACGCGTGACCCCGAGGGCGCGCCGGGCGACCACCAGTTCGCGGGCGTCACGGTCGTGACCGGGCTCTACGGCTCCTACGACTTTGGCTACTACCGCGGCGGCACCTACCGGCTAGGCGACACTGTCTACACGGATTGGGATGGTGACGCCACGCAGGACGCTGGCGAGGAAGGCATCCCCAATATCACCGTCTCGCTCTATGAGGACGATGATGGCGATGGGGTGATCGATCCCGAGGACGGGTTGGTCGCAGTAACGGTGACCAACTCCACCGGCAACTATTACTTCCCCAACCGTGGGGTCGGCAGCTACATCGTCGTCGTGGACAAGGACGACGCCGACTTCCCGGCGGGCTACCGCCAGACCCAGGACCCCGACCAGGATGGCATCGTCTGCACGGCCTGCGACAACCGCGGCCGGGCCACGCTGGGTCCGAACGACCTGACCGTTGACTTTGGCTACCAGCCCTACGGCTCGGCATCGATCGGCGACTTCATCTGGCGCGACCTGGACCACGACGGCGTCCAGGACGGCGGCAGCGAGACCGGCATCGCCAGCATCACCGTCAACCTCTACGAGGACAGCAACGGCAACGGCGTCATCGACGCCGGCGACGCCCTGGTGGCGACCACCTCCACCGATGCCAACGGCAACTACCTCTTCGACGGGCTGCACGCCGGCCGCTACCTGGTGGACGTGGACACCACCGACCCACAGTTGCCCACAGACGGCTACGGGAACCGCTACGTCCTCAGCACGGATAACGACCCGCACCCGGTCACCCTGGCCACCGGCCAGGACTACCGCGACGCCGACTTCGGCTTCACCCCCGGCGGCCTGATCGGCGACTATATCTGGCAGGACAGCGACGGCGACGGCATCCAGGACGAGGGCGAGCCGGGCATCGCCGGCGTCACCGTGAACCTCTACGCCTGGAACGACGACGGCGACGGCGTCTACGAGGCCGGCGAGCTGGGCAGCCTCATCGCCAGCGACACCACCGGCGCCGACGGCATCTACGAGTTCACCAGCCGGCCGGCCGGCCTCTATGTGGTGCGGGTCGATACCACGACCCTGCCCAGTGGCTTCACCCAGACCGGCGATCCCGACCTGACCAGCCCGTGCAGCGGCGGCTCCTGCGACTCCCTCTCCGCTCTCTACCTAGCCCCCGGGCAGGTGGACCGCCTGCGCGACTTTGGCTACCAGGCGCCGGTCAACCTGGGCGACTATGTCTGGATCGACGCCGACCGCGACGGCGTCCAGGACGCGGGCGAGGCCGGCATCGGCGGCGTGGTCATCACCCTGACGCTGCAGGGCGGCACCGTGCTGACCACCACCACCGACAGCGACGGCTACTACTCCTTCGGCAATGTGCCCAACGGCACCCACGTCGTGAGCGTCCGAGCGAGCTCGCTCCCGGTCGGAGTGACGTTGCCGACCTGGGACTATGACGGCACCGGTACGCCGCACCAGGCCACGGTGACCATCAGCGGAGCCAGCAACTGGAACATCGACTTTGGCTACGACTACAATGGCCCCAACAGCGTCAGCGGCACCGTCTTCCACGACGACGATAACGACGCCATCCAGGACTCTGGCGAGACGTGGACCTACGCTGACGTGACCATCTACCTGTGGCACTGCGGCGCCGACAAGGTGTGCGGCACCGCCGACGACCGCTACATCGGCGCGCAGCAGACCAACAGCAGCGGCGACTACTCCTTCACCAACCTGCCCGATGGCCGCTACGTCGTCTCGGTCAACCCAGACGCGCCCAAGCTCCTGGGCACCGATCCGACCGTGACCACCTCGCCGACGACCTACCGCGAGGTCAACCTCGACCAGGATGGCGGGACCAGCAACCCGGTGAGCGTGACCGACCAGGACTTTGGCTTCCTCTCGCGGGTGGACCTGGGCGACCTGCCGGACAGCTACGGCACGACGCTGGCCAACGACGGCGCCCGCCACGTGCCCAGCACCCTGTACCTGGGCAACCTCGTGGACACGGACCCTGACGGTCAGGAGACCGTCCCCGCCGACGGCGACGACAGCGACGGCACCGACGACGAGGACGGCGTGAAGCTGGATACGCGCGTGGACTGGTCCCCAGGCAGCGATGTCACCCTCACCGTGACTGCCACCGGGAGCAGCGGCTACCTGGTGGGCTTCTTCGACTGGAACGAGGACGGCGACTTCAGCGACCCCGGCGAGACGGTGGCCTTTGGCGCGCTCTCCGCGGGCAGCCACGAGCTGGTCACAACCGTCCCCACCGGGGCCACGTTGAGCCAGTACGCCAACGCCCGCTTCCGCCTGTACAACGGCGAGCCCGAGGTCATCAGCCCCAAGGGGCTGGCCCCGACCACCGGCGGCGAAGTGGAGGACTATCGCTGGCCGATCGGCCCCACCGCCGTCAAGCTCATCTCCTTCACCGCAGCGCCGCGCGGTGCCGGCATCCTGGTAACCTGGGAGACGGCCACCGAGCTCGACAATCTGGGCTTTCACCTCTACCGCAGCACCGAGGTGGGCGTGCAGGGCATCCGCCTGAACGAGTTCATCATCCCCTCCCAGGCTCCCGGCCAGGGCATGGGCGCGTCGTACCAGTTCGTCGACGCCAGCGCGCGCAGCGGCGTGACCTATTACTACACCCTGGAGGACATCGACGTCTCCGGCCAGCGCACGGCGCACGGGCCGGTCTCCGCAACGGGCTGGTGGTTCTACTTCCCGCTGGTGGGCCAGTAGCAGGCCGGTCGGCGGGCCGGAGGTCCTTCCCAACAGGCCGGGGGGCACCGCGCTCCCCGGCCTGGGGTTGCTCGCCCCCGAGCAAGCCACTTTCGTCGGTGCCACACGAACGCGCCCCGCCGCGCCCGACTGGAGTCCGCGCTGCGCCGGGCGCGCCTCGCTCCCTTCTCGGCTTGAGAAACCGCAGGTTCTGTGCTATAGTGGCAGCGTACGAAATCGCGCCATGCAGTGAGGCTCTGTCCCTTCAGGAGTGCGTCGATGGAACAGGCCGCCTGGCCCACGGAGGGCATCCGATTGGTCAGCCGGGTGCGACCACCCGGGTTCGTTCCGGTCACGGCTGTCCAGGTCCGCTACCCAGGCGAAGCCCCCATCCTGGAGGAAGCGCGGTCCGCGTGCGAGACGGCCCGTGCCGTCCGGAGGTTCGCCCACACGCTGTTAGGGCTTTCCCGGTAGGCAGTCCAGCTATGACGTCGCCGCCCCACCATCCCCCCGCCGAATCCGCGTTCTACCGCCGCAACTTTGCTGCCCTGCTCGGCGACGCCATCGCCTTCGGCCTGGCCATCACCATTGCCGATACCACCACCATCCTGCCCGACCTGGTCCAGCAGCTCTCGGGCAGCCCGGCCATCGTCGGCCTCTTCTCCGCCGCCACGGCGGGAGCCTGGCTGCTGCCCCAGCTCATCTACGCCCGCTTCCTGACGGACAAGCCGCGCAAGAAACCGTTCGTGATCCTGGGCGCGGCCATCGGGCGGCCCTTCTACCTCCTCCTCGCCGCGGCGCTGTGGTTCGGCCTGCGCGACCCCCTCCTGACGCTGCTCCTCCTCTTTGTCGCCCAGGTCGCCTTCAACAGCAGCGACTCCCTGGCCGCCGTGGCCTGGTTCGACCTGTACGCCAAGGCCATCCCGGAGAACCGGCGGGGGCGGCTGGTGGGCAGCGCCCAGGCCGTGCGCGGGGTGCTGGCCTTTGGCGCCGGCGCGTTGGTCACGGCGCTGCTGAGCGGCGCGACGGTCCCCTACCCGCAGAACTATGGCCTGATCTTTGCCCTGGCCGGCGGCTGCCTGATGCTCTCCCTCCTGTCCGTGGCCCTGGTCCGCGAGCCCGAGGGGCCGGTAGAGACAGGACGCCCCTCCTGGGGCGACTACCTGCCGCGCCTGTGGGCCACCCTGCGCCGGGACCATGCCTTCCGCCGCCTGATCCTGGTGCGGCTGCTGGCCGGCTGTGACGCGCTGGCCCTCAGCCTGTACATCGTCTTCGCCCGGGGCCCGCTGGGGATGCCCAAGGAGATGGCCGGCGTCTACACCGTCGTGAAGACGTTGGGGGGCATCCTGGCCAGCCTGGCATGGGGGGTCATCAGCGAGCGGCTGGGCAACCACCGCGTCCTGCAGTTCTCCACCGCCCTCGGCCTGACCGCCCCGCTGCTGGGGCTGGGCTTTTGCCTCGGCGGCGTCCAGGGTGGCCCGCTGACGACAGTGATCTACGGCTGGGTCTATGTGGTGATCGCCGCCAGCATGAGCTCGCTCATGTTCGGTTTCTTCAACTATGCCCTGGAGATGGCCCCGGCCGGCGAGCGGCCCACCTACATGGGCCTGTTCAACACGGTCACCGGGGCCCTGGCCGTCGTGCCGCTGCTCGGCGGGCTGCTGCTGCAGGCCACCTCGTACGGGGTCCTCTTCGCAGTCACTGCCGCCATCCTGGCCGTCGCCCACGGGCTCACCTGGGGCTTTCGCCGCCCGGCGCCGGCCGCTCCAGCCACGGCAGCAGCTCCCGCAGGTCCGCCAGGTGGGGAACTCCCTCCACCGGCTCCCGGCCGCGAGCGATGAGCAGCGGCACCAGCCCCGCGCCGCGCGCTCCTTGCACGTCGGCCGGATCGTCGCCCACCAGGACCTCTGGACAGGCGCTGACCAGCTGCTCACCACCGTGGCCGAACCAGCGAGGGCCAACGCCTCGCCCTACAGCGGCATCTCCTCCCTCGTCCGCCGCACGAAGCGGCAGCAATGGGTATACCCACAGCGCCGTGCCAACTCCACGGCCGCCTCCACCTCCCAGCCCACCTGGGCAGGCTCGTGGGCGTCCGAGGCCAGGGCAATGGGCACGCCGTGCTCGCGGCAGAGGCGCAGGAAGGGCTCGGCCGGGTAGATCTCGCCGACCGGCTTGCGCAGGCCGGCCGTGCTCACCTCCACGGCCACGCCCGCCGCCGCCAGCGCCCGCGCTGTCTCCGTGTAGAGCGGCGTGAGGTCGAAGGAAGGGCGGTGCCCGGCGATCTTGACCAGGTCGGGGTGGGCTATGACGTCAAAGAGGCCGCTGCCGGCGGCCCGGGCCAGCAGGGCAAAGTAGCGCCGGTAGACCGCGTCGACGTCGCGGCCGGCCCAGCTCTCCAGGCGGTTGAGGTGGTCAAAGCCCCAGGCGCCCAGCCAGTGCACCGAGCCCAGGACATAGTCCCAGGGGTAGGCCTCCAGCAGGTGCCCTAGCGGGCCCTCCGCGCCGGGGAAATAGTCAACCTCCAGGCCGAGGCGCAGGGCCAGTCCCTCTGGCCTGGCCCCGCGGACGAAGGAGACGTAGTCGTCCAGGTGGCCGCGCCGCCGGCCGCGCCACCATGTGCGGGCATGCTCGCGGTCGGCGGCGTCCGCCTCGACCTCCCACCAGCACCCTGAGGCGGCCTGCCCCTCGCAAAAGTCGCAGAGGTGTTCGCTGCAGCCGATCTCCTGCAGGCCCCGCTCGCGCGCCACCTGGGCAAACTGCTCCAGCCAGGTACTCGTGTAGGGACCCTTCTCGATATGCACGTGGTAGTCGGCGCGGAATCGCCTGGCCAATGCAGCCCACCTGGTCAGTCGCAGGAGTAGTCGGGCCGGCGCAGCCGAGCACGTTCGCGATCGCCCGGCGAGGGACCTCGGCGCAGCAGCGCGATGCCACCACCCCCGCCGGGGAGGCAGGCTCGAGGGAAAGAGACGCGGGGGGCCGGCCCCGACAGGACCGCGGCGCAGCCCACCCGCACATCCGGCAGCTTCGAGATGGAGCGACCCGCCGCCGGCCCTACTTGATCTTGCTGCTCATCTTCTGGCCCAGCTCGGCCAGCCTGGCCTCTGTGGCAAAGTCCGGCGGGCCCACGACGACGACGACCCCGACGACGTTGACCTTGCGAAAGCCCAGGACATAGACCGCGGCGCCCTGGTCGGGCAGGCTGACACCGGACACGGTAGCTTCGTCGCCGACCTGGGGCGCAGTGAACTTCTGGAGCTGCACCCCCGCCATCTGCTCGGTGAACCCTTTCTCGAACCCGCTGGAGAGGTCGTTCAGCGTTCCGCTGTCGGCCATCTTGTTCAGGGTGAGGACCACGGCCAGCACCAGCCCGTTCTCCGCGGTCGCGAACATGCGGAAGCTGGCATCCTTGAGGTCCTTGTCTTCCGGCAGGGACATCGAGCTCTTCAGGCCCTCCAGCCCCTCATCGGTGGTCATGGTGCCACCGGCTCCCACGTCCTCGGTGGCCAGGTTCATGTCCTTGGCCGGCGTCTCGATCAGCGCGGCCTGGGGCCCGCAGGCCGCCACCAGTGTCAGGCACAGGACCAACAGCAGGGTCGTTCGCACAGCACGCATTTCCATCCTCCTTGTGAAGTTCACCCGCGGCTCCCGCGGGGGTGCGACGGCCGTTCCGCCGTCCTCGCGCACGGCACCATTGTACCATACAGGTGGTGCACTGGCAAGCTGTAGCCAGGCTGCGCGTTTTATAGTATAATGGCCCCGCGAGACGGTCCTGGTTCCGCCCTTTCCAGGAGAGAACCGGTGGCTGGTGAGGTAAGCTGTCGGGCCATTCGCCCCCTCTTCCGCTACCTCAGCGAGCGGGGCCTCTCCGTGACCGAGGTGCTGGCCGACCTTCCCCTGGAGGCCTCGTTCGTCTTTTCCCCGGAGAACTGGATCCCCGCCGAGCGCTTCGTGGAGCTGCTGGATCGCGCTGCTGCTGTGAGCGGCGACCCCGAGCTGGTGGCACACGTGGGCGCGGCCGCCGCCGAACCCTGTCCCTTTGGCCCTCTCCCCGCCCAGGCAGGAGCGGCCGGCAGCCCCGAAGCGGCCCTGGAGCAGGCCGGCGACTTCCTCGGCCTGCTGGAGCGCGACGGGCAGGTCGTGGTGCGTGACTGCCGGCCGGGGCACGCCGTCGTCGAGTGCCGTCCCCCCGTCGGAATTGCCCGCAACTACCACGTATGTACCTATGCCCACCACCTCCTGGGCCAGATTCCCCGCCTCTGGCACGCCACGGGGGTGCAGGTACGCGAGACCCACTGCGCGGTGCCTCCCGCGCAGCTCCGCGCGGGGGGCAACCGCTGCAGCGTGGATGCCACGGGGACGGTCTGGGAGGTGCCGGCCGAGGACAGCACGGCGGCGCGCCTGCGTCTGGGCCAGATCCGGGAGGATGGCACCTTGCTGTGGAACGGCACCGTGTACGGCGCCGACTGCTGCCGCTACGAGATCGACTGGCCGGCCGCGCCCCGGGGATGGCACCAGCTCCTCTCCAGCCTCACCCCAGGGGCCCTGCTGCGCCGGCCCCTGCTGCGGCAGATGCGGCGTCAGCAGCAGACCATCCAGTCGCTGCGCGAGCAGCTCCGCCACATCAGCCGCACCACCGAGGCCCGCATCCTGGAGCGCACCGAGGAGCTGCGGGCCAAGGCCCGCCGGATGGCTCTGGTGGAGCAGGCCAGCCGGCGCTTCGCCTCCCTGTACGACCCGCCGGCGCTCTTCCAGGAGGCCGTGCGCACGCTGCGCGAGGAGTTCGGCTACTTCACGGTGGCCCTGTACCTGCTGGAAGGAGATGCCTGGACGCTCCAGGCACTGGCGAGCGGGGACAACACCGTGCAGGAGCGCCCCGGCTTGCAGGTCGTCGCCCTGCCCCGGGCCCTGGAGTGGCTGCGGCGCGCCGGCCGGCCCCCCACCCGGGACAACCTGGACGAACAGCCCCATCCTATCGCTCTGCCGCGCCTGGGCCGGGGACAATCCTCCCTGACTGCTCCGTTGATCGCTGCCGGCCGCCTGCTCGGCGTGCTCGACGTGCAGAGCCCCCGCCCACGGCGCTTCGACAATGACGATGCCCTTGTCGCCTTTGCTCTGGCAGTGCAGGTGGCCCTGACGATGGAACGGGGCCAGCTCTATCGCCAGGAGCAGCACGCCCGGCAGCGGGCCGATGCCCTGGCCGTGCTGGCCCGGGTGGTCAACACCTCGCTGGAGCTGGACCGCGTCCTGCCCCTGGCCCTGGATCAGGTGCACCGCGTCCTGCCCTACGACGCCGCCTCCATCGTGCTGCTGGAGGAGGACCAGCGCATCGTGGCGGCGAGCAAGGGGTTCTCCCGCCAGGGCGAGGAGGCACTGGACGACCTCTTCGAGCCGGCCCGGCGTGGGCCGCTGGTCCGCACCATCCAGTCCGGCGAGCCCCGCCTGCTCACCCTGGCCGAGGAGTCCTCCGGCACCTTCCCGGCCGCGCTCGCCGACTATTCTTCCTGGCTGGCCGTCCCGCTGACCTCGCGCGGGGCCGTTGTCGGAGTATTCCTGCTGGCGGCCCGCCAGCCGCGCGCTTATGGCCGGGAGGACCTGCGCACCGCCGAGGACTTTGCTGGCCAAGTGGCCACGGCCCTGGCCAATGCCCGCCTGTACGACCGCACCCGGCACGACCGTGACCGCCTGGAGACGCTCTACCGGACCGCCCGCGAGCTCAACGCCGACCTGGAGATCGAGGAGGTGCTCCGCCACATCCTCGACCTGGCCCAGCACAGCGTGGGTGCCCTGGCGGGCAGCATTGTCCTCCTGGACAGCGCCGGCCGGCCCACCCACAGCATCCTCGTCCGCCAGACCGCCAGCCCCGACGCCGTCCTGGGGGAAGTGCTGGAACGCGGCGCCGCCGGGTGGGTCCTGCGCGAAGGGCAGGGCCTGCTCATCCACGATACCGCGGCGGACCCTCGCTGGCTGGTCATGCCCGGCGATCCGACCCGCTCGGCGATCGTCGTCCCCCTGACCGGCCAGGGCCGGGTAATCGGCATCCTCACGGCCATGCACCCACAGGTGGGCCGGTTCGACTCCGACGACCTGGACTTGCTCTCCTCTATCGCCGGCCAGGCCAGCACCGTCGTGCAGCGAGCGCACCTCTTTGCTGCCATCCGCGACGAGCGCGCCCGTCTGGCGGCGGTGATCGATGGCACGGCCGACGCCGTCATCGTCCTGGACGAACAGGGACGAGTCTCCAGCCTCAACCGCGCCGCGACGGCGCTCTTCGGGCTGACCAGCCTCGACGTGGCCGGCCAGCGCTCCCTGGAGCTGGCCCGGCAGCAGCCCGCCCTGCAGAAGCTGCTGGAGGCGTCCTCTGCTCATGGCCAGGTGGAGCGCGGCGAGGTCCCCCTGCCCGATGGCCGCACGTTCTACGCTACCCTGACCCCCCTCCCGGGCATCGGCGTGGTCATCACTATGCACGACATCTCCTACCTCAAGGAACTGGACCGCATGAAGAGCGACTTTGTGGCCAACGTGTCGCACGACCTGCGCACTCCTCTGGGCGCGGTCCAGGGACTGACCGAGATGCTGGAGCTGGCCGGCCCGCTCAACGAGGACCAGGCCCGCTTCACCGAGCGGATCGCCTACAACATCGAGAAGATGAGCAAGCTGGTCGAGGACCTGCTCGACCTGGCCAAGATCGAGGCCGGCGTGGAGATGGCCATGGCTCCCTGCCAGCTGGCCGCCGTCATCGCCGAGGCGGTGGACGAGATGGCCGGGCCGGCCATGCTGAGGCAGGTCACGCTGGAGGTCCGGGTCCCCGACGATCTGCCCCTCATCTGGGGCAACGGCCGCCGGCTGGGGCAGGTGGTAAGCAACCTGCTGGACAATGCCATCAAGTACGCGCCCGAGCAGGGCCACGTACGCCTGCGCGCCGCCTTCCAGCAGGACGCCGTGCAGGTAGATGTCTCCGACAACGGGCCGGGCATACCTCCTGCCGACCTGCCGCACATCTTTGAGAAGTTCTACCGCGCTCGCCAGGGCAACCAGCATGCCCACGGGAGCGGGCTGGGGTTGTCCATCGCCCGCTCCATCGTCCAGGCCCACCGCGGGCAGCTCTGGGCCGAAAGCACGGAAGGGACCGGGGCAACCATCTCCTTCCGCCTGCCGGTGTGGGAGGGCGAGAGCACGAGCCTGTCGCAGTAGGGCCGGCTTGGCCCTCACGGGCAGGCACCGGGCAGCCGGCTGCCGCGACTGGCCTTCCAAGCCGGATGGCGCGCCCCGGTTCCCTTGACCGCAGCTTGCTCCTGCGGCGACCACAAGAGGTCGCCGCAGGAGCGCTCCTGCGGCGACCGTACACGGCATACGCTCAGGGATCGGACCCGCCTACAGCACCACCCCCAGATCCGACACGTCTAGGCCCTCGCCCACCTCGCCTCCTCCCTCGCCCAGCAGGAAGCGCCGGGCCTCCTCGTGCTCGCGCTCGCGCGCGTCCTGGACCTCGCTCACCACGAGCGCGGCCTGCTCCTTCTCCTCGGCCCGTCGCGCGCGCATCTCCAGCCCCGTGCCGGCCGGGATCAGCCGGCCGATGATGACGTTCTCCTTCAGACCGCGCAGGTAGTCCATCTTGCCCATCACTGCCGCTTCGGTCAACACCCGCGTGGTCTCCTGGAAGGAGGCCGCCGCCAGCCAGGAGTCGGTGTTGAGCGCCGACTTGGTGATCCCCAGCAGGACCAGGTGGGCCGTCGCCGGCTCACCGCCGGCAGCGATCGCCCGGGCGTTCTCCTGCTGGTAGACGAAGCGGTCCACCAGGTCACCCGGCAGAAAGTCGGTGTCGCCGGGGTCGTCCACCTGCACGCGGCGCAGCATCTGCCGGACGATGATCTCGATGTGCTTGTCGTTGATGCTCACGCCCTGGGAGCAGTAGACGTTCTGGGCCTCGCTGACCAGGTAGCTCTGCACGGCCTCGCGGCCGGCGATCTGCAGCAGGACACGGGGATCGATGGAGCCCTCGGTCAACTGGTGGCCGGCCTCGACACGCTGGCCCTCGCGCACGCGCAGGCGCACCGTCACAGGGACCTCGTACTCGCGCACCTCCTCGTCCACCCCGCGGACGACGATGCGCCCCTCCTCCAACGCGACCTGCCCGGCGACCCCCGCCGTGATCGGCGGGCGGTCATCGCCCTGCACGTTGCTCTCGGCCAGCAGCTCGCCGGCCTCGACGGAATCTCCCTCCTGGACCAGGAGGTTAAAGTGCTCGGGGATCTCGTAGACATCGGCATAGGGATCGCTGCGCACGACGCGGACGGTCCGGCGGTCCCCCTCGCGGGCGATCTCGACGACGCCGTCGATGTCGCTGATCTCGGCCTTGCCCTTGGGGAGGCGGGCCTCAAAGACCTCCTGGACGCGCGGCAGGCCCTTGGTGATGTCCAACTCCGTCTTGACGCCGCCGGTATGAAAAGTGCGCAGCGTGAGCTGCGTGCCCGGCTCGCCGATAGACTGGGCGGCGATGATGCCCACGGCCTCGCCGATCTCCACGAGCCGGCCGGTGGCCAGGTTGCGGCCATAGCAGTAGGCGCAGAGCCCGGAACCGGCCTGGCAGGAGAGGGGCGAGCGGACGTAGAAGGAAGTGAGGGCGTCTTGCTCGAGGATGCGCATGGCCTCATCGGGCACCTGCTCCTCGCCGCGCAGGATGGCCTTGCGGCGGTCATCGCGCAGCAGGACCGGCGGCTCCTTCAGGATGTCGGCCACCCGCTTCCAGGCCTCCTTGTTGATGGCCGCGACCCGTTCCCAGGACCGCTCGTCGAACTCCTGGTTGCGGTCGACCAGGACCTCGCCCGTGCGCGGATCCACCACCGGGCTGGCCATCATCCGGCCGATCAGGCGGGCGCGCAGGTCCTCGATCGTGGCGTCGCTCTCGCGGATCCAGACGCCGGCCTCGGTGCCGCAGTCGATCTGGGTGATCATCATGTCCTGGGCCACGTCCACCAGGCGGCGGGTCAGGTAGCCCGCCTCGGCGGTGCGCAGGGCGGTATCGGCCAGGCCCTTGCGTCCGCCGTGGGTGGAGACAAAGTACTCCAGGACGGACAGGCCCTCGCGGAAGTTGGAGCGGATCGGCAGGTCGATAATACGGCCGGCCGGGTCGGTCATCAGGCCGCGCATGCCGGCCATCTGGCGGATCTGCTCGAGGTTGCCGCGGGCGCCGGAAGTGGTCATCATATAGACCGGGCCGAAGCGGTCCAGCGTCCGGGAGACCTCGGCGGTGATCTTCTGGGTGGCCTCGGTCCAGATCTCGACCGTGCCGCGGTAGCGCTCGCCCTCGGTGATCAGGCCGCGGCGGAACTGCCGCTCCAGGTTTTCCACGTCGGCGTCGGCCTGGCTCAGGATCTCGGCCTTGCGTTCGGGGATCTGCACATCCTCGATGCCGATGGTCAGCCCGGCGCGGGTGGCGTAGGTGAAGCCGAGGTGCTTGATGCGGTCGGCCATGGCCGCCGTCTCGGCCGGCCCGTAGAGGCGGTAGCACTCGGCGATGATGCCCCGCAGGGCCTTTTTGTCCACGACCTCGTTGCGGAAGCGCAGCGCCTCCGGCAGCACCTCGTTCAGGATCACCCGCCCCAGGCAGGTTTCCACCAGGCCTGCCCCGGCGCGGTAAGACGGGGGCAGCAGGATGCGGATGCGCGTCTGCAGGGTGATCACCCCGGCCTCGTAGGCCATCAGCGCTTCCTCGACGCTGGCAAAGGCCTTGCCTTCGCCGCGGGCCCCCGGCTTGATCTGGCTCATCGAGTAGCAGCCCAACACCATCTCCTGGGTCGGCGTCACGATGGGGTCGCCGGTGGCCGGAGAGAGCAGGTTCAAAGTGGACAGCATGCGGCCATGGGCTTCCGCCTGGGCCTTTTCCGAGAGCGGCACGTGCACGGCCATCTGGTCGCCGTCAAAGTCGGCGCCAAAGGCCGTGCAGACCAGCGGATGCAACTGGATGGCGCTGCCCTCGATCAACACCGGTTCAAAGGCCTGGATGGAGAGGCGGTGCAGCGAGGGGGCCCGGTTCAGCAACACCAAATAGTTCTGCACGACCTCTTCCAGGACGTCCCAGACCTCGGGGCGCACCCGCTCGACACTGCGCTTGGCGCTCTTGATGTTGTGGGCATAGCCGCGGGCCACCAGGCCGCGCATCACAAAGGGCTTGAACAGCTCCAGGGCCATGCGCTTGGGCAGGCCACACTGGTACAGCTTCAGCTCCGGGCCCACCACGATCACCGATCGCCCGGAGTAGTCCACGCGCTTGCCGAGCAGGTTCTGGCGGAAACGGCCCTGCTTGCCCTTGAGCATGTCGGAGAGCGACTTGAGCCGATGCTTGCCGCGGCCGGAGACGGCCCGGCCGCGCCGGCCGTTGTCGATCAGGGCGTCCACCGCCTCCTGCAGCATGCGCTTCTCGTTGCGGACGATGATCTCCGGAGCCTTCAGCTCCAGCAGCCGGCGCAGGCGGTTGTTGCGGTTGATCACCCGGCGGTAGAGGTCGTTCAGGTCGGAGGTGGCAAAGCGGCCGCCGTCGAGCTGGACCATGGGCCGCAGGTCCGGCGGAAGCACCGGCAGCACCGTCAGGACCATCCACTCCGGGCGGTTGCCCGACTTGCGGAAGGACTCGACCACGCGCAGCCGTTTGCCGGCCTTTTTGCGGCGCTGGGCCGAGGCGCTGGTCTCCATCTCCTCCTTCAGCTCGGCCTGCATGCGGTCCAGGTCCAGCCGGCTGAGGATCTCGCGCACCGCCCCAGCACCCATTTCGGCCCGGAAGATGGCCCCACCGGCCTCGCGGTAGTCGCGGAACTGCGCCTCGGAGAGCAGCATCCCCCGGTGCAGCTCCCGGATCATCCGCAGGCGGTGCTCGGCGTCCTGGCGGATCGCCGCCACCTTCTCCTGCAGCGCTTCCTCGAGGCGCGCGATCTGCTGCTCGACCACGTAGGTGCGCTGGTCGCGCTCGGCCTCCGTCTGCAGGCGGGCGTCGGCCTGCTTCTGGCGGATGCTCGGCTCCTCCCCCTCGATGGCCGCCTGGGCCACCCCGCTCAGGCGCGTGAATATCTCGCCGCTGACCGTCTCCCCGGCCAGGCAGACGATGGCTCCGGTCGGCGCAAAGACCAGGTCGTAGCGCGCCGGCCCCCCCTCCCAGCTGCGCAGCTCGGTCTCGATGTCCTGGGCCGCCCGCACGAACGACTCGGTCTGGGCGATGAGCTCATCCTCATAGTTCTGCAGCATCGCTTCCAGGGCGCGCTCCAGTACATCCAACTCGCCGGCCAGCTGCTCACGGATACGGCCGCTCTCCTCATGGAAAGCCGCCTCGGCCTGGGCCACTTCCTCGGTGCTCTCCTTCTGGATACGCTCGACCACATGCCCGCGGCGCTCCTCGTCCACCTCGGTGACGATGTAGGCCGCAAAGTAGATGACCCGCTCCAGGTTGCGGGGGGTGATATCGAGGAGCAGGCCCAGCCGGCTGGGGGTCCCCTTCACGAACCAGATGTGGCTGATCGGGGCGGCCAGCTCGATGTGGCCCATGCGCTCCCGGCGCACCCGCGAGCGGGTCACCTCGACCCCACACTTGTCGCAGACGATGCCGTGGTGGCGCACCCGCTTGTACTTGCCGCAGGCACACTCCCAGTCCTTCTGCGGCCCAAAGATGCGCTCGCAGAAGAGGCCGTCGCGTTCCGGCCGCAGCGTGCGGTAGTTGATCGTCTCGGGCTTGGAGACCTCGCCGTGGGACCAACGCCGCATCGACTCCGGCGAGGCCAGCCCCAGGCGAATGGCGGTGATCTCGTTGATCTTGGTCATCTGCTTCTTCCTCTTGAGCGATCAGCTCTCGGCTCGCGGCCCGCAGCTCCCGCTCTCATCTGCCAGCGCCCGGCGCCATGCCCGCCGCCCGCCCGCTTAGAGACTATCTCAGAACCACAAAGGCACAGAGATACCATGTCGATAGAGGCCCTTCACAGTATTCTCTTGGTGCATTCGTGCCTTGGTGGTCAGTCCATCCTGGTGCCGCTGTGGCTTGGTGGTCGATTTGAGATAGTTTCCTAGTCCCGCTCGATACCGGACAGGTTGATGCCCTCCAGCCCCAGCAGCGGTTCGGCATACTTGGCGGCATCGTCAATGTCCACCGACTTGGCGTCCTCGCCGTAGATGTCCAGGGAGAGGGCCAGGCTCTGCAGCTCCTTGACCAGCACCTTGAAGGCCTCGGGGATGCCGACCTCGTCGATCGGCTCGCCCTTGACGATCGCCTCGTACGTCTTGCTGCGGCCGATGATGTCGTCGGACTTGACGGTCAGCATCTCCTGGAGCGTGTAGGCCGCACCGTAGGCCTCCAGGGCCCACACCTCCATCTCGCCGAAGCGTTGGCCGCCGAACTGGGCCTTGCCGCCCAGCGGCTGTTGGGTGACCAGCGAGTACGGTCCGGTGGAGCGGGCGTGGATCTTGTCTTCCACCAGGTGGGCCAGCTTCATCATGTAGATCTGTCCGACGGTGACCTCGCTCTCGAAAGGTTCGCCGGTGCGCCCGTCGTAGAGGACGATCTTGCCGCTGGGGGGCAGCCCGGCCTGCCGCAGCAGGTCCTTGACCTCATCCTCGCTGGCTCCGTCAAAGACCGAAGAGGCCACGTGCGTGCCCAGCACACCGGCCGCCCAGCCCATGTGCGTCTCCAGCAGCTGACCGAGGTTCATGCGCGAGGGAACGCCCAGGGGATTGAGGATAATGTCCACCGGTGTGCCGTCGGGCAGGTACGGCATGTCCTCCACGGGAAGGATGCGCGAGATGACCCCCTTGTTGCCGTGGCGGCCGGCCATCTTGTCGCCAGCGGCGATCTTGCGCCGCTGGGCGATGAGCACCCGCACCATCGTGTGCACGCCCACCGACAGTTCGTCGCCCCGGTCGCGGGAAAAGATGCGCACGTCGATCACCCGGCCGGAGACACCGTGCGGCACACGCAGGGACGAGTCGCGGACCTCGCGGGCCTTTTCGCCAAAGATGGCCCGCAGCAGGCGCTCCTCGGCGGTGAGGTCGGTCTCGCCCTTGGGCGTGATCTTGCCCACCAGGATGTCGCCGGGCCCCACCTCGGCACCGATGTAGACGATACCGCTCTCGTCCAGGTTGGCCAGCAGGTCCTGGCCCACGTTGGGGATGTCGCGCGTGATCTCCTCGGGCCCCAGCTTGGTGTCGCGGGCCTCGCACTCGTACTTCTCGATATGCACCGAGGTAAAGACGTCCTCGCGCACCAGGCGCTCGCTGATCAGCACGGCGTCCTCGAAGTTGCCGCCCTCCCAGGGCAGAAAGGCCACCAGGACGTTGCGGCCGAGGGCCAGCTCGCCCCGGTCGGTGGAGGGGCCGTCGGCGATGACCTGGCCGGCCACAACGCGCTCGCCGCCCTGCACGATGGGCCGTTGGTGGATGCAGGTGTCCTGGTTCGAGCGGCGGAAGTTGACCAGCGGATAGCAGCGCTCGGTGCCATCATCCTCGCGCACGACGATCTCGTTGGCCACCGCCCGGATGACCTCGCCATCCTTGATCGCGATGACCACCAGGCCCGAGTCGCGCGCCGCTTGGTACTCCATGCCGGTGCCGACGATGGGGGACTGGGGCTGCAGCAGCGGCACGGCCTGGCGCTGCATGTTCGACCCCATCAGGGCGCGGTTGGCGTCGTCGTGCTCGAGGAAGGGAATGAGCGCCGTGGAGACGGAGACAACCTGCTTCGGCGAGACGTCCATGAAGTCGATCTGCTCGGCCCGCTCCAGCACGGGGCGCGAGCCCCGCCGCGCCGTGACCCTCTCGGAGATGAAGCGGGAGTGCTCGTCCAGCAGGGCGTTGGCCTGGGCAATGGTGTAGCGATCCTCTTCGTCGGCGGAGAGGTAGACGATCTCGTTCATCACGGTCGGCTTGACGGAGATGCGCTTCAGGGGCAACCGGGCGATCTTGCCGGCCAGCTTCTTGTCGACCTCGTCGCCGGCAGCAGCGACCACCGCCCCACTCTCGGGGTCGACGACGTCCTCCCGCAGCACGTGCCCGATCAGGGCCTCGGCGCGGTTCTCTACCTCGCGGACGACCCGCCGGTACGGTGTCTCGATAAAGCCCAGCTCGTTGACCCGGCCGTAGGTAGCCAGGCTGCCGATCAGGCCGATGTTCGGTCCCTCGGGTGTCTCGACGGGGCAGATGCGGCCGTAGTGCGAGTGGTGAACATCGCGGACCTCGAAACCGGCCCGGTCCCGCGACAGCCCTCCCGGCCCCAGTGCCGAGAGCCGGCGCTTGTGGGTCAGCTCGTCCAGCGGGTTGGTCTGCTGCATGAACTGGGAGAGCTGGCTTCCGCCGAAGAACTCGCGGATCGCGGCCACCAGCGGGCGGATATTGACCAGGTTGCTCGGCATGACCGTCTCCGGATCGTTCAAGGTCATGCGCTCGCGGATGATGCGCTCGATGCGCAGCAGGCCGATGCGGAACTGGTTCTGGATCAGCTCGCCGACGGTGCGCACGCGGCGGTTCCCCAGGTGGTCGATGTCGTCGGGTTCGCCCCAGCCGTTGTTCAGACGGATCAGCTCCTCGATGATGCGGACGACGTCGCCGGGGGTCAGCGTGCGCACGTCGAGCGGCGGGGGCTCGACGTGGCTGCGGACGACGCGCACGTAGAAACGGCTGCAGAGGTGCTCGAAGCCATGCTCGGCCGGCCCGATGACCAGGTCCTGTCCCTCCTGACACATCTCGCACTGCGGGCAAACGTACCAGCCACACTCCGGGCAGATCTCGACCGTGGTCGAGTCGATCGCGTGTCCCTCGTCGCGCCAGCAGGGCACCGTTTCCCCTTTCACTGCCAGGTCCACGATGGTCCGGGTCTGCTCCCGCAGCGCCTCCATCTCGTCGGGGCTCAGAGCGCGCCCCTCCTGCGGCCGGCCCACCCACCAGGCCCGCTCCTGGACCATGCGCTCCAGGAGGTCGTCGTCCAGCCCGCCGCGGGCCTGCTTCCACAGGTCCAGCCATGCCCGCCGGCGCTCCAGGCCGTCGCGGACGGCCTCCTCCAGGTGATAGTCCTCCCACAACCGCCGGTTCAGCTTGTAGCGGCCCACCCGCGCCAGGTTGTAGCGGCGCTCGTCAAAGAGCATCGTGTGGAGGAGATTGCGGGCGTTCTCCGGTGTCGGCGGGTCCCCCGGGCGCAGGCGGCGGTAGATCTCCAGCAAGGCCTCCTCCTGGCTCTCGGTCGGGTCGCGCGCCAGCGTCGACTCGACGTAGGAGTGGTCGGTGGAGGTGTCCACATGCTGGAACAGGGCCCGGATCTCGTTATCGCTGGCATAACCCAGCGCGCGCAGCAGGATGGTGACCGGGATCTTGCGCCGGCGGTCCATTTTGACCGAGAGGACGTTGCGCCGATTCGTCTCAAAGTCCAGCCACGCCCCGCGCGCCGGGATCAGCTTGGCGATGTAGAGGGCCCGGCCTTCCGGCGTCTCCTCCTTGTACTGGAAATAGACCCCCGGCGAGCGCACGAGCTGCGACACCACCACCCGCTCGGCCCCGTTGATGATAAAGGTGCCCTTGTCCGTCATCCAGGGAAAGTCGCCGAGAAAGATCTCCTGTTCCCGGACCTCGCCCGTCTCCTTCATCACCAGTTGGACCTGGGCCCGCAGGGGACGCGCGTAGGTGGTGTCGCGTTCGCGGGCCTCGCTCTCGCTGTAGCGCGGCTCGCCAAAGTGCAGATCCACCAGGTAGAGGTCCATCTTGCGGCCCGTAAAGTCCTGCACCGGGGAGATCTCGCTGAACAGCTCGCGCAGCCCCTCCGTGACGAACCAGCGGAAAGAGTCCAACTGCGTCTGGATCAGAAAGGGCATCTCCTGGATCTCGGCGATGCGGGAGAACTGGTGCCGGGCCGGCCGCCCCACCTCCCGGATGGGATGCTGCGGACCAGGCAGAATCTCCCCCATCTCCGGTCGTTCCAGACTTACAGCCACGGCCATCGGGCTCGCTCCTTGGCGCAGGTCTACCGCCCGCGCTCACTCCTGTACCTGTAGGGCTCATCAAGGGGTGGATCGGCGCACGCCTCCCCAGTGGGCTGGACAAGAAGTCCGAGTGTGGGTATAATGCCTCCCGTCCAGGCAACAACCGCAACGGCAGGCGTCCGTGCGGGAATCAGCGCCTCGTACAAGCCAAAGAAACGGGAGAATGGGTTCCACCGCTGCCGCCTGGGATGCCCACCTCCCGGTGCTGTCGATGATCAACTTGCGCCCAACCTCGAGGACACACATGCCTCGATTTCGGAAACATTCAAACAGACATTATAGCACAGGATGGCTCCTCTGTCAAATCGGCGCGCTGATCCTGCTGGGCGGGCTGCTCCTGGCCGCCCTGGCCGGCCTCCTCTACCTGGACAACACCCGCAACCGCGGCGTGACCTGGGGGGCGGACCTGCCCCGCTTTCCGCAGAACGAGGCCCCCCCGGTGGGGGTCAACCTGTTCCTGGACCGCGAGCCCGACGAGGCCACCATCCGGCGCACCCTGCAGATGGCCCGCGACATGGGCGCCCGCTGGATCAAGCAGCAGTTTCCCTGGGACCAGATCGAGCCCGAGGCCAAGGGCGACTTCTGGGACGAGCGCTACGCCCGCAGCACGTGGCAGCACTATGACCGCATCGTCGCCCTCTGCCAGGAGTACGGCCTGCAGTTGATCGTCCGCCTGGACCGCCCCCCGGATTGGGCCCGCGCCCAGGCCCTCTCCTCGGAGGCGCTGCGCCGGGCCCAGGCCGAGGACCCCGACCGCGATATCACCGGCCCGCCCGACGACCTGGCCGACTACGGGGACTATGTCTACGCCGTCGTCTCCCGCTACCGGGGCCGGATCGGCCACGTGCAGCTGTGGAACGAGCCGAACCTGGCCAACGAGTGGAACTGGGCGCCGATCGACCCCCAACGCTTTGTCGAGCTGCTGCAGGTCGGCTACACCCGGGCCAAGGAGGCCAACCCCGACGTCGTCGTCCTCTTCCCCAGCCTGGCCTACAACGACGGCCTGGACCCCCGCCACTGGAGCGACCTGGCTTTCCTGGAGGCGGTCTACCAGGCCGGTGGCCGGCCCTACTTTGACGTGATGGCCGCGCAGTACTATGGCCTGGGCCAACCCCCCGACGAGCACTCCCCACTCGGGCTGGACCGGCAGCACCTGCGCCTGATCACCCGCACCGACGTCTCGCGGGTCGTGCTGCTGCGCGAGATCATGGAACGGCACGGCGATAGCGCCAAGGCCGTCTGGGTGGGCGAGCTGGGCTGGAACGCTACCCCGCCCGACTGGACCGGCCGGCCCAGCATCTGGGGCCAGTCCGTGGACGAGGAGACCAAGGGGCAGTACATCGTCGCCGCCCTGGAGCGGGCCCGGCGGGAGTGGCCCTGGATGGGCGTGGCCAACATCTGGTTCCTGCGCTGGGGTGGGCCCCCGCCCAACGCCGACGACCCCACCCAGTTCTTTGCCCTGGTGGGCTATGACTTTGAGCCGCTCCCGGCCTACGAGGCGGTGCGCAGTTGGGCCGCCGACCCGCCGCTGGGGGTGGGCTACCACAGCCTTCCCCCGGGGAAGGAGACCCCCCAGCCGTTCCTGGGCACGCGGCTAGACGTCGTTCTCCCGGCCGGCCTTGACCCCACCGCGGTGCAGGTGGAGGTGGACGGCACCGTCCAGCCCCTGCGCTTCTGGCGCAGCGAGGGGACCGAGGCCCGCTACATCGCCGCGGAGGGCCTGGCCGACGACCGCCACACCCTGGCCCTGCGGGGGCCGGCCGACCTGGTGGCCGGCTGCTACGTCGTCCGCGAGCAGCCTCTGCCCTGGCTCTTCCCGCTGCTTGCGGCGCTGCTCTCCCTGGGCCTGCTGGCCGTCGCCGTGCTGCTGATGCTGCGCCTGCCGGCCGGCCTGGCCGAGCTGTGGCCGCGGCTCTGGCGCACGGTGCAGCACTTCCAGGGCCTGCCGGAGCGCTGGCAGGCGCCGATCGTCCTGGGCGGCCTGGCGCTCGGCCTGGCCGCCCTCTACCGGTCGGTGCCGCTGCCACTGGCACTGCTGTCTCTGCTGGCGATGGGCGCCCTGGCCACGCTGCGGCTGGACTTGGCCACGGTCGTCGCCGTCTTCCTGATCCCGCTCTACGCCCAGCCGGCGGCGCTGGCCGGCGCGCGCTTCTCCCTCTTCGAATTGACGATCCTGGTGTGCCTGGGAGCCGGCAGCGCGCACCTGCTGCGGCACCTGACCCTGGCGCCCCCTTTCCCCCTCACACCACCTCGCCCCTGGCCGAGGCCGATGCCCCGCTCGCTCTGGTGGGAGCTCCTGCCAGCACTGGCCTTCCTGCTGGTGTGCACGGGCTCGCTTCTCTGGAGCACCGACCGCGGCTTTGTCACCGCCGACGGGACGGGCTTGCTGCACATCTCCCTGCGCGAGTACCGGGTGACGGTGATCGAGCCGTTCCTCCTCTACCCGCTGCTGTGGCTCTCTTTTCGCGGCCGGCGCGAGCGCGCCTGGTGGGCAGTGGACGCGCTGGTGCTGAGCGCGGTGCTGGTGGCGCTCGGCGGGGTCGTGCAGGTACTCACCCCGTGGATGCACGCCGAGGTTGCCGATGGCGTCCGTCGCGCCACCTCGGTCTACGGCACCTTCTCCGCCAACTCACTGGCCCTCTTCCTGGGGCGGGCGCTGGCCCTGGCCCTGGCCGGCGGGCTGTTCCTGCCGCGCGGCCGGCGCCGCTGGCTGTACCTGGCGTCCCTGCCGTTCCTGGGCGGGGCCTTTTTCCTGACCTACTCGCGCGGCGGCTACATCGCCCTCGTCGTGGTGCTGCTGGCCTACGGGCTCCTGCACAGCCGCCTGCTGCTGTGGGCCGACCTGGGCCTGGGTGCCGCTGCGGCCCTCTTCGCCTGGCTCACCGGGGGGCTCGACCGACTGCTGGCCCTGGACACCTTCCGCAACCGCCTGACGATGTGGCAGAACGCCTGGACGCTGATCCGCGAGCGCCCCTGGCAGGGGCTGGGGCTGGACGCCTTTGTGCACCACTACCGGCAGCGCTTTCCGCTGGAGCAAGAGGCCTACCTGACGCCGCACAACGCCGTGCTCGAGTTCTGGACGCGGCTGGGCCTGCTGGGGCTGGCCGCGGCCGCCTGGCTCTACGGGGCCTTTTTCCTGCGGGCCGCGCAGGCCTACCGCCGGTTGGCGGATCCCGCCGGCCGGGTCCTGGCCCTGGGCTTGCTGGGCAGCGTCGCCTACGCCCTGGCCCACGGGATGCTCGACGGCACCTTCTTCGCCCCGGATTGGGCGGCGACCTTCTGGCTGGCGTACGGGCTGGTGGCGGTCCTGGCCCCTCCGCCGGGTGCCGGCGCTACCTCCCCACCTGGCAGGGATACCCCGTGATCCGGCGGATCTCCTCGTAGAACCCCTTGAGGCGCCCGTACATCCGCTTGTACACGCGGCGGTACAGCCCGTCGTAGACCCGATGCGCGCACGGGTCCGGTTGGAACACCTGGCTGACCCGCGTCATCGCTTCCACGGCCGTGGAAAAGTCGGGGTGCAGGCCCAGCCCCACCACGGCATCGATGGCTGCCCCCAGCCCGGAGGTCTCGTAGGTGTGCGGCCGGGCTGCCGGCAGGCCGAAGAGGTCGGCGGTGAGCTGCATGGCGGCGTCGCTCTGCGAGCCGCCCCCGGACACGCGCAACTCGCTGATCGGCACGCGGCTGCGGCGCTCGGTGCGCTCCTGGCCCTCGCGCAGGGCAAAGGCCACCCCCTCCAGGATGGCCCGGTAGAGGTGGGCGCGGGTGTGCACGTCGCCAAAGCCGATGATGGCGCCCTTGGCCTCCGGGCCCGGCACCTTCAGCCCCGGCGACCAGTAGGGCTGCAACACCAGCCCCATGCAGCCCGGCGGCACGCACTTCACCAGCTCGTCGAAGAGGACCTCGGGCTCGACGCCCAGCTCTCCGGCCAGACGCTGCTCGGGATGGCCGAACTCCTGCTTGAACCAGCTCACCATCCAGTAGCCGCGATAGACCTGGATCTCCAGGCTGTAGGCGCCGGGGACGGCCGACGGGTAGGGCGGGATCAGCGGGATGACCTCGATGTAGCGGCGGTGGGTCGTATTGATCGTCGCCGTGGTGCCGTAGGAGAGGCAGCCGACGTGCGGCTCCAGGCAGCCGGCCCCGATGACCTCGCAGGCCTTGTCGGCCGCGGCGGCAACCAGCGGGAGGCCGGCCGGGATGCCCGTGGCCGCGGCAGCCTCCGGGGTGATCTCGCCCAGCAGGCCGGCCGGCGGGACCAGTTCCGGTAGCACCGCCGGGTCGATCGGCACCGCCTGCCATTTCCAGTCCCAGCTGGAGGCCCAGCGCAGGTTCTTGTAGTCAAAGGGAAAGTAGCCCACCTGGCAACCCACCGAGTCGACGAAGCGGCCGGTGAGGCGGTAGGTAAGGTACCCGGAGAGGTAGAGGTACTTGTAGGTCCGCTCCCAGATATCCGGCTGCTGCGTGCGGATCCAGTTGGCCTCGGCCTCGGCCTGCAAGTAAGCCACCGTCTCGGACATGCCGGCCAGGGCAAAGGCCACCCCCCACCACCCTCCCACCGGCTTGAGGCCGTAGGTGCGCCGCTGGTCCAGCCAGACGATGGCCGGGCGCAGCGGCCGGCCGTCCTGGTCCACATTGATCACCGTGGAGCGCTGCGTGGTCAGGGCCACCCCGGCCAGGCGCGGGCGCAGGTCGGCCTGCTCCCAGAGCTTCCGGCAGGCATGCGCCAGGGAGTGCCAGTAGTAGCCCGGCTCCTGTTCGGCCCAGCCCGGTTGGGCCGAGACGTAGGCCTCCAACGGGACACGCGACCGGGCCAGCAGGTTGCCATGGAGGTCGAATACGAGCGCGCGCACGCTCTGGGTACCGCTGTCGATGGCCAGGACCAGGTCACGGGACATTGCTGCGCCTCCTTTGCCGCCACCGGAAGGGCCGGGCCAACACCCGCCCTACCCGGGCCACCGCCCGCCCAAGGGCCCGCCGCACGCGCCGGCGCTGTGGGAACGGCGCCATCGCTCGAGCCGACGGCGCCCCGCCTGGCACGACCGGCAGCGCCCGCCAATCGGGGATGGCCGCCGGGTCGGGCAGGCTGTAGCAGCGCTGCCAGAGCGCCCGGTAGGCCGCCTCCTCCGCCTGCCAACGGTTGTCATCCCAGCCGAGCTCGGCCTGGCAGATTGCCCGCACCCGCGGAAGAATCGCCTCCCCACCCCGGGGAAGCACCAGCCCCAGGCGCACACGGCGCAGCAGCAGGTCGTCCAGGTGAGCTACCCCCTCGCTGCGAGCGGCCCAGCGCAGCTCGGCCCAGAGCGTGGCGGTGCCCGGGATGGCCTCCAGCTCTCCGGGGCCGGCCGCCGCGACCAGGGCGGGTGCCATGGCCCCATAGCGGCCGAGCAGCCGCCGACACGACCGCGCGTCCAGGCCGGCATCTGCCGGCAGGAGCGCGTCGACGCGATCGAGCACGGGCTGGGCTTCGTCCACAGAGGGCAGGCCGAGGAGCAGGTGCCGCGCCGCCTGGAGGACATCGCGGGCGATCAGGCGGAAGGTGGTCAGCTTCCCGCCCGTGACAGTCACCAGGCCCTGTTCCTCCCAGACGATGTGGTCGCGCGACTCCTTGGACGGATCACAGTCGCGCCCACTCCGGATGACCGGGCGCACCCCAGCAAAGGTCGAGATGACGTCCGCCAGCGCCAGGTCCAGGTGCGGACACTGCGACTGGACGGCAGCCATCAGGTAGGCTACTTCCTGTGGGCCGATGGCCGGCTCGTCGTCGAGGGGGTGGTCGTGGTCCAGGTCGGTCGTTCCGACCAGGGTGACGCCCTCCCAGGGGAGCAAAAAGACCGGCCGCCGGTCCAGCGGGTGCAGGAAGGTGACTGCCTGGGCCAGTGGCAGTCGCCAGGCGGGGAAGAGCAGGTGGCTGCCCCGCCTCGCACGAATCCCGGCCCCCGCCCCCCCGTGGGTGGTTAGGCGGGGGCCACACCGCCAGCGGTG
>CAZTIG010000010.1:85753-89681 GCA_964613665.1 uncultured Chloroflexia bacterium
AGGTGGCTGCCCCGCAGCGGACGGATGCAGGCCAGCGCGCCCACGTGGGCCCGCAGACGGTCTGCCCAGGCGCCCGTGGCGTTCACGACCACGCGGGCCCGCACCTCAGTGGTGGAGCTGCCCAGCGTGTCCCGCAGCGCGGCGCCGACCACACGGTCGCCGGCCCGCAGCAGCTCCTCGGCGCGGACATAGTGCAGGGCGGTGCCCCCGGCAGCCACGGCCTCCTGTATCACGCGCAACACCAGGCGGGCGTCGTCCGTCTGGGCGTCGCCGTAGCGATAGCCACCCCGCAGGCCCTCGGCGCTGATGTGCGGCGCCAGCATCTGGAAGTCGTGGGCGCTGTAGTAGCGGTGGTTCCACTGCAGCGCCAGCAGGTCATAGACCGACAGGCCGGCGCGGTAGGCCCAGCGGCCGGGACGATCGCCGCCGTATGTGGCGATGAGAAAGCCCAGCGGTTCGATCAGGCCGGCCCCCTCGGCCAGTAGCCGCTTGCGCTCGCGGACCGCGGCCCACGTCAGGCGCACGTGGCCATCCTTGAGGTAGCGCAGCCCGCCGTGGACCATCTTCGAAGAGCGGCTGGAGGTGCCCCAACCAAAGTCGCGTTGCTCCACGAGCAGGGTGCGCAGGCCCAGCCGGACCGCCTCGCGCAGGATGCCGGCGCCAGTGATGCCGCCGCCGATGATCAGGACATCCCATTCGCCGGGGAGGCAAGACCAGGTGGTGGAGCGGGAGTGCTGCCACATGGACTATCTCCTCGAAAGCATGATGCGCGAAGAGCAATACGTAAAGCGCTGGCGGACAGCGTCCTCCCCAAGGATACGTCGCCCCTTGTGGTACCAATCACGGCTTTCCCGCGCCGATCCCAGGGCGTACTCGTAGAAGCGAGCCCGGTCCCTGCCTGTCTCTCGGGAATACCCCTCGGCCACATTGGCGCTGATCGAGCCCAGAGAGCGGTACAGCTGCTCGGCCAGGGCTAGCGTACGCCGATCCCGCATCAGCTTCGTGACATCCTGCCAGCCGACATCGGCAGCGAACAAGGCAAACTGATACGCCCTCACTTTCCAGAGCGAGTCACCCCGAATCTGTTCGGGGACCTTCTCTTCCCATTCCTCATAGTCCATCTTCTCCTCCTGCCCAGCACAGCCGGCCTGGCGCTTTGCTCCTTACGCTTTGCCCCCACCCCTATGTCTCGCCCCCGATCATCTTCCCCGGGTTCATCACGCCCTGCGGATCGAACCGCGCACACAGGTCGCGGAGCGCCGCCAGCCCCAGCGCGCCCTTCTCCGCCGCCACGTAGGGCAGATGGTCTCTGCCCACGCCGTGCTGGTGGCTGATCGTCCCACCGTGGGCCAGGATGGCCTGGCTGGCGGCGGCCTTCATGGCCTGCCAGCGCTGCAGCGTATCGTCGGGGTCGGGCGCCAGGCGAAAGAGGTAGGTGGTGTAGATGCTGGAGCCGTGGGGGTAGAGGTGCGAGAGGTGGGTGAAGACGTGCGCCCGCTCGCCCCAGGCCTCCAGGCTGGTGCGCAGCGCTGTCTCTATGGCCGCGACCAGTGCCGCGACCTGGTTCCAGCCGGCAGCGGTCTCCAGCGTGTCGATGGCATAGCCATTCTCCCACAGCGTGTTGCGCAGGTAGGGCGTGCGGAAGCGGCTCTTGTGCCACTGCCGGCCAAAGACCCGCCCGACGTAGACGCCACCGTGCTGGCGGGCAATCTCCAGGGCCTCCTTGCGGGCAAAGCGGACCAGCGAACGGCTGCCGGTGCAGCCCAGGATGAGCATGCACTTGCCATCGGCCACGCCGCGGATCGCCAGGAGCCGTTCCAGGGCCGCGATGAGCCGCTCGTGGCCGGCCAGGACGAGCGTCGTCACAGTCTCGGCGGCGGTGCTCAGCCGGAGCATGGAAAGGGGCAGCCGGGCCTGCACGATCTGGCGGGCCGCGGCATGGCCGTCGTCGAAGCTGGGAAAAAAGACCGCCGGGAACTCCTCGCACTCCGGCAGGGGGGTCACCCGCACGGTGGCAGCGGTGAGGATGCCCAGCCGGCCCTCCGACCCCAGGACCAGCTCGCGCAGGTCCGGGCCGGCCGCAGAGGCCGGAAACGATGGCAGCTCCAGGGTGCCGACCGGCGCCTCCAACCGGCCCCCGGCGAAGAGCCGCTCGATGCGCCCGTAGCCCAGCGACTGCTGCCCGCTGCTGCGCGTGGCGATCCAGCCGCCCAAGGTGGAGTACTCGAACGACTGCGGAAAATGCCCCAGCGTATGTCCACGCGCGCGCAGGTGCGCCTCCAGGTCGGGGCCGGCGATGCCGGCGCCAAAGGTCGCCAGCTGGCTGACCTCGTCCCAGTGCAGCAGGGCGTTCATCCGTCCCATGTCCACCGTGAGCACCGGGGCCTCGCCGGGCACCGGGTCGACGTGGCCGACCACGCTGGTCCCCCCGCCATACGGGATCAGCCGCGCGCCCACCGCCGCGGCGTAGCACAGCAGCTCGCGCACCTCGGCGGACGACGTGGGATAGGCCACACCATCGGGGAGAGCCTCAAGACGGCCGCTGCGCAGGGCCACCCAGTCGGGCAGGCTCTGGCCGCGGGCGTGGCGCAGCCGTTCCAGGGGAGCTGTCGAGACGAGCGAGTGCCCCGGCAGGCGCGTGGCCGGCACCGCAGCCAGGACGTCGGCCAGAGCAGCGTCGCACGGCGGCGCGCCCGGCCCCACCAGATCCTCCAGGTAACCCGGGGCCCTGGCGGGCAGAGGATAGACGACGCTCTCGTCGCCCCAACCGTTCCAGCGTCTCATGGCACACCCCAACTGCTGGCCGACTTGCCGGCCCTGGCCGACCCCGGCGCGAGCACAGCCAAGCCGTGATCCGCGGCCACCCGCACCAGCAGGCCCTGCACCCCAGGGACTCTAGCACATCCCCGCTCCCATGTCAAGAAGCGATCCTGAGATCCGGACATATCTCGACGCGACCCATTCCGGTGGGCCCGCAGCCGCGCCGGACGGGTCCTCTGCCCCACTAGGCCGGGATTTCCGCGGCTGCAATCGGGGCCTCGGCCCACCATTCGTGGTGCACCGGCATTTGCGTACGGATCTCAGGCGATCCGTTCAGGTTTGCCTGCCCTGGCGGCCCTGTGCTATAATCAGAGCTAGCAAACGCCCAGACATCTGAGCAGAGAGGAGCACAGCCAATGGCCGGCACATATGCACCCTGTCCCAAGTGCGGCTACACCGAACCCCAGAAGGTCGGCTATTCCTGGTGGGGCGGCGTGGTCGGACCGGCGATCCTGACCCACGTCAAGTGCCCCCAGTGTGGCACGACCTACAACGGCAAGACCGGCAAGTCCAACACGCCGGCCATCGTCATCTACAGCATCGTGGTCGGGCTCATCGCCATCGGCATCGTCGTGCTGGCGTTCGTCCTGCTCGGCTCGTAGCTCCGCGGCACGGCGCACTCCCCACAGCAGTCGACCACCCCCGGCCGCACCGGGCGGAGATGCCGCCACGCCCGGTGCGGCCTGCCCATTCCCACGCACGACGGTCCGCTGACCAAGCGGAGCCTGTACGGCACAACACCCCCTGCATATCGAGCCAGGCGGCGCAGCCAGTGTGCCCACGGCCCGAAACCGGCCCAGGCGATATCGATCGCCCCTGATGGCAGCAGCGAGTGTGGCAAGGGCGGTCACCTCCGAATCGCGGCCATGCCAAAGTCGCCGGCCCTGACCGGCAAGTGCCCGGCTCCGGCCATGGCACGAGGCCGCACATTCCGGGGCGCAGCAATGGTGCGGCCGTGCCGCGCTCTGCGACGGCCGGGCACTTGCCAGCCGTGCTGCACCGCCGCGACCGTGATATCACCGGTCCCGGCGAGTTCGCACTTGACTTAGAACGCATGTTCTGATATAATGGCAGCGTCGCTGTGGCAGCGCTGTGTGCCAGGAGAGGC
>CAZTIG010000011.1:0-28821 GCA_964613665.1 uncultured Chloroflexia bacterium
CGCGGGCCCGCGGGCTGGGCGCCGGCCGGCCGCTCGAAGCGCGCTCCCTGTGGCTGGCCGTGGGCGACCCCGGCGGGGGGACCTTTTCCGCCGAGGACCTGGCCGTGGCCTGGTGGGGGGACGAGAGCCGGGCCGACGAACTCGCCGCCGTCCTTGTCGACGATGACCTCTACTTTCTCCCGCACGCCAACTGGCCGGGGCTCTACCGGGCCCGCACCCGCGAGCAGGTGGAGCAGTCGCTGGCCCGGCGGGAGCTGCTGGCCGCCCATGCGGGCCTGGCGGGGCAGCTGCTGGTCCTGCGCGACCCCCCGGGTGTGGTGCGCCTGGCCCGGGCCCTGGAGGCCGGCAGCGATTCCTTCCTGGTCGAAAACGACCCCGCCCGGCACGCGCCGGAAGAGATCCTGGACCTGCTCGGACCCGGGTTGGGGGTGGACCTGGAGCAAGCCGAACTCGCCGCGGCCGCCGTGTCGGCACGGGAGGTGCTGCCCGACGAGCGGCCCCGCCCCCTGGAGGAGATTGCCGCGAAGCTGGCCCTGCCGGTCGATCCCACCACGGCGCGGGCGGCGCTGGCGCTGGCCCTCCTGCGGGCCGGCGCGGAACGCACGCCGGCCGGGTACGTGCTGCCGATGGCCGCCCGGGCGGCCGGGCTGATGGAGCCCAACCAGGCGCTGGCCGTGGCCCGGGAGCAGTTCCCGCCCGAGGCGGCCCTGCGCAAGTGCGGCTACCAGCGGGCCGCGGGGGTGATCACGCTGACCTTTGACTTCCCCGACCGGGCCGTGGAGCGCTACCGCGAGGCGATTGCCCGCGTCGAGACGCTCACGGGCTGGCGGGTGCAGGTCAATCCGGAGGTCAACCAGCAGGCGCTGGTCGAGCTGGTCCGGCGGCTTCTCCCGGCCGGCTGGACGCTATCGCGGACCCCGGCCGTCCACCGCGAGAGCAAGGAAGTGGCCATCACCATCCACGGTGGGGGCGAGAAGGTCGCCCCGGCGGCAGAGGCCTTTTTCCAGGCCACCGCCTACACGCTGCTGGTGACGATGGTCGAGCCGCCCGGCGCCGTGGCCGTGCCGCCGGGAACGGGGCAGGAGCGCTGGGAGATCAACGCCGCCTATGCCGAAATTCGCCGGGTCCTGGCCGGGAGCACGCTCTACCGCACCAGCCTGAAGGGGGAGCGCATCGTGCTCTCGTTCATCTCCCCCCAGGTGGGCGAGCGCTATCGGCCGCTCCTGGACGAGCTGGGGCCGAGGATCGGCTGGCCGCTGGAGGTGAATCCCAGCCCCAACCAGGGCGCCATCCTGGCCGAGGCCCGGGCGCTCATCCAGGCGGCCGGCTGGCAGGTGAGAAAGGGGCCAAGCATCTTCCTGGAGCGGGGCGAGGTCGCGGCCACGCTGGCCGAGGCCGCGGACGAGGCGGCCTGCGCCCCTGTGCAGGCGGCGTTTCTGGAGCGGACAGGCTACCGGCTGCTGCTGGTGTGAGGAGGAGACACCATGGCCACCCTGCACCTGGTCTGCCACACCCACTGGGACCGCGAGTGGTACCTGCCCTTTCAGCTCTTTCGCCTGAAGCTGGTGCGCCTGCTGGACGGGCTCCTGGAGCTCCTGGCCGCCGACCCGGCCTATCGCTACTACATGCTCGACGGCCAGACCGTCGTCCTGGACGACTACCTGGCGCTGCGCCCGGAGCGCGAGGAGGAAATCCGCGCCCACGTCCGGAGCGGCCGGCTGCTGATCGGCCCCTGGCACATCCTGCCCGACGAGTTCCTGGTCAGCCCCGAGGCCACCGTGCGCAACCTGCTGGAGGGCGCCCGCACGGCCGGCCGCTTCGGGCACCGCATGGACGTCGGCTACATCCCCGACCCCTTTGGCCACATCGGCCAGATGCCGCAGGTGCTGCGCGGCTTTGGCATCGCCGTCGCCGCCCTGCGCCGCGGCCTGGCCGACGAGCCCTGCGAGCTCTCCTGGCAGGCGCCCGACGGCTCCCGCGTCTTCCTGGCCTACCTGCGCGACGGCTACGACAACGTGGCCTTTTTCCCGCTGCTGGCCCCGGGCGACCTGGAGCCCTTCCGCCAGGGCATCCGCCAGAAGCGCGACTCCCTCCTCCCGCACACCGCCACCGGGCAGGTCCTGCTCATGTACGGCACCGACCACATGGAGCCGCAGCCGCTCACCACCGCCGCCCTGGCTCACTGCCAGGGCCGGCTGGACGGCGACACCATGGTCCTCTCGACCCTGCCCGCCTGCATCGAGGCGCTGCAGGCCGACCTGCGCCGGCGCGGCGCGGCCGTCCCCACCGTGGCCGGCGAGCTGCGCGACTCCAGGCGCCACCACCTCCTGCCGGGGGTCCTCTCCGCGCGCATGTGGATCAAGCAGCGCAACCACGCCTGCGAGACGCTGCTGGAAAGGTGGGCCGAACCGTTCGGCGCCTGGGCCGGCCTGGGCGCGCAGCACGCCGCCCCCCTGCGCCAGGCCTGGCGCCTGCTCATGGAGTGCCACCCCCACGACTCGATCTGCGGCTGCTCGGTCGACGCCGTCCACGAGGAGATGCGCGCCCGTTTCGCCCAGGTCGAGCAGATCGGCGAGGAGCTGGCCGGCCAGAGCCTGGCCGCCATTGCCGCCCAGGTCGACACGCGGCCGCCGCAGGGCCTGGACGGCTGGGTCCAGCCCGTCGTCGTCTTCAACCCCCTGCCCACGCCGCGACGCGACGTGGTGCGGGCAGTGCTGGAGGTGCCGCCCGGTGCCGCCGACTTGGTAGTGGTCGACGAGGCCGGGCGGGCGCTCCCCTGCGGGACCGTCGCCGTGGAGAGCCCGGAGCTGGACTATCGCCGGCTGGACCGGGCCGGCCTGCTGGCCCTCCTCGGCAGCGTGCAGGACGGCCGCAGCAGCGGCCGGGCCGTCGTCGGCCTGGAGACGCGCCGCGAGGGCGACACCCTGCACATCGAGGTGGCCATGGCCGAAAGCCTCCCGCCGGACGGCGCGGCCCTGGCCCAGGCCCTGCCCGGACTCCTGGCCGCGGCGCAGGACCCCGCCTTGCAGTGCTTTACCGTGCGCGCCAGCACCCGCAGCGCCACCGTGGAGTTCGTCGCCCCCGAGGTTCCCGGGTGCGGCTACCGCACCGTCTGGGTACGCCAGGCGGCCGGCCCCGCCCTGCCCGGCAGCGCGGACAGCATCGAGAACGAGTACCTGCGGGTCAGCGCCTCCCCCGCCGACGGCACCCTCACCGTCACCGACCGGCGCAGCGGCGCCGTCTTTTCCGGGCTGAACCGCTTTGTCGACGGCGGCGACTGCGGCGACGAGTACAACTACTGCCCACCGGACCGCGATCTCCTGGTGGAAGCGGTGCCCGGCGCCGTGGCGATCCGCGTGGGCCAGGGGGGCGCCGGCCGGCACATCGAGGTCACCTGCACGCTGGCCGTGCCGGCGGCGCTGACGGCCGACCGTCGCGGGCGTGGTGCTGAGACGGTGCCGCTGGCCATCCGCACCGTGGCCACCCTCTGGCCGGGCGTGCCACGGGTGGACATCGCCACCGAGGTGGACAACCCGGCGCGCGACCACCGCCTGCGGGCGCACTTTCCCGTGCCCTGGGCCACCTCGGCCGCCGACCACGACGGCCATTTCCAGGTGGTGCGCCGGCCGGTCGGCCTGCCGCCGGGCGACGAGACCTGGGGGGAGCAGCCCCGCCCGGAGGTGCCGCAGCGGGCCTTTACCGATGTCTCGGATGGGGAGAGGGGGCTGCTGCTGGCCAACCGCGGCCTGCCGGAGGTGGCGGTGCTGGGGACGGAGGACGGCAGCGAGATCGCCCTGACGCTGCTGCGCTGCGTCGGCTGGCTCTCGCGCGGCGACCTGGCCAACCGCCGCGGCCACGCCGGGCCGGCCCTGCCCACGCCGGGGGCGCAGGAGATCGGCCGGCACCGCTTCGCGTACGCCGTGATCCCCCACCGCGGCGGGTGGGAGGAGGCTTTCCCGGAGGCCTACGCCTTTGACGTGCCGCTGCGGGCCCTGGCCGAGGCCGCCCACGCCGGCCCGCGGCCGGCCGCGGGGACGCTCCTGCGGGTGGAGCCGGCCGGCTTTGTCCTGAGCGCGGTCAAGGCGGCCGCGGATGGCGGCGGCCTGGTCGTGCGTGGGTACAACGTCACGGGGGAGCCGCTCCAGGTCACCGTGGCCCCGGCGCGGCGCTACGCCCGGGCGGCGCGGGTGCGGTTGGACGAGCAAGAGGAAGAGGCGTTACCCCTGGCGGCGGATGGCAGCGTGGCCCTGCCGGCCCGGGGGCACGAAATCGTGACGGTAGGGTTTTACGATTGGCGATTGACGATTGGCGATTGGCGATTGGCGATTGACGATTGGCGATTGGCGATTGACGATTGGCGATTGGCGATTGACGATTGACGATTGGCGATTGACGATTGGCGATTGACGATTGACGATTGGCGATTGACGATTGGCGATTGGCGATTGACGATTGGCGATTGACGATTGACGATTGACGATTGGCGATCGGCGATTGGCCCAACGCCATCCTGCATCCTGCATCCTGCCTCTTGCCTCTTGCTTCTTACGCCGCTTCCTGCGCCATGCCCAGGCGCTGCAGGATCTCGCCCGCCTCCTGCTCCATGGCCTCCCCGCGCGCCGGGTCGCCCCGCTCGCGCTCGTGCTGCGCCCAGGCCTGCAGGGTCAGGGCGCGCTCGCGCTCGGCGCCCATCTCGCCAAAGACGCGCAGGCTCTCGCGGAAGCAGTCGGCGGCGGTGCGGTGCACGATCCTTTCCCCCTCGCCGACCGGGATCGGGTCGGGCCGGCGCGCGGCCACGAGCCCCAGGACGCGCCAGGCGCCGCCGAGGAACTCTTGCTGCTCGCTCTCGCGGGCCAGGGCCAGCGACTGGCGGGCCGCGGCCAGGGCCTCTCCTTCTTTCCCCTGGCCCAGGAAGGCCTCGGCCAGGAAGCGGTACGTCTCGGCCAGGAACCAGCTCCCCGCCTCGGCCATGTTCAGGACCTGGCGCAGGTCGTCCTCGGCCGCGCGGTACTCGCCCAGCGCGACGCGCACCCCGCCCAGGTTGCTGAGGCAGGCCACCTCGCCCCAGCGGTAGCCGATCTCGTGAAAGGTCACCAGGGCGTCCTGGTAGAGCAGCAGGGCGCGCGAGGAATCGCCGCGCAGCTGGGCCGTCGCCGCCAGGTCGTTGAGGGTGCCACCCACGCCGGGCCGGTTGCCCAGCTCGCGGTGCAGCTCCAGGGCCTGCTCCATATGCTGGGCCGCCTGGTCGTGGTGGCCCAGGATCCAGTGCACGGCGCCCAGGAGATTGAGGCTCTGGGCCATCTCGCGCCGGGCGGCGGCGGCGGTGCTGATGGCCAGGGCCTGCTCGCCCAGCGCGCGGGCCGCCTCGGCATTGCCCAGCCCGTAAAAGGCCCAGCCTTTGCGGTGCAACGCCTTGACCAGCTCGAGCGGTGCCTCGGCCAGGCTGGCCCAGCCCACCGCCTTCTCGGCGCTCTCCAGGGTGGCGCGGTAGTCGCCCTGGTTGCTCTGCACCCAGGCCAGGTGCTCCCAGGCGCGGGCCTGGCCGAGGGCGTCACGGGCCGCCTCGGCCGTCTCGCGCATCGCCGTGTAGGCGGCGATGGCCTCGCCGTAGCGCCCCAGCCGGCCTAGGGCGTCGCCCATTCCCTCGTAGAGGGCGATCCGCCGCGCCGCATCGCCGACGCGGTCGCCCGGAATCACGGGCAGAAAGACCAGTGCCTTCTGGTAGTAGGCGATGGCCGCCTCCGGGGCGTAGGCATCCTGGGCCTGCCGGCCGGCCCGCCGGTACCACTCGGACACCAGGGCCATCTCCCCGGCCTGCTCGTAGTGCGAGCCGATCAGGCCGGCGTGCTCCCCGACGCGCTCGCCGCTCTGCTCGATCAGCCAGGCCGCCACCTGGTTGTGGTAGGTGCGGCGGAGCCGCTTCAGCACCCGCTCGTAGACGACCTCGCGCAGGAGGGCGTGCCGGAAGATGTACTCGCGCTGGCCGGCAAAGGTGGAAGCGCGGCGCGACTGGATCAACTCCTTCTCCTCCAGCCGGTGCAGCGCCTCCTGGATGCCCTCCATGGGCGTTTGGGCGATATAGGCCACGGCCCCATCCCAGAAGGCTCGCCCGACCACGGAGGCGCACTGCAGCACCTCCTGATCGGCCGCCGGCAGGCGGTCCAGGCGCGCCTGGAGGACGCCGGTCAGCGTCTGCGGCACCCGCACCTCGGCCAGGCGGGCCGGCCGCACCTGCCAGGCCTGTTCGCCCTTGACGATCACCCCGTCCTCGATCAGGACCTTGATCAGCTCCTCGATGTAGAAAGGGTTGCCCTCGGCCCGGCTGACGATGAGGTCCTTCAGGTCGGCCGGGACGTCCGGGGCCCGGCTCAGGATCTCCTCCACCAGGCGGTAGCTGTCTTCCTCCGAGAGAGGGAGAAGCTCCAGGCGGGTGTGGTGCGGCAGGTACTGGCACCAGTCCGGCCGCACCTCGTACAGCGAGGGGCGGGCCAGGCAGACGATGAGCACGCGCATGTCGCCGCACGTGCGCATCAGGTGCTCGAGGACGTCCAGGGCCCCGCGATCGGCCCAGTGGATGTCCTCGACAAAGAGCACGGTGGGCAGCTCGGCCGACACCGCCGCCAGGAACTGGGTGAGGTAGTGCAGGGCGCGGTCGCGGATCTGGCGGGCGTCGTCCAGGATGCCCTGCAGGTGGGGGCTGGCGGAAAAGTCAAAGCCGATGAGGTGCCCGACAAAGTGGGCCTTTTCCACCCCTGCCGGACCCATGAAGCCCACGATGCCCGCCTCCAGCTTCTCCCGCGCCACCGCGGCCGGGTCGGTCTCCTGGATCTCGAAACGAAAGGCAAAGAGGTCGCGGATGAGGTTGTAGGGCCGCTGGCTCATCTGCGGATCGGTGCGCCCCTTGAACAGGCGCACGTGCAGCGGCAGCAGCTCCAGCCAGTCGTTGAACTCGTTGAGCAGCCGCGATTTGCCCACGCCGGCCTCGCCGACGATGGTCACCGCCTGCATGCGCCCCTGCTCCAGGACGACGCCCAGCGCCTCCTGCAGCTGGCGGAGCTCGCTGCCCCGCCCAACCATCTCCGTCTCGATCCCCTCCACCCCGCGCCGGGCGATGTGAAAGGAGCGCGGCTTGGGCGACATGACGAGGTATACCTGGACGGGCTCGCGCCGGCCGCGGATGTCGAGCGGGTCCAGGGGCTTGACGTCGAAGAGGCCGCGCACGTGGCGGTAGGTGTCGTGCGAGATGAGGATGCCGCCGACCGGGGCGGCCTGCTGCAGGCGGTTGGCCAGGTTGACGGCGTCGCCGATGGCGGTGTACTCGCCGAGCGATCCCACCTGGCCCAGCAGCACCGGTCCGGTGTGGATGCCGATGCGCAGCTGGAAGGCGGAAACGGCCGGCCGGAGGTCGACCTCTCGCCCCCAGCTGCCGACCTCGGCCTGGATGGCCAGCGCCGCCCGGATGGCCTGCTCGGGGTCGTCCTCCTCGGCCTGCTCCGCGCCCCACAGGGCCATCACCGCGTCGCCCATGTGCTTGTCGATGTTGCCGCCGTGGGCCACGATCAGCGCGTCGAGGTGCTCCCACAGGGCGTTGACCACATCGTGCAGCTCCTCCGGGTCCATCTGCTCGGCCAGCTTGGTAAAGCCAAAGATGTCGGCAAAGAGGACCGTGACCTGCTTGCGCTGCTCGGCCGCGGGAACCGCCGCGGGCACGGCCCCTTCCAGCGCGGCCAGCTTCTCCCGCGCGGCGGCGATCATGGGCTCGACCACGGCGTCCCCGAGGGTCGCGCGCTGGGACTCCAGGGCGGCGATGGCCCGCTGTAGCTGCTCCTGTTCGGTCACCTTGCTCTCCGCATTGCCTCTCGGCCTATGGCACCGGCGGCAGGAAGGCCGGCCGGTTCGGACGACACGAGCGGCCGCCTCCTGGCGCTGCAGGAGCGGTACGGTCCCATTATAGCACGGACGAAGGGGGCACACAAGAGCGCGCCGGACGGCGCCGCAGGAGGAAAGCCAGGACCACCGTCGCCAGGAGCACCGCGCCGGAGATCCAGAAGGTCTCGTCGAGCACCCGCGCCGTCAGGCCGAGGGGGTCGGTGGCGTACTCGCCGGAGAGCTGGGTGAAGCGGTTCAGCCCCCACGAGGTGAGCACGGAGAGGCCGACGCTCATGCCGATCAGGCGCATGACCACCACCAGGCTGGAGGCCACCCCGCGGCGGGTCTCGTCGACGGCGTCGACGACCGCCGTGCTGAGCGGCGCCGTCACCAGGCCAAAGCCCAGGCCGGCCAGGGCCAGGTGCAGGGCCATGGCGCCGAGCGGCACATCCGGCGCCCAGGTGCCCATCAGCCCAAAGCCTCCCGCCGCGGCCAGCAGCCCCAGGACGGTCGGGATGCGGTAGCCCAGCCGGCCGCAGAGCCAGCCGCCCAGGAGAGAGGCCAGGGCCATGGTCCCGGTGAGCGCGGCCAGGACCAGCCCGCTGGTCAGTGCCGCCGCGCGCGCGGCATCGTCCGGGCTGCCGCCGTAGGGCACGACACTGTTGAGAAAGAGGGGCACGTCGACCATGGCGATCATCAGCGCCGAGCCGACCAGGAAGTTGACGGCACAGGCGGTGGCGAAGTTGGGCCGGCGGAACATGCGCAGGTCGATCGTCGGGGCGCGGCTGCGCCACTCCACGAGGAGAAAGGCGGCCAAGAGGAGCAGGGCTGCGCCCAGGAGGGGCCAGACGAGCCGGCTGGTCGGCGGCGGGGCGTTGAAATCGAAGGAGACGCCGCTGGCGGCCTGGCCACCGCTGTAGGTGAGGGCGATGTTCAGCGCCACCAGGGCGGCCACCAGGAGCACCGCTCCGGGGATGTCCAGCGCCCGGCGCTGGCGGACGTGGGGCAGGCCGCGGATAATCAGCCAGGCCGGCAGGGCGGCCACGACGCCGAGCGGGATGTTGAGGTAGAACTGCCAGCGCCAGCTCAGGAAGCGCACCAGCAGGGCGCCGTAGAGGGGCCCGACGATCCAGCCGGCCGTGTCCACGGCCACCAGGACGCCCATGGCCAGCGGACGCCGGTGCTCCTCGAAGAGGTCGCCGACGATGGCCATACCCACCGGGACCATGGCCCCGCCGCCCAGCGCCTGCACCGCGCGGCAAGCGACGAGCAGCGGCAGGGCCTGGGCGAAGGAGGCGCCGATCGAGCCGGCGATAAAGACCCCCAGGCTGGCCAGGTAGACCGGCAGGCGGCCGTAGATGTCGGCGACGCGCCCCATCACCGGCATCGGAGCGATGTAGGCGATGAGATAGGCGCTGACCAGCCAGGAGGCGTCGTCCAGGCCGGCCGGCATGGGGATGGCGAAATCGCGGATGATCTGCGGCAGCAGCGTCGAGATCACCGTCAGGTCGTGCGCGGCGACAAAGACGCCAAAGGAGATCAGCGCCAGGACCAGGTAGGGGTGGCGCCGGGCCAGGGAGTCGCCGGGCATGGAATCTCCTGTATGGCGATGCGCTGACAGCCGACCGCCGACCGCGCTCACGGCGGCGGCTGGATGTCGACCGGCTGGCCGAAGGCGGAGAGGTCGATGGCCCAGGTGGTCGGCTCCTGCGGGTCGCTGGCCGTCTCGACGATCTGGATGCGGTGGACGCAGCGGTCCTGCCGGCCGATGTGGAACTCGACCTCCACCTCGCCGGAGGTGATCAAGCCCAGGGTGAGTGCCCCCAGTTGGCCGTACGGCATGCGGCTGCGCAGGATGTGGAGGCCGGGGTCGTCGGGGCCCAATGTCCAGGTGGTGTTCTGCAGGACGGCGGGGATGCCGCTGCTGGCGTCAAAGAGCCGGGCCAGGTCCAGGTCCCAGCGGGACTCGGCCGGCACCTCCAGCCACTGCTGCGGGTTCAGCGGGCTGGTGCTGTACTGCTTCTCGCCGATGGCGATGATGCCTACCTCCGAGGACAGTCCCATGGTGGATACCTTGGCGATGGCGCGGGCCCGGTCGGGCCGGACGAGGTCGCCCTCGGCCTGCCGGAGGACCAGGGTGCCGGCTTCGTCCAGGTAGGCCGGTTTGCCGGTGAGCTGGATGGCAAAATGGAAGGAGTCGACGGTGAGCATCTGCGCGGCGGCCTGCTGGGCCACCTCGGCCGGCGTCAGCGTGGGCACGGCCGTGCCCCCGCAGCCGGCGGCGATCAGGAGCACGGTCAGGAATAGAGCGGCGGCGCGGTTCATCTGGACTTTCCCCCTGAGCTCATGTCGGCAGGGGGCCAGCGCGGAGAGGAAGGGCGTTCGGGCCCCCGTTCGACGGAAAGCTGCATGCCTGCACTATAGAGGATAGCGGGCCCGTTGTCAAGAGAACGCACCCTACGGCCACGGCGATATCAAGGTCGCGTCGATGCACAGCGGATGGCAAGTGCCCGGCCGGCGTACAGCGCGGCATGGCCGTACCATTGCCGTGTCCCTGGATGTGCGGCGTCGTGCCGTTGCCTGAGCCGGGCACTTGCCGGTAAGGCCGGCGGCTTTGATATGACCGTGCCCTACGGCAGCGCCCGCAACCGGGGCACGAGGAGGTAGACCAGGGCCGCCAGCGCCAACGACACCGAGGCGCCGATCACCACCGTCAGCGGCTCGCCGATGCGGGCAGCCAACGCGCCGGCCCACAGCGCCCCCAGCGGCATCGTGCCGAAGAACGTCAGGCTGTAGAGGCCCATCACCCGGCCGCGCATGGTGTCGTCCACCTGGTTCTGCAGCAGCGCGGTGATCAGGTTCTGCACCAGGATGCTGGCCAGCCCCACGGCGAACATGGCCAGGAGCGCCAGCGGGACCCAGCGCACCGCGGCAAAGACGAGCAGCGCCAGAGGGCCGGCAAAGGTGCCCAGCGTCAGCAGGCGGCCCTTGATGCGGAAGCGGGCGATCGAGGCCACGAAGAGGGCGCTGACGAGCGCGCCGGCGCCGCGGGCCGACAGCAGCAGGCCGTTCAGCGTGGCCCCAGTGCTGCTCGTGTCCACCCAGTGGAAGGCACCGCCGGCCCAGGTCAGGAGCTGCGTCTCCTTGAGGGTGGGCGCCCCGTGCAGCACCCGCACCGACCACGCCGGGATCAGCGTGGCAAAGGCGATGCCGAAGAGCGCCGTCGCCGCGATCAGGCCAATGAGCGTGCGCAGCACCGGCTCGCGCATGGTGTAGCGCAGGCCCTCGCGCACCTGGACCAGGGCAGGGGCGCGCCTCTCGGCGTGCTCCTGGGGAGGCAAGCGCATCAGGAGCAGGGCCACGATCACGGCGACGAAGGAGATGCCGTTGATGGTGAAGCACCAGCCCGGCCCGAAGAAGGCGTAGGTCACCCCGGCGATGGCCGGCCCCAGGGCCGTGGCCACGTTGAACATGATCCCGTTCAGGGCCACGGCGTTGGTCAGGTCTTGGCGCGGGATCAGCTCGGGCACAAAGGCCAGGCGGATCGGCGCCTCGAAGGTGTTGAGCACCCCCAGTGCAAAGGCCAGCACGACCATGTGCCAGCCCTGCACCACGCGCATGAAGGTGATCGCCGCCAGGAAAAAGGCCAGGAACATCATGGCCGTCTGGGTGGCGATCAGCGCCTTCCGGCGGTTCACCCGGTCGGCGATGACCCCGCCGTAGAGGCTGAAGAACCAGGCCGGCATGCCGGCGGCAAAGCCGACCAGCCCCAGGTAGGCCGGCGAGCGCGTCAGCTCGTAGACGAAGTAGCCCTGGGCGGTCTGCTGCATCCAGGTGCCGAAGAGGGAGACCATCTGGCCCCAGAACCACAGGCGGTAGTTGGGGTGCTGCAGCGAGGCAAAGGTGTAGCGCCAACCGACGCGGCCGCGCAGCCGGCCGGCCAGGCCGCGCAGGCCGGTTTCTGGAAGGGGCGGCGGATCGCACAAGGACGGCTCCTGGGAGAAGCTTTCAGCGGTCAGCGGTCAGACAACTGACCGCTGATCGCTAACTGACGATGCCCACCCCGTCCAGCGCGATGGGCGGCACAAAGATCGACCCCCAGACCGGCTCGGCGCGGTCGCCCAGGGCCAGCAGGCGGCCCTGGAGCAGCTCGTAGATGTTCCCGGCGACCATGGTGTTCTTGACGCGCCCGACGACCTCGCCGCCACGCACCAGGAAGCCGAGGGCCACATTGTTGGAGAACTCGCCGGCGATGACGTTGCCCTGACCCAGGCCGAGGATGTCCTCGACCAGCAGGCACTCGCCCAGGTCGCGCAGGATCTGCTCCAGGCTGTGCTCCCCGGGCTGGACCAGCCAGGTGGACTCGGCCACGTCCGGCGGCTGGCGAAAGTCGCCGCCGCCCAGGATCTGCGAGCGGTAGCCGTTGCCGGTGGGCTCGGCCCCGGCCTGGGCCGCCGTCTTCAGGTCGTAGAGAAAGGCGCACAGCACCCCGCGCTCGACCAGGTGCTTGCGGGCCGTGGGCGTGCCCTCGTCGTCGAGCGTGCCCGTGCGCAGCGCCCAGTCCAGCCGGCCGTCGTCCACCAGGGTGAAGCGCGGGTCCAGGACGGGCTGGCCCACCTTGCCTTCCAGGGGCGAGGCTCCCAGGAGGACGTTGCGGCCGCTAAGGCCGGCCATCAGCGGGAGGACCAGCGGCATCGTGCCCTCGCCGGAAAAGACCACCGGCAGGGCCTTGTCTTCCAGCGCGACGATGCGCTCGGACCAGCGCACCCGTTCGACGACGTGGCGGGCCATAGCGGCACCATCCAGGTCGCGCCGCCGGCGCGAGCCGGAGATCGCATAGACGGACAGGATGTCGCCCTCGGCGGCGCGGGTGACGTCCAGCGTGGCAGTGAGGGCGCTGCGCCGCTCGGCGAAATCGAGCCCGGCGGTGTTGACCAGGCGCACCTCCTCGACGCGCCTGTCCAGGCGCAGGTTGACCTGCAGCGCCGGGCCGGCGTCCTGCACCCCGGCGATGATTTCCTCTCCCAGGGCGACGAGGGCCTCGTCGTCGAGCCGCGCCACCTCCTCGTCCCAGGCCAAGGCGGCGGGGGCGGCGGGCAGCGCCGGGAAGCGGAACGACACGGCGTCGCCGAACTGGGCCGACTCCAGGGCGTTGCGCGCCAGGGTGGCACCGTCGGCCAGGTCGGTGGTGGTGGCAAAGCCCAGCCGGCCGTCGCGGATGAGGCGCAGGGCCCGGCCGGCCGTCTCCGTCGCCTTGATCGACTCCAGGACCCCGCCGGTAAAGCGCAGCGGCCGCTGCTGGCTGCGGATCTCGTAGACCTCGGCCCCGTCGACAGGTCCGGGGATGCTCTGCAAGACCTGCGCCGCCGTGATCTGCCCGCTCATGCTGTCCTCCCGCCGATGGTCAGGTTCTGGATGCGGATGTGCGGCGCGCCGTCGGTCACGCCCAGCCCGTTCTGGCCCATCTTGCCGCAGCCAAAGGCCTGGCTGAGGATGGTCAGGTCGTCGCCGATGCAGTCGATGTTCTTGAGCGTCTCGAAGATATTGCCGGTCAGGACGACGTCGCGCAGCATCTCGCCGATCTGGCCGTCGACGATCTCGTAGGCGTAGCCTGCGCTAAAGGTAAACTGCTCCAGCATCGTATTGCCGCCGAGGCAGGCACAGGCGTAGATGCCCCGGTCCACGCCGCGGAGCATCTCCTGGAAGGGGACGGTGCCGCGGTCGATGTAGGTGTTGCGCATGCGCACGACCGGCTCGTGGCGGTAGGAGACGGCCCGGGCGTTACCGGTGGGCTCGCCGCCCATGCGCGCCGCCGTCTCGCGGCTGTGCAGGAATCCCTGGAGGACGCCGTTCTGGACCAGGTGGACCTTGCGCCGGGGGGTCCCCTCGTCGTCGAACTGGTAGTTCCCGCGCAGGCCGGGGATGTAGCCGTCGTCGACGATGTTCAGCTCGGGGACGCCAAAGACGCGGCCGGGCTGGAGGACCTCGCGCAGGCGGGGGTTCTTGAAGAGGAAGTCGGCCTCGCAGAGATGGCCGAAGGATTCGTGGGTCAGGACGCCGGCCAGGTCCTGGTCCATGATGACGGTATAGGTGCCCCCCGTCACCGGACGGGCGCCGAGGAGCTCGACGGCGCGCCGGGCGGCCAGCGTGGCCTTGTCCTCCTGGCCGACCGCGGCCTCGAAGCCGGCGACCGCGCCGTAGAGCTCCATGGCCTGCTGGATGTTGGACTGGCCCTCGCGGGCGACGGCCATCAGGGCCAGCTCCAGGTCGGGCCGCTCCTCGACGATAAAGGTGCCCTCAGAGTTGGCGATGGTCACCTCGCTGAAGGCGTCCCGGTACAGGGCCATCGTGGTGACGATCTTGTCGCTGGTCTGGCGCATGATCTCGTTGTAGCGCTGCAGCAGGGCCTGTTTCTCGCGCAGGGGCACGGTGCGCGGGTCGCGATCCAGGGCAGCGCGGACCTCCTGCTGGACCGGGGGGACCGCGGCCAGGGCGGCGCGCTCGTCCGAGCGGTCGCCGACCAGGCGGGCGATGCGCGCGGCATCGGCGACGCGCTCGCCGAGCTCGTCCAGGGAGTTGAAGACGGCGATGCCCCAGCCGCCGCCGGCCAGGCAGCGGACGATGCCGCCGACGTCGGCAGAGGGCTGCAGGTTCTCCAGGTTGGGGCCGCGGTAGGTGACCTCGGTCCGCCAGGAGCGCTCCAGGCGGATGTCGGTAAAGTCCGCCGGGCTGCGCTCCAGGGCCTGCCAGATACGATCGCGCATGGTCGGCCTCCTTGTGTGCTCGCTCGCCCCGATCCCCCGACCACGGGCCTTGGCCGGCGGCCGATCTACCGCGTGGCAGTATAGCACAGCCCCGGCCGGTCGTGCAAGCGGGCGTCTGTCTGCAAATGACAGGGCCCACCCGGAGGTGGGCCCCGCTGCTGGTGGAGATGGGGGGAATCGAACCCCCGTCCAGAGAGTTCACTGCCGCGCGTCTACGAGCGTAGCCGGCACTTTATACGGTTCCCGCAGGCCCCCTGTCGGCGGGGTTCCCGCAGGCCGGCCGGCTGGGGTCTTTTCCCGTCCTCAGCCAGCGATCGGGGCGGGAGCACCCTGGCATTGCGACGTCCTGGCCGGGCCCACCAGGGCGAGGCCCGGTAGGACGCGCCGCACTAGGCTGCGGCGAGCGCCACGGGGGCGCGTTCGAAGGTGTTGCCGTTTATTGCTGTTGCCCGTTTTTACGAGGGCAGGCGCCTCGGCTCGCAGCCCGGCTCGTTCCGTCCCTGTCGAGACCAGTGCATCCCCGGGCAGCTTCCATTGTAGCAGAAAGCGGGCAGATGTCAACTGCCGTCTCTTTCCCAGCCGGCCCCCGCCCGAGACGGGTCAGCCGGAAGCAGGGCCACAGCACCCGCCCGGCCAGGCAGTCGCCCGGCTGGCGGAACACGATCGGCAGGTACACCCTTTTCTCCGCGCCGTGCCGCGATCGACAGCAGTGTAGCACACTGCCGTCAAAGAGATGTCAAACCTCGATTCCTACGCCGGAGCCCACCGGGCCCGCTGGCACCGGGCCGGCGCGGGTTCATCTCGCGGGCAGCACAAAGCCGCCCGGAGTGGTGCCGCGGGGCGTACCGGCGACGTCCGAGCATGTTGGGAAAAAGAGAATGTGGTCAGGCCTCCTGCGGCAGCTATCTGCCGCAGGAGGATGCCTGCTGTCGCGTGACGCCGGCTATCCGATCCCCAGTACCCGACAGCTAGCCCCTGTCTCCCACCTTGGCCAGCAGCTCCTTCACCGAGGGAAAGACCTCCAGGTTCGTATGCGGGAGGAAGAGGGCCGAGGTGTACTCCTGCATGAAGCGGTTGTCGGCGGAGAGCTCCAGGTAGGTCATCTTGCCGGCGATCTCGGAGGCCGTCTCGCGCATCTCGCGGCAGAGGAGGGTCTGGTAGGCGCCCAGGAGCGAGGTGTTGCCCAGGTAGCGGAAGCGGTCCCAGGGCAGGTCGGGCAGCAGGCCAATCTGGACGGCCTTTTCCAGGTTGATGTACTGGCCGAAGCTGCCGGCGATGAGGATCTGTTCGACCATGGAAAAGTCGAGCTCCAGGCTGCGCAGGAGGATGGAGAAGCCGGCGTAGATGGCGCCCTTGGCCCGGATGAGGTTGTTGATGTCCACCTCGGTGAGGACAATGTCCGGCCGGCCGTCGTGACCCCAGGCGACGACGTACTCGGCACCGTGCTCGCCCGGGCGGACGCGCTTCGTGGGCAGATCCAGGCGGATGCGGCCGGCCTTGTCCACCACCCCGGTGATGAGCATCTCCGCCAGGGTCGAGATGAGCCCGGAGCCGCAGATGCCCTGCGGTTCGCCCCCGCCGATCACGCGGCAGGTGGCCTCCAGGGTATGCCCGTCGATGATGACCTCGTCGATGGCCCCGTCGGTGGCGCGCATGCCGCAGCGCACCCCGGCGCCCTCGAAGGCCGGGCCGGCCGAGCAGGCGCAGGCGATCAGCCAGTCGCTGTTGCCCAGGACGATCTCGCCGTTGGTGCCCACGTCGATGAAGAGAGTCAGCAGGTCGGTCTTGTACATCTCCGAGCTGAGCACGCCGGAGACGATATCCCCACCGACGTAGGCTCCTACGCTGGGGGCGCAGTAGACGGGGGCGTTGGGATTGATGGCCAGTCCGATATCGCAGGCGAGGAGGGCCGGGGCGTGGGTCATCGTCGGCAGGTAGGGCTCCTCGCGGACGTACTTGGGGTTGATGCCCAGGAAGAGCTGGGTCATGGTGGTGTTGCCGGCAACCGAGGCTGCCTGGATCTCTTTTAGGTCGATCCCCTGGCGCTGGGCCACCTCGGCCAGCAGGCCGTGGATCGTCTTGAGCACCAGGCGCTGCATGTGCCCCAGGCCGCCGGCCTTCTGGGAGTAGATGATACGCGAGATGATGTCCTCGCCACGGGCGATCTGGGCGTTGTAGGCCGAGGCGCTGTCCACCACCTCGCCGCTGTTCAGGTCCACCAGGAAGAGCTTGACCGTGGTCGTGCCGATGTCCACGGCCACGCCATAGACCCGTTCGCCGGGCGGCCCCGGCAGGATGTCCACCAGGCGGGCGCCGTCGCCCAGCGGCTCCAGCACCACGGTGACGCGCCATCCTTCAGCCCGCAGGCGCTGGGGGAGGACCTGCAGCAGCGGAAGGGAGATCTGCAGGTCGGTCAGCCCGTGCTGGCGCAGCAGGGCGCGGCGCAGGCGGTCCAGGTCGTTGGTGCTGTCCACCAAGGAGGGCGGCTCGCACTCCACGTAGAGCATGCGCATGGTGGGGGCGTGCCGCCAGTCGCAGGCCGGGGCGAGAGCGCGGTAGTCGGCGACGCCCAGGGCCGCGGCGACGCGCTCCGGCCGCGTCTCCTCCGGCAGGAGGACGGTGGCCGGCCCCAGCAGGCGGGCCTGGCAGGCCAGGACGTACCCCTGCGCGCGGGACTCGGCGGCGAGATGGGCGTTGGCCGGCTGGTCGACCGCACCGTCCCGCACCTGCACCTTGCAGCGGCCGCAACGGCCCTGGCCGCCGCACGGGGCGGGGATCTCCAGGCCGGCCTGAGTGGCCGCCTCCAGGATGGTTGTGCCGGCGGCCACGTGGACGGTAGTGCCCGGGGGTAGAAAGGTCACAGTGACGGACATCGGCCCTCTTTGACTCTGGTAACGGCGTGCTGCCGCCGCAACCTCACTATAGCATAGGCCCAGGGGAGCGTCAAGTGGGCAGGGCGCGCAAGTTGCCAAACCGGGGAAATCCGCTATAATGTGAACCGCTGCACGGTCGGTCCGGTTCGATCCAGCAGAGGAGGAGAAGCATGGCCTACGAGAATGTGACCCTCCAGGTGGACGGCGAGTTGGCCGTCCTCACGGTGAACCGCCCCAAGGTCCTGAATGCCCTCAGCCACGCCACGGTCGGCGACCTGATCGCCGCCTTTCACGAGGTCCTGGCCCAGGAGCAGGTGCGCGTGCTGATCGTCACCGGGGCCGGCCCCAAGTCCTTCGTCGCCGGGGCCGACATCAACGAGCTGCGCGTCCTGACCCCGGCGGAGGGGGAGCAGATGTGCAAGCGGGCCGAGGGGCTGCTCCTGGGGATGGAGAGCTCGCGCCTGGTGGTGATCATGGCCATCAACGGCTTTGCCCTGGGCGGGGGCTGCGAGCTGGCCATGGCCGGCGACATCCGTATCGCCTCGGACAACGCCCGCCTGGGCCAGCCCGAGGTCAACCTGGGCGTCATCCCCGGCTACGGCGGCACGCAGCGCCTGCCGCGGCTGGTGGGCATGGGCCAGGCCATGCGCCTGGTCCTCAGCGGCGACCACATCACGGCCCTGGAGGCCCGCGGCATCGGCCTGGTGGACATCGTCGTCTGCCAGCAATGCGGCCAGGAGATGCCCGGCAAGCCCTGCCAAGAGGAGGGCTGCGGGCACGGCGCCCACTGCCCCCACTGCGGCCAGGAGGTGCCGGTCTGCGCGCAGTGCGGCGGCCCGGCCGACAGGTGGGGCCTCTGCCACACCTGCTCGCCCGAGGCCCCCAACACGGTCGTCAGCGCGGCCCGCGACCTGGCGGCCAAGATCCTGAAGAAGGGGCCACTGGCCATCGAGGCGGCCAAGCGCTGCCTGCGGGTGGGCGCCGAGACGACCCTGGAGAAGGCCGTGGCCTTCGAGGCGGCCCAGTTCGGCCTGATCTGCGCCACGGAGGACAAGGCCGAGGGCACGGCGGCCTTCCTGGAGAAGCGCGAGGCCCGCTTCCAGCGGAAGTAGGCTCCGAAAGCTCGTCAGTAGTCACCGCGAAGGCCCCAAGGTTCGTTGGTGGTTACCACGAAGGCACCGAGGCACGAAGGTTCGTTGGTGGTCACCACGAAGGCGCCGAGGCACGAAGGTTCGTTGGTGGTCACCACGAAGGCACCGAGGCACGAAGGTTCGTTGGTGGTCACCACGAAGGCACCGAGGCACCTTCGTGGTTTGAGGTGACTCGGACAGCAACGAGGAGGCGGCATGGACTTTGGCTGGACCAAAGAGCAGGAGATGTGGCGCGCCTCGGTGCGCGACTTTGCCCAGAGCGCGATCAAGCCGATCGTGCGCCAGATGGACCAGAGCGGCCGAATCCCCCCCGAGGTGATCCAGGGCATGGCCGACCTGGGCCTGCTGGCCTGCACCGTCGCCGAGGAGTACGGCGGCATGGGGGCCACCTGGACCGAGGCGGCCATCGCTGCGGAGGAGCTGGCCCGCGCCGACGTCAGCGTGGCCATCCCGGTGCTCTACCTGGTGGAGGCCTCCTGGGGCGCGGTTTTTGACCGCTACGCCGACCCCGCGCTGAAGCAGGAGATCCTGCCGCGGGTGGCACAGGGCCAGGCCTTCCTGGGCATCGCCACCACGGAGCCGGGCGGCGGCTCCGACATCCTGGGGGCCACCCGCACCAAGGCCGAGCGCCAGGGCGACGGCTGGCTGCTCAACGGCGAGAAGATGTACATCAGCGGCGTGGCCGAATCCCGCGCCTGGGGGGGCATCCACATGATGCTGGCGCGGACCGACCCGCGGGCCGGCCACAAGGGCTTTACCTTCTTCGCCGTGCCGCTCAAGGACACCCCCGGCATCTCCACCACGCTGATCGAGGACATGGGCCGGGCCGGCATCTCCACCGGGGGTTTCACCCTGGAGGACGTGCGCCTGCCCGACCGCCAGCGCATCGGCGAGGTCGGGCGGGGCTTTTACTACGCCATGGAGGGCTTTTCCGCCGCGCGGGTGCTGATCGGGGCGGCCTGCGTCGGCGCGGCCGAGGCCATCCTGGAGATGGGCATCGACTATGTCAAGCAGCGCCACGCCTTCGGCCGGCCCCTCGCCGCGTTCGAGGGGGTGCAGTTCCCGCTGGCCGAGCAGGCCACCGACATCGAAGAGGCCCGCCTGCTGACCTACAAGGCGGCCTGGCTGATGGACAGGATGGCCCAGGACCGTTCGGCCACGAGTTTTGACGTGGCCAAACTCGCCGCCATGGCCAAGCTGCGCGCCCCGACCTACGCCTGGCAGGCCATGAACGAGGTGGCCGACTGGTTCGGCGCGGCCGGCTACTCCAAGGAGTTCCCGATCGAGATGGGTATCCGCGGCGTCCGCTCCTACACCATCGGCGCCGAGGGCACGATGAACATCATGCGGCTGATCATCGCCCGGGAGATCCTGGGCAGCGAGTTCCTACCGTATCGCTGGGGGCCTCAGGAGCCGTAGGGGCAAGAGGCAAGAAGCAAGAGGCAAGAGGCAAGAAGCAAGAGGCAAGAAGCAAGAATCCTGCATCCTGCATCTTGCATCTTGCATCTTGCATCCAAGGAGGTGCTGCTTGAACGCCATCGTCTGCATCAAACAGGTTCCCGACACCGAGGCACCGGTCAAGGTCCAGCAGGGCCAGTTGGCCCTGGCCGGCATGCCCACGATGGTCAACGTCTTTGACGAGTACGCCATCGAGGAGGGGCTGCTCTGGCGGGAAAAGCTGGGCGGCAAGGTCACGGCCCTGTGCATGGGCCCGGCCGAGGCCGGCGAGGCGCTGAAGAAAGCGCTGGCCATGGGAGCCGACGAGGCCGTGCTCCTCTCCGACCCGCGCTTCGAGGGGGCCGACGCCTGGGCCACCGCCTACACCCTGGCCCAAGCCATCCGCAAGGTCGGCGGCTACGACCTGGTCCTCTTTGGCAAGCAGTCCACCGACGGCACCTCGGCCAGCGTGGGGCCGGCCGTGGCCCGCTTCCTGGGCCTGCCGGCCCTGACGTACGTCTTCAAGGTGCGCGCCCTGGACCCGGCGGCGAAGAAGATCGTCGTCGAGCGGCTGCTGGAGGGCCGACGCGAGGTAGTGGAGGCCAGCCTGCCGGCCGTCGTCACCGTGGTCAAGGACATCAACCAGCCGCGCTACCCGACCCTGCTGGGCATCCGCAAGGCGGCGCGCATGGAGATCCCTACCTGGAGCGCGGCCGACCTGGCCGCCGCCGGGGCCAACGCCGCCGGCTTCGGCCGGGAGGGCTCCCCCAGCCAGCTTCTGCAGGTGGACTATCCCCCGGCGCGGGCCGGCAAGGTGGAGATGATCGCCGGGGCGACCCCGGAGGAGCAGGCGGCCCTTCTCGCCGACCGCCTGCTCGGCCTGAAGGTGCTGTGAGGAGGCGGCCATGACGATAGAAGCGCACGATCCGAACGCCTACCGCGGGGTCTGGGTGTGGGTGGAGCAGGAGGACGGCACGGCCCACGCCGTCTCCTGGGAGCTCTTGGGCAAGGGCCGCGAGATCGCCGACGCCCTGGGAGTCCCGCTCTCCGCGGTGGTCATGGGGGCGGGGGTCGGCCCACTGGCCCAGCAGGCCATCGCCTACGGTGCCGACACGGTCTACGTGGCCGACGACGCCACCCTGGGGCCGTTCCGCCTGGAGCCGTACGCCGCGCTGCTGCTCGAGCTGGTGCGCGAGAGGAAGCCGGAGATCCTCCTGCTGGGGGCTACCAGCCGGGGGCGCGACCTCTCCGCGGCCGTGGCGGCCGAGCTGGAGACCGGCCTGGCAGCGGACTGCACCGGGCTGGAGGTCGACGCCGGCCAACGCCTGCTGAAAGGGCTGCGGCCGGCCTTTGGCGGGAGCATCGTCGCCACCGTGGTCACGCCGCGGCAGCGTCCGCAGGTCGCCTCGGTGCGTCCGCGCGTCTTTGCCATGCCCACGGCCGACGCCGGCCGCAGCGGCCAGGTCGTTCCCGTCGCGCCGGCCATGCCGGCCGAGGCCATCCCCACCCGCGTGGTCGAGGTGCTACGCGAGGAGGGTGGGGTCAGCCTGACCGAGGCCAAGGTGATCGTCTCCGGCGGCCGCGGCGTGGGCGGGGCCGCGGGCTTTCAGCCGCTGCAGGAGCTGGCCGGCCTGCTGGGCGGGGCCGTGGGGGCCTCGCGCTCGGCGGTGGACCAGCAGTGGATCTCGTACCCGCACCAGGTCGGCCAGACCGGGGTGACGGTGCGGCCGGACCTCTACATGGCCTGCGGCATCAGCGGGGCCATCCAGCACGTCGCCGGGATGCGCGGCTCGCGCTACATCGTCGCCATCAACAAGGACCCCGAGGCGCCGATCTTCCAAGTGGCCGACTATGGCATCGTGGGCGACATCAAGGTGGTGCTGCCGGCCCTGGTCAGGGCGCTGAGGGAAAAGATGGGGAAGTAGCGCCCCCGCGCCGATGGCGCGCGCCCAGAAGAGAACAGCGGGGGCCCCGGCGGGCACTGCCGGGGCCCCTGTCGTGGGACGTCGATGCCGATCAGGAGAGGGTGAGGAGCAGCTTTCTGAGGATGGATAGCAGCGTGCCGGCGCCGTCGGTGCCGGCGCGTGGGCGGGCCTTCTCGGCCTCGTGCTGCACGTGCGCGCAGTGCACCCTGGCCAGATCGTTCAGCAGCAGGTAGCGCATCATCGTCCGCCTCCTTTCTGCCGGGCATGGGCCCGACGCGTGAGGCGCCCTCGAATCGCATAGAAAAAGGGCACCTGGCAAGAAATCCGGTGTCCTTCTTCAACGCCTCCGGGGTTAGCTGACGGGCTCGGGCCGAAGAAGGTGGCCCTACGCTGCTTTCCGGCGATTCGCCCCTGGTATGGGTCCCCCGCTGCTTCGCACTCGGCGCAGTGGTCCATCGTATGCGATTCCGGGGCATATTCTACGACGGGGACGGCCTTTTGTCAAGTGACCGCGCTCCCTTGACCCCCGCGCCCCCGTATGCTACAATGTTCCGCAGAGAACAATCCACCGCGCCCTTGTGGGAACCAGGAGCCCGCCGTGGCCAAGAAGGCTGCCACCGAACCGGAGACCGAGGCTATCGACCTGGCCGATCCGCGCCTGTACATCAACCGCGAGCTCTCGCAGCTGCAGTTCAACTACCGCGTGCTGGAGGAGGCGCTGGGCAAGCGCCACCCCCTGCTCGAACGGGTCAAGTTCCTGGCCATCTTCTCCAGCAACATGGACGAGTTCTTCATGATCCGCGTCTCCGGCCTGGTCCGGCAGCTCACCGGCGGGGTGCGCGAGGCTCCCCCCGACGGCATGAGCCCGGCCGACCAGCTGGCCGCCATCCGCCGCGAGCTGCTGCCCATGCTGGCCCAGCAGCTCGATTGCTGGAAGAACGACATCGTGCCGAAGCTGCAGGCGGCCGGCATCCAGGTCTGGGGGTACAAGGACCTGAAGGGCAAGCAGCGCAAACTGCTGCGGCGCTACTTTGAGCAGGAGATCTTGCCCATCCTCACCCCGCTGGCCTTCGACCCGGGCCACCCCTTTCCGCACATCTCCAACCTGAGCTTCAACCTGGCCATCGTCATCGACGACCCGGAGCAGGGCGAGCGCTTCGCCCGCCTGAAGGTGCCCGACATCCTGCCCAGGCTGCTGGGCATCCCCAGCGAGGACAAGGCCGACACGTACGAGCGGTTGGGCCTGGCCCAGGCCCAGGCGAGCAACTTTGTCTGGATCGAGGAAGTGGTCGCCGCCAACCTGGACCTGCTCTTTCCCGGCCTGGAGATCGTAGCGGCCCATCCCTTCCGCATCACCCGCGACGCCGACCTGGAGATCGAGGAGGACGAGGCCTCCGACCTGCTGACCACCATCGAGGAGAGCGTGGGCCAGCGCTACTTTGGCTCGGCGGTGCGCCTGGAGGTGGACAGCGCCATGCCGGAGCGCATCCGCAACATCCTGATCAGCAACCTGGGGCTGGCACCACATCAGGTCTATACGGTGGACGGGCCCTTGGGCATGGCCGACCTGATGGAGCTGACGCGCATCGAGCGCCCCGACCTGAAGGATCCCCCCTTTGTGCCGGCCGTGCCGCCGGCGCTGGCCCGCGGCGAGAGCATCTTTGCCACGATGCGCCGCCGCGACCTGCTGGTCTATCACCCCTACGACAGCTTCTCCCCGGTGGTCGATTTCGTCCGCAGCGCGGCCCGCGACCCCCAGGTGCTGGCGATCAAGCAGACGCTCTACCGGGCCGGCACCAACTCGCCGGTGGTCGACGCGCTCATGGAGGCCCGCGAGAACGGCAAGCAAGTAGCCGTGCTGGTGGAGCTCAAGGCGCGCTTCGACGAGGAGAACAACATCGTCTGGGCCCGCGCCCTGGAGCGGGCCGGCGTTCACGTGGTGTATGGCCTGGTGGGGCTCAAGACGCACGCCAAGATGTGCCTGGTGGTGCGCCGGGAGGAAGAGGGCATCGTTCGCTACGTGCACATGGCCACGGGCAACTACAACGCCGTGACGGCGCGCGTCTATGCCGACCTGGGTTACTTTACCTGTGACCCGGAGATCGGCGCCGACGTCTCCGAGTTGTTCAACGCCCTCACCGGGTACGCCCGCCAGCCGCGCTACCGCAAGCTGCTGGTTGCCCCCGGGCAGATGCGCCAGGGAATCCTGAACCGCATCGAGCGGGAGATCGAGCGCCAGCGCCAGCACGGGGACGGCTACCTGGGCTTCAAGCTGAACCACCTGGTCGACCCGGCCTGCATCCAGGCGCTCTACCGGGCCTCGCAGGCCGGGGTGCGCGTGGACCTGCAGGTGCGCAGCACCTGCTGCCTGCGGCCGGGGCTGCCCGGCATCAGCGAGAACATCACCGTCACCTCGGTGGTGGGGCGCTTCCTGGAGCACTGCCGCATCCTCTACTTCCGCAACGGCGGGGCGGAGGAGATCCTCCTGGGCAGCGCCGACCTGATGCCGCGCAACCTGGATCGCCGTGTGGAGACGCTCTTCCCGGTGGGCGACGCCGAACTGCGCGACACGATCCGTGACAACATCCTGGGCATCCACCTGAAGGACAACCAACAGGCCCGGCGACTGCTGCCCGACGGGAGCTACCAGCCGGTGCGGCCGCGCTCGGGCGAGCCGGAGCTGAGCTCGCAGCTGTGGATGGTAGAGCACCGCGGGATGTGGAACAGCGAAGAGTGAAAAGATGATGAGAATAGCCTTGCTCGGCGATGTCCATGCCAACCTGCCCGCCCTGGAGGCGGTGCTGGCACACGCCCAGCAGCGCGGCGTGGAAGCGATCTGGAACGTGGGCGACTGGCTTGGTTACGGGGCCTTTCCCAACGAGGTGGTGGCGCGGCTGCGCCAGGAGAACGCCCTCAGCATCATCGGCAACTATGACCTGAAGGCGCTGCAGGTCGGGCAGGAGCCCGAGCGCAAGGCCAAGAAGCCGGAGAAGATGCTGGCCTTTCGCTGGAGCTACGAGACGCTCAGTAAGGAGAACCGCAAGTACCTGCGGACCCTCTCCCGGGAAGTCCGGCTGGAGGCGGAGGGCCGGCGCATCCTGCTGACGCACGGCAGCCCGGCCTCGGACTCGGAGTACGTCACGGCCGAGACGCCGTTGGAACGCCTGCGCGAGCTGGCGCAGATGGCCAACGCCGACATCGTCATCTGCGGCCACGCGCACCGGCCGGCCGTGCGCAAGGTGGACGGGGTCTGGTTCATCAACACCGGCAGCGTGGGCCGGCCGGACGACGGCGACCCGCGGGCCTGCTACGCCATCCTGGTGCTCGGCCCGCACTATTTCCGCGTCTGGCATTACCGGGTAGAGTACGACGTGGAGCGGGCCGTAGCCGCTATCCGCGCCCAGAAGCTGCCGGAGGCCTTTGCCCAGATGGTGCTGCAGGGACGCAGCCTGGAGGCGCTGCAGGTAGTGGAGTCGTCCCCGCTGGCCGCGGACAGTCCGGCCGAGGAGTCGGCCGTCCCGGCGGAGCGGGGGACCCCGCCGGCCGTGGCCTCGCCGCGGCGGGCCGTCGCCAGCGGGACGGAGGAGGAGGCCCTGCCGGCCGTGCGCCAGCTGGCCCAGAGCTGGCCCGACGGGGTAGCCCACGCCGAGCAGGTGACGCGGCTGGCGCTGCGGCTGTTCGACGAGCTGCAGCCCTGGCACGGGCTCGGCCCGGAGGCGCGCTTCTGGCTGCAGTGCGCGGCGCTGCTGCACGACATCGGCTGGGCCGAGGGCTGGCAGGGGCACCACAAGGCCTCGCTGCGCCTGATCCTGGAGGCGCCGGGGCTACCGCTTCGCCAGCGCGAGCGGCTGATCGTGGCCTCGATCGCCCGCTACCACCGCCGGGCCCTGCCCAGCAAGAAGCACGGCCACTACGCCGAGCTGAAGCCGGCCGACCGGCGGGTGGTGACGGCGTTGGCCGCCCTCCTGCGCGTAGCCGACGGCCTGGACTGCACCCACCAGAACATGGTCGAGGAGCTGACCGTCGAGGTGACGCCGGAGGTAGTGCGGGTGCGCTGTGCGGCGCGCGGGCCGGCCGAGGAGGAGCGCCGGGATGCCCAGGACAAGGGAGGGCTGCTGTCGCAGGTGCTGGCGAAGGGCCTCGAGATCGAGATGGCGCTGGTCTAGCCGTTGCCCTTCTTCCCTTTTTTCCCCTTGCGTTCGCCCTTGCCGCCGGCCGGCACGCCTGCCGTGGGCGTGTAGCGCAGCTCGCGGCTCAGGCGCTCCACCAGCGTGCGCAGCGTCTTGATCCGCGCGTACAGCTTGTCGTTGCCCTCGACGACGGTCCACGGCGCGGTGGCGGTGCTGGTCTTCAGGAGCATGTCCTCCACCGCCTCCTCGTACTGCTCCCACTTGCCGCGGTTGCGCCAGTCCTCCTCGCCCAGCTTCCAGGCCAGGTAGGGAGTGGCCTGGCGGGCCTCGAAGCGGCGCAGCTGCTCATCCTTGCTGATGTGGATCCAGAACTTGGCCAGAATGATGCCAAAGTCGGCCAGCTGGCGCTCGAACTCGTTGATCTCGCGGTAGGCCCGCTTCCACTCCGCTTCCGTGCAAAAGCCCTCGATGCGCTCCACCATGACGCGCCCGTACCAGCTGCGGTCAAAGATGAGCACCTGTTTCTCCTCCGGCGGTCGCAGCCGTCGCCAGAAGCGCCAGAGGTAGTGGTGGGTGCGGTCCTCGCCCTGCGGGGCAGCGATCGGCAGGACCTCGTAGCCGCGCGGGTCCAGCTTCTCGGTGACGCGCTTGATATTCCCGCCCTTGCCGGCGGCGTCCCAGCCTTCGTACACCATCACCATCGTCCGCTTCTGCACATAGAGCTGGTAGGCCAGTTCGCGCAGCTGGAGCTGCAAGGGAATCAACTGCTGGTTGTACTCCTCGCGGGTCAGCGATTGGCTGAGGTCCAACTTCTCCAGCATGGCTAGCCCTCCTCGCTCGTCTCGGGCCCGGGCACGGCGACCTCGGCCGGCGGCGGGGTCGGCAGCGGCCGGCCGCGCCGCACCAGGGCTTCCTCCAGCCGGCGGATGATCGTCTCAAAGATCTTGACCCGCGCCCAGTAGCGGTCGGTAGCCTCGACGATCGTCCAGGGTCCCCACTCGGTGTCGGTGCGCTCCAGCATCTCCTCGATGGCCGCCAGGTATTGGCCGTACTTGCGGTGGTGCGCCCAGTCCTCCGGCTGGACGTGCCAGGCCTCCAGGGGGTCCGCCTCGATCTCCTTGAAGCGGCGGGCCTGTTCCTTCTTGCTGATGTGCAGGAAGAACTTGCACACGACGTAGCCGTCATCGGCGATGGTGCGCTCAAAGTTGACGATGTCCTGGTAGGCCTGCCGCCACAGCGGCTCGGGGGTGAGCCCCTCGACCCGCTCCACCAGCACCCGGCCGTACCAACTCCGGTCGAAGATGGCCATCTGTCCATAGTTGGGCAGCTTCTGCCAGAAGCGCCACAGCCAGGGCATGTGGGACTCGGTCGTGCGCGGCGCCTGGATGGCATAGAGCTTGAAGCCGCGCGGGTCCAGCCGCTGGGTCAGCAGGTTGATAGAGGTACCCTTGCCGGAGGCATCCCAGCCCTCGAAGACGATCACCGAGGCGATTCCGGCATCCCAGCTAGCTTTCTGCAGGTCGTAGAGGCGGTTGCGCAACTCGGGGAAGCGGGCCTTGTACTCTTTCTTGGTAAGGCTCCTGGTGAGATCGACTTTCTCCAGCATCGGAGTGCTCCTTGAACAGGACGGCAGGCCTGGTGATCGAGACAGGACCGGGAGAAGCAGCATTCACAGAACGCGAAGACGTGAAACGTAGAACCCTCAATACAGAACAGCCACGCTCGCTGCCAGCAGCTGGGCAAACTCGGGCCCATGGACGCGGGCCCAGACCGGCGGGAAGGCGGCCACCAAGTGCTGGATCTCCAGTTGGCGGGCGACCAGGTAGGCGGCGACGCCGGGGGCGACGATGGGCTCGGCCGGCCAGTCCGGCGGCCGGCCCTCGCCATGGCCCCAGGTGCCCCAGGTGAGATAGTCGCGCAGGATGCCGCAGGCGACGACGGCGTCCTGCAGGTCGCCCAGGTGGTCCTGGAGTCCCTTCATGCGCTCGATCAGCTCGCCGGCCTCCGGGGCGAGCACCTCGCGGAAGAACTCCAGGGCGTAGCGCAGGCCCTTGCTGGCGATGCGCAACTGGTGGTAGCGCGAGAGCGGCGCGTCGGGGGCGCGCAGCCACTCGTCGTAGGCGCGCACCGCAGCCAGGGTCTGGTGCAGCATCCCCGGGACAACATGGCGCAGGAGGTGGGGGCGCGGCGACCCGTCGGCGGCCAGGGCCGGCCCGGCCGCAGCGCCGGGCGTGCGCAGGAGTTCGCCAAAGTGCTCGCGCAGCCGGGCGTAGCGCTCGCCGTCGAGAAAGGACAGCAGCTCCTGGCGGGCCCGCTGGTACTGCGCCTCCCAGGCCGCCAGGAGCGGCTCCAGGCCGGCCGCCTGGTCCGGCGGCAGGCGGTCCCGGTAGCGCTGGGCCTTCTGGCGAAAGATGTCCAGGTCGCGCACGGCGCCCAGAGCGCGGCCGGCGCGGCGCAGGGCGCGGGCGAAGGGGGCCAGCGCCACCGGGTCCAGGGAGTCGGCAAAGAGGCGCAGGGCGGCGCGCATGCGCCGGGTGGCCACGCGCATGTCGTGCAGCTCCTCGATGTCCTGGCCCAGGCGGGTGCCGGCCTCGTGGGCGAGCATGCGCTGGAAGTGAAAGAGCAGCGTCTTGCGCGCTGCCTCGGCCATGGCGTCGTCGGGGAGCAGGCCG
>CAZTIG010000011.1:28921-53499 GCA_964613665.1 uncultured Chloroflexia bacterium
GGCCGTGCAGGTCCGGCCGCCGGGCGACCGTCTCGGCCAGGGCCCGCTCGGCCGGGGCGAGCAGGCCGGCGCTGCCCTCCTCGAGCAGGGCCAGTCCGCGCTCGAACTTGGAGCAGGGCTGTGGCGCCAGGCCCCACTCCTCCTGCAGGCAGGCGGCGATGGCGGCCAGGTCCGCTTCCGTGCCCTGGCCGGCCAGCTCGACCTCCAGCTCCAGGAAGGACTGCTCGCGTCCCCCGGCGGCCAGGCGCACCTCGTCCAGGCACAGCTCGGCCACCAGGCGCTCGCCCTGCTGCACGGAGCGGAGCTGGCGGGTCTGCTCCAGGGAGAAGAGTGGCAGCAGAGGAGCTCCCCCGAGCCAGGAGCGCAGCCGCCGGCGCAGCGGGCCGGCCGGCCACTGAGCAGGTGGAAGGACAGCCGGGATGACCTGTTCCAGCTCCTCGCGCCGGTGGAGGGCGCCGGCCGAGGGGGTCAACGCCTTGAGGGTGAGCAGTACGCCGCCGGCGGCCTCGCGCTGGCGCAGGGCGTAGCCGGCGGCGCGGACGTGGCTGGCGGCGCTGTCCAGGTAGGTGTCGCGGAGCTGCTGCACCTGGGCCGGGCCCAGGGCGTAGCCGGCCAGCACGTCGATCGCCAGCAGACGCTGGCAGGTCGCGGCGTCCGGCAGGACGAACTTGGCCTCGATCTCCACGGCTTTTTCCGTTCAACCGGTCCCGCTGGCCGGCCCGTCCCCAGCGGGGTAGGGGTCGATGAGCTGCTACCAGTATATCCATGGCTGCAGGTCTTGTCAATTGCAGGCACTTGGCGCCAGGGTCGAGAGCCGCGGGCAATGGTGAATTCTGTCATGGAACCGGCCTGGGCCAGCTCGGCAGCGAGGAAATCGTGCGCCAGGACCCAGTGCACCGCCTTGTCGATCGCCGCCTGGGTGTCCAGCGGCTCGTAGAAGTAGGTGTTGAAAGTCCTTGGGCGGCCTCCCCACGGCCGCCGAGCGATGGACTTGATCGTCTGTACCGCGACGTCGCGCTCCCGGCACAGCGCAACCAGTGCCGTGAAGTCGGCTGCGTAGCGGGGTTTCTGCATCAAGGGGTAGTTATATGGCAGCAGGACCGTATCCAGGTCAAACCGCTCCAGGCTGCGCCTGTGCATCGCCGGGGCCTTGAGCCCGTGACCCGTCACACCCAGGAAACGCACCAATCCTTGCTCCCGCGCCTCGACAAAGGCCTCCAGCGCCCCTCCCGGCCCCATGGCTTGTTCCCAGGCTGCCGGGCCGGTCAGGTTGTGCATCTGCCAGAGGTCCACGTGGTCGACGCGCAGGCGCTCCAGCGAATGCCGCAGATCATCCCACGCCCCGCGGTACGTGCGCCTGTAGGTCTTGGTAGCGAGGAAGAAAGCGTCCCGGTGCTTCTCCATCCACGGCCCGATGCGCTTCTCGGCGTCTCCGTACATCGGTGCGACGTCGATATGGTTGACGCCGTATGCGAGCAGGAGCTCGAGGATACGATCGGCCTCCGCCGGCTTCGCCTGGCTCAGGGCATATGCGCCGAAGATCAGGCGCGTGCTGGCATGTCCGGTACGTCCGAAAGCCTGCTTCGGTATCATCTTTCACTGCCTCCTGGCGACTCTGCGCATGGTTTGTTCGCTTGGCGGCCCGGACACAGAACGTCGAGCAGGTGAAGGTGCGTGGCAGCCGGGCCGGCAACATCCTGCCGGTGCGCGCCCATTGTATCACCTGTCGCAAAGGGCAGTATGTCCCCAATGAGCTATCGGCGGGCTAGGTGGCCCGCCGGCCATGCCCTGCTCCTCTGCTGGACGTCTGGCAGAGTGCCCCTGGTCTACAGGGCGCGGCACCTTTCAGAAACGCCGGGCACCACGAAAAGCGGCCCGCTGCGCCTCCGGGGCCCGCGGCAGTAGCCCGTGCTGTGCACGCACGCGGTACCCGGCAGGTGGCCAGGGGCCGCCATCGAGGTAGGCGTGGGATTTGTGGATGGATGTCAGGCGGATGCGCCGGGCGGTTTTGTCACACTGCTGCCTCTGTGGTATAATCTCCCCGAATCACTGGACCAACCGTCCACGACCGGGCAACGGACGCCCGTGGTAAACAACCGAGCTGGCATACCCGCCTGCGTCCGGCCGGCGGGCTTTTTGTCTGCCAGGTGGGAAATGGCGCACATCGAGGTTCTGGCCCGCGGGGTCCTGGTCCACCAAGACCAGCTCCTCCTGGCTGTCTCCTTGCTCGAGGGGCATGCCTTCCTGCCCGGCGGCCACGTCGAGTTCGGCGAGGCGGCCAAGAGCGCGCTGGCGCGCGAGCTGCAGGAGGAGCTGGGTGTGGCGGTAGAGGTGGGCGACTTTATCGGCGCGGTGGAGCACGCCTACAGCGACGACGACGGCCGGCTGCACGCCGAGATCAACCTGCTCTTTCGCCTGCACTGCGCGGCGCTGACGAGCGACCGGGCGCCGGCGGCGCAGGAGAACCACATCGCTTTCCGCTGGCAGCCGCTGGACGACCTGGCCGGAGCAGGGCTGCTCCCGGAGGTCATGGTGCAGGTCCTGCCGTGCTGGCTGGCCGAGGATCGGCCGGCCGGCTGGGCCGGGGACGCGGACGGCGCGCCTGCGGCGGCAGGGTGAGAAGACGACCATGGTCCATCGCGTGGGGCTTGGCATTCGTGGCTATATCCGCAGGCTGCGCTTCCGGCGCAACGCCTGGCTCTATCTGCTGAGCGCGATCCTCACCGGCGTGGCCTTTGGTATCTACCGGCTGCTGTTCAACTTTTTCGTCCTGAGCCTGGACCCGAGCTACAACGAGCAGCTCCTGGGCAGCCTGGTCTCGGTCAGCAGCGGTGCGGCGATCGTCGGCGCGTTCCCGGCCGGCTACCTGAGCGACCGCCTGGGCCGCAAGACCTCCCTGCTGATCGCCAGCGCCCTGCTCTCGACCAGCGTGCTGGGCGTGGTGCTGCTGCGCAGCCCGCTCGGTTTCTACCTGATGAACGTGCTCTCCGGCCTGGCCCAGGCGCTGCAGGGAGTTACCTCCGGCCCCTTCCTGATGGAGAACAGCGGCGACGAGGAGCGCACCTATCTCTTCTCCTTCAACGCCGGAGCGCAGACGATCGCCTCCTCGGTGGGCAACTGGGGCGGCGGGCAGCTGCCCACCTGGCTGGGAGCCTTGCTGGGCGTCTCGGCTGTGAGCGCGCCGGCCTACGGTGGGTCGATCGTCGTGGTCGGGGCCACCTCGCTGCTGGCCCTGCTGCCGCTGTCGCTGCTGCGGCGACCGCACTTCCTGCCCGGCGAGCGTTCCCAGGCGCTCTCGCCTTTCCAGTTCCTGCGGCGCGAACCGGTCCTGCTCCTCAAGCTGCTCACGCCGCAGTGGATCATCGCCCTGGGAGCCGGCCTGCTGATGCCCTTTATGAACATCTTTTTCCGCGGCGCCTACGGCAGCTCGGACGCCGAGATCGGCACCCTCTTCGCCCTGGGCTCGCTGTCGATGGGCCTGGGCCTGCTGGCCGCCCCGCCGCTGGCCGAGCGCTGGGGCAAGATGCGCTTTGTCATCTTCACCCAGGCCCTGTCCATTCCCTTTCTGATCATGCTCGGTTTCTCGCCCCGCGATTGGTTCTGGCTGGCCGCGGCGGCCTACCTGATCCGCGTCGCCCTGATGAACATGAGCGGGCCGGTCTACCAGACCTTTATGATGGAGCAGGTCGGCCCAGAGGCCCGGGCGACGGTGGCCAGCCTGAACAGCATCCTCTGGAACACCGGCTGGTTCGTCAGCCCGCTGGTGAGCGGCTTGCTGCAGGCCAACTTTGGCTTTGCCCCCGTCTTCCTGGGGACGATCAGCACCTATGTCCTGGCCATCGCCATGATGGGGCTGTTCTTCTGGCGGGCCCCGGCCGCGGCCCGGCCGGCCGTCGCGACGGTGGCCGCCAGTGAGGCGGACCCCGCCAGCGAGCAGCCCGATTGAGGTAGACTGCCCATGGAGCGCAACCTCGCCATCCAGACCGAGCAACTGGACCGCACCTACAAGCTGCGCAACCGCAAGGGCCGCGGCCCCCGTGAGCTGGTCGCCCTGCAGGACGTCAACGTGCAGGTCGAGCGCGGGGAGCTCTTCGGCCTGCTCGGTCCCAACGGGGCCGGCAAGACCACGCTGATCAAGGTCTTGACTACGCTGCTGGCGCCGAGCAGCGGCCGGGCCTGGGTGGGCGGCTACGACGTGGTCCGCGAGCCCCATAAGGTGCGCCCGCTGATCAACATGGTCTCCGGCGGCGAGTCCTCCGGCTACGGCCTGCTCACCGTGCGAGAGAACCTGTGGATGTTCGCCCAGTTCTACGGCCTCTCGTCGAAAGAGACCAATCGCCACATCCGTGAGCTCCTACAGGTGCTGGGGATCTCGGATCGTCTCAACACGCGCTCGTCCGACCTCTCCACCGGGCTGCGCCAGAAGATGAACGTGGCCCGCGGATTCCTGACCGACCCGCAGGTGCTCTTCCTGGACGAGCCCACCCTGGGGCTGGACGTGGGCGCCTCGCGCGACGTGCGCGCCTTTATCCGGCGCTGGATCGACGAGGACCGCAGCCGCACCGTGCTGCTGACGACCCACTACATGGTCGAGGCCGACGAGCTGTGCGACCGCGTGGCTATCATCAACCGCGGCCAGGTGCTGGCCTGCGACAGCCCGGCGAGCCTGAAGCACCGGCTGCAGAAGGACGCCCTCTTCCGCTTCGAGGTCAGCCCGCTGGGGCCGGCCGGCAAGACCCCCTTCGAAGGTCTGCGCGGCGTCCGCCAGGTGGTCCACCGGGCGTTGGATGGCTACGCGGTGCTCGAGTTCATTTTGCAGGAAGAGGCTGTGCTCGGAGATGTAGTCAACACCATGACGGCCGGCGGCCTGCGCATCCTCAACCTGCAGAAGCGCGAGCCGACGCTGGAGGACGTCTTCGTCGAACTGGTCGGGCGGAGCATGGAGGAAGTCGAGCATGAGGGCGACCGGCAGGGTGAAGAGAAATAGCGGCTGGCGGCTCTTCCTACAGACGGTCTGGGCGCGGGCCTACCCGCGGGTGATCGGTCAGCAGCGCGACAAGTCCTGGCTCTTCTTCGACATCGTCCTGCCGCTGGCCGGCGTGGCGGCCTATGTCTTTGTCTACCGGGCCATCGGCGCGCCCGAGGAGTATGTCGGCTTTGTCGTCGTTGGCGGGGCCATGACGGCCTTCTGGCTGAACGTGCTCTGGAGCATGTCCAGCCAGCTCTACTGGGAGAAGGAGACGGGCAACCTGGCCCTCTACATCATGGCCCCCAACTCGCTGGTGGCCATCCTGCTGGGCATGGCCCTGGGCGGCATGCTGGCCACGACGCTGCGGGCCATTGTCATCCTGGGACTGGGCAGCCTGCTCTTCCAGGTGCAGTACGCCGTGGTCAGCTTCTGGCAGCTCCTGGCCGTCTTCCTGCTGGCCATGGTGGCGCTGTACGGCATGGGCATGATGTTCGCCTCGCTCTTCCTGCTGCTGGGGCGGGAGGCCTGGCACATGTCCAACCTGGCCCAGGAGCCGGTCTACCTGCTCTCGGGCTTTTACTTTCCGCTGCGCAGCCTGCCCTTCTGGGTCGCCGTGGCCGGCTCGCTGATCCCGCTGGCCCTGGGGCTGGACGCCATGCGCCAGCTGGTCTTTGCCGGCGGAGCCACGTTCGGCTTCTTGAGCGTGTCCCTGGAGCTGGGGCTGCTGGCTGCCCTGGGGGTGATCTTCCTGTTCCTGGCCCGGGTGCTGCTGGCCTACATGGAGAGACGGGCCATCCGCGAGGGCCGGCTGACGGAGAGCAGGAGATAGGTCGGGGGCAAGAAGCAAGATGCAGGATGCAAGAAGAGGCATGCGAATGGTGGGGCTGACAGAGAGATGGCGCTCGTTTCGCATTGCGGCGTGGCTGGGTTGGCAGATCGAGTCGAACTGGACCGACCCGTTCCTCTTTGCCGTCTACTCGATCGTCAAGCCGCTCGCCTCGGCGGCGATCCTGGTGGTGATGTACAGCGTCATCACCCGGGGAGATTTCGACTCGCCCGTCTTTCCCTACATCTACCTGGGCAACGCCTTTTACATGTACGTCGGCGCGGTGATGGTGGGCATCTCCTGGGCCGTGCTCGACGACCGCGAGCACTATCGCACCCTGAAGTACATCTACATGGCCCCGGTGAACATCCCCTCGTACCTGATCGGCCGCGGCGTGGCCCGCTTCCTGACCGGCTCGGTGGCGGTGCTGATCACCATCGCCGCCGGGGTGCTCTTCCTGCACGTTCCGCTGGACCTGGCCGCGGTGAACTGGCCACTCCTGCTGGCCTCCCTGGCCGTCGGCGTGGTGATGCTGGCGATGATGGGACTGATCCTGGCCGGCATCTCGCTGCAGATCACCCACCACTCCGGCGCGATCGGCGATGCCGTGGCCGGTGCTCTCTACCTCTTCAGCGGGGCTATCTTCCCACTGGAGGTGCTGCCCACATACCTGCGCCCCGTCGGCTACGCCATGCCGGTGACCTACTGGCTGGAGCTGCTGCGGCGGGCCCTGGTGGGGGCAACGGCGCGCTCGTTCCCCACCCTGGCCGGCTGGAGCGACGGACAGCTGCTGGCCATGCTGGCCGGCCTGACCGTGCTGCTGAGCGCGATCTCCCTGCTCGTCTTCCGCTGGTGCGACCACGTCGCTCGGGAGAGAGGGCGGATCGACCAGGTATCGAACTACTAGCTCTCCGCTCTCGGCAATCGGAAACGTGAGGGGGTTCACAGAGGGGCACACCTGCTTCGGGTACAATGGATCCCGGTGCAGTGCTAACGTCCTCATGGAGAGGTGTCGAGATGCGCGTACTGGTCACCGGTGGGACCGGCCTGATCGGCCGGGCGTTGGGTTCTAGCCTGGCGGCCGACGGCCACGAGGTAATCGCCCTCAGCCGCAGCCCGGAACGGGTCGCCGGCCTGCCGGCCGGCATGCGCGCCGAGCGCTGGGATGGGCGCAGCGCCGCCGGCTGGGGGCCCCTGGCCGACGGGGCCGACGCCATCGTCAACCTGGCCGGGGAGAACCTGGCCGGCGGACGGTGGACCGCCGCGCGCAAGCGCCGCCTGCGCGACAGCCGCCTGCACGCCGGCCGGGCCGTCGTCCAGGCGGTGGAGCAGGCGGCCCGCAAGCCGCGGGTCGTGGTCCAGGCCTCGGGAATCGGCTACAGTGGCCACCGCGGCGACGAGGACGTCACCGAGAGCACCGCCCCGGGCAGCGATTTCCTGGCCCGCCTGGCTGTCGAGTGGGAATCCTCGACCACCCCGGTCGAGGCGCTGGGGGTGCGGCGGGTGGTGATCCGCTCGGCGGTGGTGCTCAGCAAGGCCGGCGGCATCCTGCCGCTGATCCTCCTGCCGCATCGCTTCTTCGTGGGCGGGCGGCTCGGCAGCGGCCGGCAGTGGCTGCCCTGGATCCACATCGCCGACGAGGTCGGGGCGATCCGTTTCCTCATCCAGGAGGAGGCGGCGCGGGGGGTCTACAACCTGGTGGCACCCCACCCGGTGACCAACGCCGACTTTGAGCGCATCCTGGGGCGGGTGCTGCACCGGCCGGCCTGGTTCCCCACGCCGGCCCTGGCCCTGCGCCTGGTCCTGGGCGAGATGTCCCAGATGGTGCTGGAGGGCCAGCGCGGCATCCCCCGCCGCCTGGTCGACCTGGGCTACACCTTCCGCTATCGCGGCCTGGAGGAGGCGCTGCGGAACCTGCTGCACGAGAGGGGGCTGCCGTGATCCCTGGCATGTGGTACGTTGTCCTGGAGTCAACCGAGGTCAAGCACGGCCGGCCGGTCGGGGTTACCCGAATGGGTGAGAAGCTGGTCTTTTGGCGCGACAGCCAGGGCCGGGTCGTCTGCCAGCGCGACCTCTGTGCCCATCGCGGCGTGGCTCTCAGCGCGGGCAAGCTCTGCGGCGACCGCATCCGGTGCCCTTTCCACGGCCTGGAGTATGACGCGACCGGCCGCTGCCAGGTCATCCCGGCCAATGGCCGCACTGCTCCGGTCCCGGAGCAGTTCCGTGTACACACCTATCCCACCCGCGAGGAGCACGGCTTTATCTACATCTGGTGGGGGCAGTCGCCGCCGGCCGAGCTGCCGCCGGTGCCCTGGTTCGACGACCTGGACGGGACTCTCACCTACGCCAACGTGCGCGACCCCTGGAAGACGCACTACTCGCGGGTCATCGAGAACCAGCTCGACGCGGCGCACCTGCCCTTTGTCCACCACAACACCATCGGGCGCGGCAACCGCACCGTCGTCAATGGCCCGCAGGTGCGGTGGCTGAAGGACGACATGATGTTCGTCTACACCTGGAACGAGTTGGACGAGGGACAGCGCCCGCGCAGAGCGGAGGAGCTGCCCGAGCCGACCGGTCCATTCCACCTGGAGTTCCACTTTCCCAACATCTGGGAGAACTACATCAGCCCGCGCGTGCGCGTCGTCGCCGCCTTTGTCCCGGTCGACGACGAGAACACCATCCTCTACCTGCGCTTCTACCAGGGCTTTGTCCGCCTGCCGCTCCTGCGCCACCTGGTCAACCGGCTGGCGATGCCCTTTAACCTCATGGTGGCGCACCAGGACCGCCGGGTGGTGCAGACGCAGCGGCCCAAGCGCACCTTCCTGAAGATGGGCGAGAAGCTCTTCCAGGCCGACGGGCCGATCCTGGCCTACCGTCGGCGCCGGCAGGAGTTGTTGCAGCAGGCGGGCGTACAGGACTGAGAGGGCATCGATGAGCCGCTTTGTGCAGGCTACTCTCCACCCGGAGCGCTACCACGGGCACGGCCGGCGGCCGCCCTTCTTCGAGGGCTGGTACTACAAGCTGATCGACGCCAGCGAGCAGCAGCGCTACGCGGTGATCCCGGGCATCTTCCTGGGGACGGAGGCCGAGCCCGGCCACGCCTTTGTCCAGGTGCTGGACGGCATCAGTGGCCAGACCACCTACCATCGCTACCCTATGGCAGAGTTCTGGGCCGCCCGGGACAGCCTGGACGTGCGCATCGGCCCGAACCGTTTCGGCACGGAGGAGATCCACCTGGAGATCGGCGAGCCGGAGCGGCCCGTGGCCGGCACGCTGCGCTTCCGCGGCCTCTCGCCCTGGCCCGTGACGCTGGCCTCCCCCGGGATCATGGGCTGGTACGCCTGGATGCCCTTTATGGAGTGCTACCACGGCGTGCTCAGCCTGGACCACGAGATCGAGGGCAGGCTGACGGTGGCTGGGCGGCCGGTTGACTTCTCGGGCGGCAGGGGGTATATTGAGAAGGACTGGGGACCGTCGTTCCCGGCGGCCTGGGTCTGGTTCCAGAGCAACCACTTTGCCCGGCCGGGGACGAGCCTCACCGCCTCGATCGCGGTGATCCCCTGGCTGGGCAGCGCCTTCCGCGGCCTGATCGTCGGCTTCTGGCACGGAGGGGTGCTGCGGCGCTTTGCCACCTACACGGGGGCGCGCACGGAGAAGCTGGCGGTGGGCAAAGACCGGGTGGAGTGGGTCGTGCGCGACCGCCGCCATCGCCTGGAGATGGTGGCCCGCCGCAGCCAGGTTGGCCTGCTGCGCGGCCCCAGCCGCAGCGACATGGGGGTGCGCGTGCCGGAGACGCTGCAGGCGACCGTTGCTGTGCGCCTGGTGGCTCTTGCTCGCCAGGGCGAACAGGTGCTCTTTGAGGAGACCGGCCGGAACGGCGGGCTGGAGATTGGCGGGGACATCCCCCGCCTGCTGGCCATGACGCGATGACCTGGAGGGCCGCGGGCGATGACCATCTGGGATTTGTAGGCCACGATCGCGCGCCGTCTCCTGGCCTGGAGCGCGCTGAGCGCCCTGGCCGGGGTTGCCCTGGTCCTGGTGGGCGACCCGTTCTGGCAGGGCATGGGCCTCCAGGCGCTGATCTGGGGGGGTATCGACGCCGCCGTCGCCCTCGTCGGTCGCTGGCTGGCCCGTCGACGGCAGGCCGCCGGCCTGAGCGCCGCCGAGCTGCAGCGGGAGGAAGGCCGGCTGCGCCGTGTCCTGTACGTCAACGCGGCGCTGGATGTGCTGTACGTAGGCAGCGGGCTGCTGCTGGCTTTCACGATGGGGGCCGGCGAGCCCCTCTGGCGCGGTCACGGCTGGGGCATCGTCGTCCAGGGGGCGTTCCTCTTTTTCTTCGACCTGCTGCATGCCCGGTTGCCGGTATCTGCGCTTCCCGCGGGTGCCGGAGGTGCGCCAGACGGTCCGGGGGTCCACCACCCCGCTGACCCCGGCGCTGCCGGCGCCTAGCAGCCGATCCATTTCAGGAGGTAGCCATGCCCAAGGTTGAACTGCACACACCTGCCCCCGACTTTCAGCTGGCCGACTTCCAGGGTCGGCCGGTCCGCCTGAGCGACTATCGCGGGCAGAAGCACGTCATCCTGGTCTTTAACCGTGGTTTCGTCTGACCGTTCTGCCGCCGGCACCTGGCGCAGTTGCGCCAGGACTATCGGCAGTTCGCCGAGCGTGGGGCGGAGATCGTCGTCGTGGGGCCGGAAGGGCCCGCGGCCTTTCGCGACTACTGGCGGAAAGAGGACCTGCCCTTTGTCGGCCTGCCCGACCCCCAGCACAGCGTGCTCAAGCTATACGGGCAGGAGGTCAAGCTCTTCAAGTTCGGGCGTATGCCGGCCCAGGTGATCGTCGACCGCGGCGGCACGGTGCGCTTCGTCCACTACGGCCACGACATGAGCGACATTCCCGCCAACGCGGAGGTCCTCTCCATCCTGGACGAGCTGATCCAGGCACGCGCTGCCGACCGCTAGACGCCACATCCAACGGACCACCGGGCCAGCGGTACCACGATGGGCATACCACCAAGACACGAAGGCACCAAGGCACGGCCGCACAACCACAAGGACACAAGGGCGCCATGTTCACAAGTGGTTCCTCCTTGCCTTCTTGGTGACTCGGTGGCTTGGTGGTCGATTTGGATAGTTTCTTGGTAGTTCGTGCACCCTTGTGCCCTGGTGATCGATCCGAGACGTCCTCCGGGAAGGAATGGGACAGACGTGGACACGAGTCCCGGCCTGGTGGTGCTCTTTGGTTCCGGCGAGACCTCGGCCAGCGGGCGCAAGGTCTTTGACTGGCTGTTCTCGCGCCTGTCTCGCCGGCCGCTGCGCGCGGCCGTGCTGGAGACGCCGGCCGGCTTCCAGCCCAACAGCGCCCTGGTGGCCGGCAAGGTGGCCGACTTCCTGCGGCACAACCTGGGCAATCACCGGCCCGAGGTGGTGGTGGTGCCGGCGCGGCAACGCGGCACGCCCGACAGCCCGGACGCGCCGGAGGTGGTGGCCCCGGTCCTGTCGGCCGAGGTCATCTTCCTGGGCCCTGGCAGCCCCACCTACGCCGTGCGCCAGCTGCGCGACAGCCTGGCCTGGCAGAGCGTGGTGGCCTGCCAGCGGCTGGGCGCGGCACTGGTCCTGGCCAGCGCTGCCACTATCGCCGCCAGCGCCCGGGCCCTGCCGGTCTACGAGATCTACAAGGCCGGCGAGGACCTGCACTGGCAGGCCGGCCTGGACCTCTTCGGGGCCTATGGCCTGGAGCTCGTCTTTGTGCCGCACTGGAACAACCGCGAGGGCGGGGCCGAACTGGACACCAGCCACTGCTTCATGGGCCAGGCCCGCTTCGAGCGCCTGCTGGCCATGCTTCCCCCCACGGCGACGGTGGTGGGCATCGACGAGCACACGGCGCTGCTGGTGGACACCGCTGCCGGCGAGCTGCGGGCGATGGGCCGCGGCTGCGTGACGATCCTGCGTGCCGGCCGGGAGGAGCACTGCGGTGGAGGGCGGGCCTTTCCGCTGGACACCCTGGGCGCCTTCCGCCTGCCCGAGGGCGAGGCAGACCTCCCGGCCGTGGTCTGGCAGAGCGCGCGGGCGGCCAGGTTGCCCGGAACTCTTACCGAGTCGGGGCCTCCACCCGATGTGACGGCCCTGGTGCAGGAGCGCGAGGCGGCGCGGGCCCGGCGCGACTGGGCCACCGCCGACACCCTGCGCGGGCGCATCGCCGCGCTGGGCTGGCAGGTCCGCGACACGCCGGAGGGGCCGCGGGTGGTGTGCGGCGATGGGGGTCGGCCGGGTGGTTCTGGAGGCAACTGATGGGCACGAGAGGAGATCGACCGGGGTATCTGCCGACGCGGTCCTCACTGCGGCGCCACCCGCTGCCGGCCTGGTTCCGACGGGCCGGCCTGGGTCTTCTGGTGCACTGGGGACCCTACAGCGTGCCGGGCTGGGCACCCTTGAGCGGCGAGATGGCCGCGGTGACCCGCGAGCAGGGCTGGCCGGCATGGTTCGTCGCCAACCCCTACGCCGAGTGGTACCTGAACTCCATGCAGATCCCCGGCAGCCCGACCCAGCGCTACCACCACCAGACGTACGGGGAGGGCTTTCCCTATGAGCGCTTCGCGGCCCAGTTCCACCAGGAGAGCCAGGCGTGGGACCCATCTGCCTGGGCGGAGCTCTTCCAGCGCGCCGGGGCGCGCTACGTGGTCCTGACCGCCAAGCACCACGACGGCTTCCTGCTCTGGCCCAGCGCGCAGCCCAACCCGTTGCGGGAGGGCTACGCTGCCCGGCGCGACGTGGTCGGCGAGCTGGCCCGGGCGGTGAACGCGCGCGGCATGCGCATGGGCATCTACTACTCCGGCGGGCTGGACTGGACCTTTCGGCCGGCGGTGATCCGCGACACGGCGGACCTGGTCGCCGCCATTCCCCAGGGAGCCGACTATGCCCGCTACGTGGACGGGCACTGGCGCGAGCTGATCGAGCGCTACCGCCCGGCCGCGCTGTGGAACGACATCGGCTACCCGGCGGCCGGCCGGCTGCACGAGCTCTTCGCCGCCTACTACAACCAGGTGCCGGATGGCGTGATCAACGACCGCTTCCAGCAGTACCCCGGCGGCGAGCGGCTGGAGCGGCTGCTGCAGAGCCGCCCGGCCCGGCGCCTCATGTCGTCGCTGGTCGCGCGGATGATCGAGTGGGGCGGCAACGCCCCGGCGGCGGCGCGCTTCCGCCGGCTGAGCGGCGAGCACTTTGATTTCGTCACGCCCGAGTACCGCTCCTGGAAAAGGCCCGCGGCGGTCAAGTGGGAGTGCACCCGCGGCATCGGGCATTCCTTCGGCTACAACCGCAACGAGGGCCCGCAGACGATGCTCTCGGTGGCCCGGCTCGTCCACCTGTTGGTGGACGTCGTCAGCAAGGGCGGCAACCTGCTGCTGGGCGTCGGGCCGGCGGCCGATGGGACGGTCCCCGAACTGCAGCGCGAGCGGCTGCTGGGCCTGGGCCGCTGGCTGGAGGTCAACGGCGAGGCCGTCCTCGACGCCGGGCCGCTGGCCGGCGCGGCGGAGCGGACCGCCGAGGGGCTGGCGGTACGATTCACCCGCGCGGGCGATGCGCTGTACGCCATCTTGCTGGAGCGGCCGGGCTCCCGCGTGACACTGGCCGGGCTGGCGCCGCCGGGCCAGGTGCACTTGCTGGGGCACGGGCCGGCCCTGTCCTGGGAGCACGGGCGCCGGGGGCTGGAGGTCGGGCTGCCGGCCGAGCTGCCCGAGGGGCCGGCCTGGACCGTGCGGATCGGGCCGGGGCCGGGGGCGGAGGGCGGATGATGCGGCGGGCAGTGAGCCCGCCGCAGTGGAGGCGGTAGTGGTTTTCACGGTCCTTCTCTGGACGGCGATCGGCTTCCTGGCCGGGGCGATTCCCTTCTCGCTCCTGCTGGGCCGGCTCTTCCTGCGCCGCGACATCCGCCGGGAGACCGACGGCAACCCCGGTGCAGCCAATGCCTGGCGGGCCGGCGGCTGGCCGATCGGGCTGCCGGCCGTGCTCCTGGACGGCTTCAAGGGGGCCATCCCGGTGGGTGCAGCCCACTTCTTCCTGGGGGTGGACGGCTGGGCCCTGCTCCCCGTGGCCGTGGCCCCGGTACTGGGACACGCCTTCTCGCCGTTCCTGCGCTTCCGCGGCGGCAAGGCGGTAGCGGTGACCTTTGGCATCTGGCTGGGCGTGCTGCTGACCGAGGGGCCGATCATACTCGGCATCTTCCTGGTGCTCTTTTACCTGGTGCAGACCTCCGATGCCTGGGCGGTCGTCCTGACGATGCTGGCTCTCCTGGCCCACCTGCTGCTGCGCGGGACCGGCGCGCCCGTGTTGGCGATCTGGGGCGCCAACATGGCCGTCCTGCTCTGGAAGCACCGCCAGGGCCTGCGCGACCTGCCGCGGCCGCGGCGCTGGAAGCTCCTGCGGAGAGACCGTTGAGCGCGCTCTTCTCCCTGCAGAATCAGATTGCGGTGCTGGTCTTCCTGGGCGTGACGCTGGTGATCGCCCTGGCCAACCTCCTGGCGCTGCGCCGGCTGGAGCGCTACGACCGGCCGCGGCGCTGCCCGCGCCTGGCGGTGCTGGTGCCGGCGCGCAACGAGGAGGCCAACATCGCGGCGTGCTTGCGCTCACTCCTGGCGCAGGACTATGCCGATTTCGAGGTGCTGGTGCTGGACGACCACTCCGCCGACCGGACCGGCGAGATCCTGGCGGCGCTGGCGGCGGAGGATGGGCGGCTGCGGGTGCTGGCCGGCCGGCCGCTGCCGGCCGACTGGCTGGGAAAGCACTGGGCCTGTCACCAACTGGCCCAGGCGACCGACGCGGAGCTGATCCTGTTCACCGATGCCGACACCCGCCATCATCCCCAGACGCTGCGCCGGGCCGTGGCGGCGATGGAGGCCGCGGGGGCCGACTTCCTGACCATGGTGCCGCACGAGCTGCTGGGGTCCTGGGGCGAGCGGCTCGTCGTGCCGGTCCTGCTGTGGGCCTTTTGCTGCTTCGTGCCGTTGGCACTGGCCATCCGGCTGCGCGCGCCGATCTTCTCGGCGGCGATCGGCCAGTTCATGCTGCTGCGCCGCGCCGCCTACGAGCAGGTGGGCGGCCACGCCGCGGTCCGGCAGGACGTGGTAGACGACCTGGCCCTGGGGCGGCGCTTCAAGGCCCACGGCCGGCGCTGGTACGCCGTCGACGGTATGGACTATGTCCGCTGCCGCATGTATCAGAACTGGCGACAGGTGTACGACGGCTTCAGCAAGAACCTGTTCGCCGCCTTCGGCTACCGCATCGTGCCGTTCGTCTTTGTGTGGCTGTGGATGCTCTTTGTCTGCTGGGGGCCCTGGGTCCTCCTGGCGTTCCGGCTGGCCGGGACACCCATCCCCGTCCTGAACGTGGCCCTGGCGGCGGCCGCTATCCTGGCCTCCCTTCTCGTCTGGGGCATCGCCTACATCCGCTTTCGCTTCCCGCTGTACCTGGCCCTGCTCTACCCCGTGAGCACCGCCCTGATGGCGGCCATCGCCGCGCGCTCGCTCGTGTTGGCCCTGCGCGGCCGGGCGACCTGGAGCGGCCGGGTTCTGGTCAAACCGCGGGTGCGTCTGTTCTGAGGCGGACGTCCCGTGAGCAGCCCGGGCCCCGCCGGTGAGGTGAAATCTTGAGCCGTCTCGATCCGCAGAAGCTGCATGTGCGCTTCGCGGCCGGGGTTACGCCGGCCGGGCCGCTCCTGCCGCGCCGCTACACCCTGACCCACTCCGATACCACGGGCGAGCTTTTCCTCACCGTCGGCACCGACTACGAGCGGGCGCAGACATCTGGCTGGTACACCCGGTTGCTGCGCGACGAGGTGCTGGCCGAGTGGGTGGAGGAGGAAAGCGGCCCGGTGTTGCACGTGCACTGCCACGTCAGCGGCGGGCCGGTCCTTGGCACGGCCGGCATGCGCGATGCCATCTTCCGCCGGGAGCTGCCACTGGCGCTGGAGGCAATCTGCTACGGCGACCGCGAATTCCTGGCGGCGCAGCCGGAGCTGCCGCAGGCCAAGATCCGCGTCCACTTCCACGCAGCCGGCCGGCGCTACGACCGCGTGGAGGATTGGGGGACACCGATGGACTACCTGAGGTAAAACGATGAGGAAGTTCCTGCGCATCGTGCTGATCGTGCTGGGCGTGCTCCTGTTCATCCTGCTGGTCGGCCCTTTCCTGGTCCCGGTTCCGCCGCTGGAGGGGCTGGTCCCGCCGCAGCAGCTGGCCGACCCCGACAGCCGCTTCACCACCGTGAACGGTCTGCAGGTGCACTACAAGGTGGCCGGGCAGGGCGAGCCCGTGCTGCTGCTCCTGCACGGCTTTGGGGCCAGTACGTTCTCCTGGCGCAAGGTGCTGGAGCCGTTGGGCCAGCACGGCACGGTGATCGCCTTCGACCGGCCGGGCTTTGGCCTGACCGAGCGGCCGCTCACCTGGAGCGGGGAGAACCCCTACAGCGTCGAGTCTCAAGCCGACATGGCGGTGGGCCTGCTGGACGAGCTGGGCGTGCAGAGGGCCATCCTGGTGGGCCACTCGGCCGGCGGCACGGTGGCAGTGGAGACCTACCTGCGCCATCCCGAGCGGGTGCAGGCGCTGGTGCTGGTGGACGCAGCGGTCTATGAGACCGGCGGGCCGGCCGGCAACTGGTTCCTGCGCCTGCTGATCCGCTCGCCGCAGGGCCGTCACCTGGGACCGCTGCTGGTGCGCTCGATCGCCAGCTGGGGAGAGGGGGTGCTGGAGCAGTCCTGGCACGATCCCTCCCGGATCACCGAGCAGGACCGCGCCGGCTACCGCAAGCCGCTGCAGGCGGAGAACTGGGACCGGGCGCTGTGGGAGCTGACGGCGGCGGCGCAGCCGCTGGAGCTGGAGAAGCAACTCGACGCGATCCGCGTGCCCACGCTGGTGCTCACCGGGGACGACGACCGCATCGTTCCGGCCGAGCAGAGCGTGCGCCTGGCGGGAGCGATCCCCGGTGCCAGTTTGGTGGTTATCGCTGCCTGCGGGCACCTGCCCCAGGAGGAGCAACCGGAGGCGTTCCTCCGGGCGGTGGTGCCGTTCGTGACCACCGAGGTGCGCTAGGGAGAGGGCAAGAAGCAAGAGGCAGGAAGCAGGCAGACGTAGGGAAGTGTGGCCCGGCCTCGGGAATGCATTTGCGCGGGCAGTGCTCCCATGCTAGAATGTCCCCAGCAAAGGAGCGTGTGGATGGACGGTCGCCTGCACCCGATCGAGTTCCTCCCCGGCGGCCGGCGGGCGGACTGCCCCGAGGGCACGACCCTCCTGGAAGCGGCTCGTCAAGCCGGGGTAGCCATCCCCTCGAGCTGCGGCGGCAAGGGCACCTGCGGCAAGTGCCGCGTCCGGGCCGGCGGGCACCTCAGCCCGCTCACGGCCGAGGAGAGCGCCCAACTGAGCCCGGCCGACCTCCACGCCGGCTACCGCCTGGCCTGCCAGGCGCGCGTGCTGGGCCCATGCGTGGTGCGGGCCTACACCACCGACACGGTCGTCTACAAGGCTGCCCTGCACGAGCTCGCGTCCCCGGCGGAGCTGGCGCCGGACACGCGCAAGATCCGCCTGCGCCTGCCGCCCCCCTCGCTGCTGGACCAGCGCTCCGACCTGGACCGTCTCTGCACCACGCTGGGGGTACGCTATGAACAGGTGGACCTGGCAGCGCTGCGCCTCCTGCCGGCGGTGCTGCGCACGGCCGACTGGGCGGTCACCGGGGTGCTCAGCGGCGGGCGGCTGATCGCCGTGGAGGTGGGCGACACCCGCGAGGAATGCTACGGCGTCGCCCTGGACCTGGGCACGACCACCGCGGCAGCCTACCTGGTCAGCCTAGCCAGCGGGGAGCTTCTTGGTGCGGCCGTGGCCACGAACCGCCAGGCCACCTACGGCGACGACGTCATCTCCCGCCTGGACTATGCCGGCAGGGGTGGTCTGGGCGAGCTGCGCCGGGCGGCCTTGGAGACGCTCAATGCACTGGTGGAAGAGCTGTGCCGGGGGAACGGGGTCGCGCCGCAGCACATCTACGAGGCGACGGTCGTGGGCAACCCCTGCATGGTGCAGCTCCTCCTGGGGATCGACCCCCAGCCCATCGGCGTGGCACCCTACGTGCCGGCGATGGTGGAAGCCGTGGACCTGCCGGCCCGCGAGACCGGGCTGGCCATCGCCGAGGGTGGCCGCGTGCATATCCTGCCCGGTGTGGCGGGCTATGTCGGCGCCGACGCGGTGGCCGACGTGCTGGTGGCCTCGCTGCGAGAGCCCGACCGGGTGCGGTTGATTATGGACGTGGGCACCAATGCCGAGATAGTACTGGACAACCGCGGCCGGCTGCTGGCCTGCGCCGCGGCGGCCGGCCCGGCCTTTGAGGGGGCGCGCATCTCCTGCGGCATGCGCGCCGCTCCGGGAGCGATCGACCGGGGCCGGCTGGTCGCCGGGCGGCTGGAGGTGCACACCCTGGAGGAGAGGCCCCCCGTGGGGTTGGCCGGGTCCGGCCTGGTGTCCGTGGCAGCGGCGCTGCGCCGCGGTGGGCTCCTGGCCGCGCGCGGCCGGTTCGTCCCCACGGCAGCGCCCGACCTCTTCTGCAACGACGGGAACGGCTTGGAGCTGATCCTGGCTCCGGCGGAGCAGTCGGGCACGGGGCAGGCTATCTGCCTGGCGCAGCGCGACATCGCCGAACTGCTGCTGGCCAAGGCGGCCATCGCCGCCGGAATGCACGTGCTGCTGCAGGAGGCCGGCCTGGCGGTCGACGATCTCGACGAGGTGCTCATCGCCGGGTCCTTCGGCAACTTCCTGGACCGACAGGATGCCGTGGACATCGGCCTGGTCCCGCGGCTGTCCCCGGAGCGCATCGTGGGCGCCGGCAACGCCGCCGGCAGCGGGGCGGTCCTGGCCCTCCTCTCGCTCGGCATGCGCCAACGGGCCCAGGAGATCGCCCGCAGCATCCGCTACGTCGAGCTCTCGGCCCACCCCGAGTTCAACCAGGAGTTTGTGCGGGGGATGTGTTTCCCTGAGATAGATAGTCCAGAAGGAGGCTAGAAGAAGATGGCGGCAGCGACGACGGTCCTGTCCGCACCCGGCAAGGAGGTGCGGATCGGCGGCAATCGGCCCACGGTGATCATCGGCGAGCGGATCAACCCAACCGGCAAGAAGCGCCTGGCGGAAGCCCTGCGGAACGGCGACATGGCGCTGGTGGCCGACGAGGTCCGCGCGCAGGTCGCGGCGGGGGCCGACGTGATCGACATCAACGTCGGGGCAGCCGGTGTGGACGAGGTGCACATCCTGCCCCTGGCGGTGCGCACGGCCATGGAGGCGGCCGTCGTTCCCCTGTCGATCGACACGACCAACCCCGCGGCGCTGAAGGCGGCGCTGGCCGTCTACCAGGGCAAACCGCTGGTCAACTCGGTCAACGGCGAGGAGGGGGCGCTCGAGCGGGTGCTGCCGCTGGTGCGGGAGCACGGTGCCGCCGTGATCGGCCTGACCATGGATGGCGAAGGCATCCCGGCCGACGCGGTCAAGCGGCTGCGGATCGCCGAGCGCATCGTGCAGCGTGCCGAGCGCCTGGGCATCCCCCGCGAGGACGTCATCATCGACTGCCTGGCGCTTACGGTGGGGGCCGATCAGCAGGCCGGCCGCGTCAGCCTGGAGGCGATCCACCTGGTGGCCCAGGAGCTGGGGGTGAACCAGTCCCTGGGCGTGAGCAACGTCTCCTTCGGCCTGCCGGAGCGCGAGGTGCTCAACCTGTCCTTCCTGGCCATGGCCATCGCTGCCGGGGTGACCTGCCCGATCGTCGACGCGGCCCGGGTGCGGACGACGATCCTGGCCGTGGACCTGCTGCTGGGGCGCGACGCCTATGCTATGCGCTACATCAAGCACTTTCGGCAGAGGAGCCAGGGGAAGCAGTGATGGTCACGGCCGCAGAGGTCCGCGCTCTTCTGAAGCTGCAGCCGCTGGAGCCGGAGGGTGGGTACTATGTCGAGACCTACCGTTCCGAGGGGACGATCCCGGCAGCGAGCCTGGCGGGACGCTACCGTGGCGCGCGCGCCTACGGCACGGCCATCTACTACCTGCTGACCCCGGGGACGGTCTCGGCGCTGCACCGCCTGCCGGGCGACGAGATCTGGCACTTTTACCTGGGCGACCCGGCAGAGATGCTGCAGTTGGGGCCGGCGGGGGCCGGCCGGTTGATCGTGCTGGGCCAGGACATTGCGCGGGGGATGCAGCTCCAGGTCGTCGTGCCGGGCGGTGTCTGGCAGGGCACCCGCCTGCTGCCGGGGGGACGCTTCGCCCTGCTGGGCACGACCATGGCCCCGGGTTTTGATCCCGGCGACTATGAGGAGGGGAGGGCCGAGGAGCTGTTGGCGGGGTACTCGCACTTCCGCGAGGCGATACAGGCGCGGCTGCGGCAACCACCAGGAGGGTAGGAACCACCAAGGGGGCAGGGAAGAGAACCACCAAGGCAACAGGGCACAAAGGGGCGGGTACGGAAGAACCCGTCCACCCGGTGCCGCTGGCAGGTAGCGCCAGCCGCGTAGAAGAGGGCAACCATGAGGTCGGCGAGCGGTTCTCCCAGAATGGACGCCTACCTGCCCCTGGACCGCCAGTGGGCCCTGGCAGAAGGCCGGGCCATGGCGGAGCAGGCCTGGGGCGCGGTCCTCTCGGCCGACCTGAGCGGCTTTACCGCGCTGATGGACCACCTCAGCGACACCCTGGGCCCGCAGCAGGGGGCCGAGGAGCTGACCCACCTGCTGAACGCCCTCTTTGCCCCGCTGATCGGCGAGGTCCACCGCCACGGCGGTACCATCGTCGCCTTTGGCGGCGATGCGCTGACCTGCTGGTTCCCGGAGTCGCAGCGGGGGGAGGAAGGGGGCAGCGCCCGCCGCGCTGCTTCCTGTGCCCTGGCGATGCAGCAGCACGTTGCCGGCTTCGGCCCGGTGGAGACACCGGCCGGCCCGGTGCGCTTCGCCATGCATGTCGGCATCGCCTCCGGGCTGGTACGCCGCTTCTGTGTCGGGCGGCCGCCCCACGGGCGCCACGATGTCCTGGCCGGCTCCACGGTCGACCGCATGGCCGTCGCCCAGGGGCTGGCCGGGACGGGCCAGGTGGTCGCCGACACGGCCACCGCCGGACACCTGCCGGGCGGGACTTGGCAGCCGTTGGAGGACGAGTTCGCCCTGCTGACCGGGGCCGCCATCCCCTTCCCCGCCATGCACGAGGCAATGCTGCTGCGGCCGGCGGCCCTGCCCAGCGCGCAGGTCCGCCGCTGGCTGGCCGAGCCACTCTACCGGCGGCTGCGCGCCGGCCGGGGCGGCTTTGCCGCCGAGCTGCGCCTGGTCAGCAGCCTCTTTGTCCAGTTCGACGGGCTCGACTACGACCACGATCCCCAGGTCGGGAGAAAGCTGCAGCGCTACGTGGCCCTGGCCCAGGAGAGGCTGGCTCCCTACGAGGGCTACCTCGGTCTGGTGGCATGCGGCGACAAGGGCAGCCTGCTGTTGATTCTCTTTGGCGCGCCGCTGGCCCACGAGGACGACCCACAGCGGGCCGTCGGCTTTGCCCTGGACTTTCAGGAGGCAGTCAAGGCGCTGCCCTGGATCCGCAGCCAGCGCATCGGCGGCAGCCTGGGACGGGTCTATGCCGGCATCCTGGGCTCGCCGGAGCGCTGCACCTACACCGTCCTGGGGGACGAGGTCAACGTCAGCGCCCGCCTGATGCAGGCGGCCGGGCCGGGCCAGGTGCTCGTGAGCCCGCGGCTGCGGCAGGGCGCCGCCGAGCGCCACACGTTCCACGCCGCAGGCACGGTGGTGCTCAAGGGGAAGAACGAGCCGCTGCCGGCCTTTGAGCCGCGGGTCCTCCAGGCGCGCCCGCTGGCTGCGGAGGCCGGGGAGCGGCTGGTCGGGAGGGAGCCGGAGCAGCAGCGCATCACCGCGCTCCTGGACGAGGTGGCCGGCGGCCGGGGGCAACTCCTGCTGCTCCTGGGCCAGGCCGGGGTGGGCAAATCGGCGCTGGTGCGCTTCCTGCAGCGCCAGGCCCACGAGCGCGGCTGGCCCTGCCTGGTCGGCAACTGCCTGAGCTACGGCCAGAGCACCCCCTACCTGCCCTGGCGGGCCATCCTGGAGCAGGCCTGGGAGTTGCGGCCGGAGGCGCCGCCGCAGGAACGAGCCGCATGGCTGCAGCAGGTCGTGGCGGCGCTGCCCGCGCCGGCCGGCCGCTCCGCCTACTGGCAGGAACGCCTTCCCCTCCTGGCCGCCGTCATGGGCCTGGAGGTCCCCGATACCCCGCTGACCCGCTCCCTGGAGGGCGAGCTGCGCCGGGAGAACACCTTCCAGCTACTGGAGGCGCTGGTGCGCTCATTGGCGACGGAGCGGCCGGCCGTCATCGTCATCGAGGACGCCTACTGGGGCGACGAGCTCTCGCTGCTCCTGGCGGCCCATGTGGGCCGCAGCCTGCCCGACCTGCCGCTGCTGCTGACCATCGTCCACCGGCCCTTTGTCGGGACCCTGCCGCCGGCCGTGCTGGCGCTGCAGGCCCTGCCCCGGCATACGACCCTCTCGTTGGCGCCGCTGGAGCAGGGGCCATCGCGCGAGCTGGCCCGCCAGCGCCTGCAGGGGGCGGACCTGCCCCCACGGCTGGAGGCACTGCTCGCCGAGCGGGCTCAGGGCAACCCCTTCTACATCGAGGAGCTGCTGCGCGCGCTCGACGAGGCCGGCTACCTGCGCCGCCGCGACGGCGGCGTGGAGCTCAGCGCGGCCGGAGAGATGATCGACCTGCCCGACACCATCGAGGGGGTGGTGCGGGCCCGCCTGGACCGCCTGCCGGAGGAGGAGCGGCTGACACTGAAAGTGGCGGCCGTGATCGGGCGGGCCTTCCGGCGGCCGCTCGTGCACGCGGTGCACCCGGCCCGGCCGGCCGACGCCCTCCTGGGCCGCCAACTGGCGCGCCTGGAGCGGGCCGACTTCACGCAGCTGGAGCAAGGCCCCCCGGAGTGGCGCTACATCTTCCAGCACCCCATCGTGCACGAGGTGACCTACGAGACGCTCCTCTTTGCCCAGCGGCGGCAGCTGCACGGGGCCATCGGGGCTGTCCTGGAACAGTGGTACGCCGGCGACCTGCCCGGCGTGCTGGACCTGCTGGCGCACCACTATGCCCGTAGCGAGGAGCGGGAAAAGGCCGTCCACTACCTGCAGCGGGCGGCGGACAAGGCCCGCCGGGACTATGCCAACGAGGTCGCCCTGCGCTACTACAACGAGGCGCTGGAGCGGCTCCTGCCGCAGGAGCGGCCGCTGCGCTTCGAGCTCCTGGCCGGCCGCGAACGCATCCACGACCTCCTGGGAGAGCGCGACGCCCAGGCGCAGGACCTGCAGGAGATGGGCCGGCTGGCGGAGGAGCTGGCCGACGCCCGCCGGCAGATCGCCGTCCTGAACCGCCAGGCCCGGCGGGCCGCCGACATCGGGGAACTTGAGGAGGGGCGGGCCATCTGCCAGCAGGCCCTGGAGCGAGCCGTCGTCACCGGCGACCTGGCGGGCCAGGCAGAGGCCTACAAGACACTGGGCGTCCTGCAGACCAACCTGGGCGAGTACGAGGAGGCCCGCACCGCCTTCGAGCGGGGGTTGGAGGCCTACCGTGTCCTGGGAGACCACGAGGGGGAGTCGATCAGCCTGAACAACCTGGGATTGCTCTGCCACTATCGCGGGGGGTACGGCGAGGCCGGCCGCTTCTACCAGCAGGCCCTGGAGATGGCCCGCCAGCAGGCCAACCGCCGCTGGGAGGGCCTGGTCCTGGGCAACCTGGGGCTGACCTACCGCTGCCTGGGCGACTATGAGCGGGCGCGAAGCCACAGCGAGCAGGCCATGGCCATCTTTCAGGAGATCGCCGACCTGCCGCGCGTGGGCATCACCCTGGACAACCTGGGGGCCGTGGCCATGGCGCAAGGGGACATGGCAGCGGCCTCTTCCTACTACCAGCGGGCCCTGGAGCTGGCCCGGCGGCTGCAGGACCCCGAGGGGGAAGCCACCAGCCTGGCCAACCTGGGGCTGCTGCACACCTACGCCGGGGAACATGCCCGGGCGCGGGTCTCCCTGCGCGCGGCGCTGCGGCAGTTCGGCGCTATCGGCCACCGCCGTGGCCAGGCCGACACCCTGCACCTGCTGGGCGTGCTGGAGCAGCAGGCCGGCCGGGCGCGCGCCGCCAGGAGGCTCCTGGAGCGGGCCCTGTCCCTCTGGCAGGAGATCGGCGACGACAGCAGCGCCCTGGTCACGCGGGCCTGGCTGGGGTCGGCCTGCCTGGACGCCGGCGACCCGGCCCAGGCGCGCGCGTGCCTGGCCCAGGTCGCGGTCCGGCTGGAGGCCGCGGGATACGGCGGAGCCTACCCCGAGCAAGAGGTGTGGTGGGCTGCCTGGCGCGTCTGGCAGGCGACCGGCGATCCGGATCGCGCCAGCCAGGCCCTGGAGCACGCCCACCACCTGGTCCAGGAGCAGGCCGGCCGCATCGCCGACCTGGAGCTGCGGCGGTCGTTCCTCGAGCGCATCCCCGTCAACCGGGAGGTGGAGCGGGCGTGGGGGGGGGATTAGAGGTTGGGGGTTGGGGGTTGGAAGTTGGAAGTTGGAAGTTGGAGGCTAGAGGTTAGAGGTTGGAGGTTAGAGGTTAGAGGTTGGAGGTTAGAGGTTAGAGGTTGGAGGTTGGAGGTTGGAGGCTGTCGCGGTGCTCACCCGGCAGCTTCCAACTTCCATCCTCCAACTTCCATCCTCCAACTTCCATCCTCCAACTTCCATCCTCCAACTTCCATC
>CAZTIG010000011.1:53599-85545 GCA_964613665.1 uncultured Chloroflexia bacterium
TTCCATCCTCCAACTTCCATCCTCCAACTTCCATCCTCCAACTTCCATCCTCCAATTCCCCACCCTACTGCCCCCGCGGCACCAGCGGCAGGTAGATCGTGGCTACGGGCAGCGGCGCATCGACGACCACGTCCCCCGTCGCGCTGGCCCAGGCAAAGCCCAGGATGTTGGAAGCAGTCATGACCACCGAGAACGTTCCGTTGGTCATGTAGTAGTGGGAGTACGGGTTCCCCTCCCCGGTGGCCCCGTCTCCGAACGACCACGCGAAGCGGAAGGGCGGGCTGCCCCCCACGGCCGTGCCGGTGAAGTGGACGGTGCGCCAGACCGTCGCCCAGGCGAACAAGGCATCGTCCAGCGGCTGGTAGCCAAAGGGAAAGGCGTTGTTCGTGCCGGTGTAGCGGATGTGGCGGTCGGCGGAGACGGGCGCGGTGTCCAAGGCCCCGGCCAGGGCGATGATGGACTGTCCCTCCTCGGCCAGCATGAGGGCAGCGGCCCGGCCCGGCGGCAGGTCCGGCGGCAGGGGGGCGCGCCATACCCCTCCCGGCGGCACCGTGCCTCTGTCCCAGTACACGCCGCCGTCGGGGACGGCGACGTAGCGGATGCGCACGTCGGCGGTCGTCGGGCCCACGTTCATCACCCAGATGTTGTCACCCGTCTGCCAGCCTCCCGGCTGCTTGAACAGGACCGGCAGGGCCACGGCGCGGGTGGCCTCCTCGGCCGCCAGGGCGCGGTAGGCAAAGGTGCCTTCCTGCCCTGGCACGTAGCTCGTGAAGTGGACGACGGCCACCACGGGCGCGTTCGAGTCGATGACCAGCGGGCCGGTGGGAACGGTGGCGGGATACGGCACGACGATGCCCGCCCGCGGCGGCAGGTAGAGCATGTCAGTGATCCCGTAGGTGTAGCTGATCGACCCAAAAGCCCAGGAGTCGGTCGGGTTCATGAGCGAGATCGTGATCTCGGCCGGGAGGGTTTCCTCACCCGGCACCTCGGGCGCATAGAGCGTGGTGCCGCAGTAGGCCGGCGCGACATAGGCAGCGAGCCCGCCGCAGTGGGACTCGACCGTCACCTCGATCAGCCGGTCGGCCGCGACCACGGCCGAGCCGACGAAATCGGGCGGGAGGCCCATGGCGGGGACGGGGTCGATCGCTACCAGGCCGAGCGGTGGGATCTCCTGCCCGAGCACGCCGCGCTGCTCCCCACTCAGGTCGTAAACGTACAGGACGGCGCTGATGGCCACAGTGGCGTCGGCGTTGTGAACATACAGGCGGGTGCAGTCGTCGATGGGGGTGTAGGCCGAGGTGCCCAGGCTCTCGTCGGGCACGCCGGGGTAGACGGTGTTGGAGCCGGTCTCGGGCGCTTCCATGTGGACGATGCCCATGGCCGCGCCGACGGGCGTCTCGAGGATAACCGTGCCGGCAAAGCCCTGGGGCAGTGCGCTGCCCGGCACATAGACCCCCGAGCCGCCGCCGGGAAGGGTAGCCTGGAAACGGTAGGCTTCGTTTCCTTCCGGTGTCAGGAGGTGAGCAGTGAAGGGCTGGTCCTCGGGGGCTAGGTTGACCACCTGGAAGTCGGTCGTGCCAAAGTAGCCGCGCTGGGGGTCCTCCCCGAAGGGCCGGGGCCCCGCCGGCCCGGCTGCAGCCGCGCCGGGCGGCGCGCACTCGGGCGGCGCGGGCGGCTGGAAGACGGTCATGACGACCGGGATGGTGCGCTGCGGCGCCACGGGGTCGTTGCTGTCGACGACCAGGGCGGCCACATAGTCGCCGGGGACGTTGTAGGGGGCCAGGGCGCTGAAGGTGACGGCCACGTCCAGACCGCCGCCGGCCGGGACCGTCCCGGCCGTGGGCGACTCGCTGAGCCAGGGGATGTCGGCACTGCGGCAGGCGCGGCAGGGCAGGCTCTCGTCCTGCCAGCGGTTGGTGATGGTGTTGTCGCCGCCGGCGACGGAGACGGCCGCTACGAGCGGCGGAGGGGTCCCCGGGGCATCCCCCAGCCCCGTCGTCTCGACGATGGAGAAGGAGAGGTCCATCTCGCCGGGGTCGGCAAGAGCGAGGTTCAGCACGGCCTGGCCGTTGGGGATCACGTAGGCGTGCAGGCTGCCGGGCGAGACCGCCGCCACCGGGCTGCTCAGCTCCAGGTCCACCAGCGTCGTGCCCGGGTCGATCACCACGTTGGTGACCACCTGGGTGGTGTAGCCGGCCTTTTGCGCGGCCACCTCGTAGGTGCCGGCCGGCAGGGTCATGGTATAGCGCCCGCTCACGCCTGTCACGGTCGAACTGGGGCCGGCGTTCACGGTGGCCCCGGCGATAGGCGTGGCGTAGTAGGCGTGGGTGACCTGGCCGGACAGGGTGCCGCGGGACCCGCAGCCGCCGAACCAGTCGAGGATCGCCCCCAGCACAGCGGCGCGGTCGCCCAGGTTGGGCAGCCCTTCGAAGGGCCAGCCCAGAAAGACGGTCTTGAAGCCCGCGCCGGCATGGTTCGTGGCGTTGTTCTGCCCGCTGGCCTGGTAGCGGAAGGGGGCACTGGCGCCGCTCACATAGTCGGTCCACAGCGAGCCGGACCAGCCCGGCGGCGCTGTCAGCGCGTACGGCCCCAGGCCATTGCCGACGGGGTTGCCGGCGTTGCCTACGACGTCGATCTCCTCGATGTCGCTGGTGTAGCTGCCAATCCCCAGGTAGTTCTCGCCAAAGGCGGTGAGGCCGTACTCCCAGAGATAGTCCTCGCTGGAGAGGAAAAGGTTGCCGCCGCCGTCCAGGTAGGCCGCCAACGCCAGCTCATCGCCGGGCTCGAACGTCTCGCTGAAAGGATAGCCCGTGAACCAGATGACCACCTGGTAGCCGGCCAGGTCGGCGCTGCCGGGGTTGCCCTGGCTGGCCAGGTCCCATACGTCGTAGCCGTAGCCCAGTGCCTCCAGCGCCTCGCTGTAGTAGACGCGCACGTCGGGCCAGTCCTGGTCGTCGTCCACCAGGAGGACGCAGGGCTCCGCCGCCAGGGAAAAGTCTTGCGTCTGGCTGGTATCGACCACCACGACGCGCAGCTCCGCCCGGTGCCCCGCGGCGGTCACGTAGAAGGTGTAGGTGCCCTGGGGCAGCGTGACGGCGTAGTAGCCGCTGCCCGGGTCGGTCCAGACAGGAGCGACCGGCGTGCCCAGGATCGCCACCTGGGCCAGCAGCGGGCTGCCCGAGCCGGCCTCGGTGACGTGGCCGGAGACGGTGTACTGCGGGGCCGGGGTGAGGAGAAAGTCCTGGGTGGTGACGCCGCCGGGGCCGACCACAATGCCCCCAATCGTCTGATCCAGGTAGCCGAAGGCGCTGGCGGTGGCCTCGTAGGTGCCGGCCAGTACGTTCACCTGGTAAAAGCCGCTGGCGTTGGTGTTGGTGGAATAGGAGCCGCCGCCCTGGCGCACGGCGGCGACGTGGGCGCCGTTCAGCGGGTTGCCGTTGCTGGCGTCGAGGACGTGGCCGTTGAGGATGCCGGGAGCGCCGCACCAGGAGAGGCCGGCCTGGTAGACGTTCAGGTAGCCGTAGCCAAAGGTATAGTTGCCCTGGCCGTCGGGCGGGGCGCCGCAGTTGCCGGCAGGGGGAGGATCGGCGCTGTCCTGGAGGATCTGGAAGGTCTGGTCGATCTGCCCGATCAGGCTGGGGTTGCACGACCACAGCAGGGCCACGGCGCCGGCCGAGTGCGGGCTAGCCATGGAGGTGCCGTTGTAGCCACAGCTCCAGGAGTCCGTCGGCACGGTCGAGCAGACGCTCACCCCAGGGGCGGAGAGGTTCGGCTTGGTGTAGGGCTCGTGGCCGTAGCAGGAGGGGCCGCGGCTGGAAAAGTCGGCGATGGTCCGGTTGGAGTCGTGGGCGGCGGTGGCGAACGACGCCTGGTAATCGCCGGGGGAGCCCATCGTGGCGCAGCCGGGGCCGGCGTTGCCGGCGGAAAAGGCCGGGAAGATACCCGCCGCCCGCCAGGCGTTGACCTTAGCCAGGTACCAGTCTTCGCAGCCGCCGCCGCCCCAGGAGTTGTTGACCACGTTGGGGCGGTTGGCGGAGCTGCCGCCGGGAGCCAGGATCCAGTCGGCGCAGGCGAGCAGGGCGGATTCGGAACAGGAGTTGGTCTCGCAGCCTTTGCAGGCGATCCAGGTGGCGTTGGGGGCCATGCCCGCCTGATACTCCAACGTGGGGTCGTCGTCGGCGACCATGGTGCCCATGGTGTGGCTGCCGTGGCCGTTGTTGTCGCAGGGCAGATCGCCCGGGCAGATGTCGGAGGGGTCCAGCCAGCAGGCCGCGTTCCCCGGATCGGCCGGGCACCTGTAGGCCTGGTCCAGGGCGGGGTGGTCGTACTGCACGCCGGTGTCGATGTTGGCCACGACGATGCCGTCGCCCTGCATGCCAAAGGCGGCCCAGAACTGGTCGGCCTTGGCATCGACGATGCCCCAGGCCAGCGCCTCGGGCGACGCCGGGGTTCCGGGAGCGGTCTCGACGATGGGGTCGATGGCATAGGTGCGCGTGGCGCGGATGAAGGAGACCTCGGGCATGGCCGCCAGCTCATAGGCCGCCGCCAGGTCGCCGGCCCAGACGTACAACTCGTTGCCGGCGATAAAGGTTCGGTGGCGCAGGCGGCGGGTGTCCAGGTAGTCCTGGGCGTGGGCCTGGCTGCGCCCGGCGGTCCTGGTGAGCTGCTCGACCACGAACGCGCCGCGCTCCTGCCAGCCCATCTGGTAGGCCGGGGCCAGGTCGGCCTGGGCGGCGAAGCGGACGACAAAGTCGGCGGCGCCGTCCGCGGAGAGCTCGTCCAGCAGGGCGCGCTCGATCTTGTCGCCCCCGGCCGGCCGCTGGGCCGCGGCGATGGGCAGTACGTTGACGACGAGGACGAGCAAGGCCAACCCGGCCAGAAGGCGATGGTTCGGGTAGTATCTACTCATGGCGACCTCCTCTCTCCGCAAACAGCACTGGCGAAGCCGTGGGGGGCAGACCCGCGCCGGGATGATGGCAGTTTCATCATAGCAGGTCGGGGTGGGCTTGTCAACAGCGCCTGGCATCCGTTTGACCGCCGCGCGACGATGTGCTATAGTGCGGCGAGCGATCTGGCGTACCCCGCAACAGCAGGAGGAACGCGGCAATGGGCAATTCGGCCATCGAGGTGCAGGACCTGCACAAGCGCTTCGGCGACGTCCGCGCGGTGCAGGGGGTCAGCTTCACGGTGCAGCATGGCGAGATCTTTAGCCTGCTCGGTCCCAACGGCGCGGGCAAGACCACCACCATCTCCATGCTCTGCTGCCTGCTCACGCCCGACCAGGGCGACGCCCTCGTCGTGGGGCACTCGGTGCTGCACCAGCCGATGGCCGTCAAGGAGGCCATCGGCGTCGTGCCCCAGGAGATCGCCCTGTACGAGGACCTCTCCGCCAGAGAGAACCTGGACTTCTGGGGCAAGATGTACAGCCTGCGCGGCGCGGCCCTGCGCCAGCGGGTGGACGAGGTGCTGGAGATCATCGGCCTGGCCGACCGGCAGAAAGGGGCGGTGAAAAAGTTCTCCAGCGGGATGAAGCGCCGGCTGAACATCGGCATCGCCCTCCTGAACCGGCCCCAGGTGATCATCATGGACGAGCCGACGGTGGGGATCGACCCGCAGACCCGCCGCAACATCCTGGACAGCGTCAAGGACATGAACCGCCAGGGGACGACCATCCTCTACACCACCCACTACATGGAAGAAGCCCAGGAGCTGTCCGACCACATCGCCATCCTGGATCACGGCCGGCTGATCGCCCTGGGCAGCCACGAGGAGCTGGTGCGGATCGTCGGCGAGCTGGCCCGCATCGATCTGACCACCAGCGCCGCGCCGGAGCAGGTCGTCGAGGTCTGGCGGCAGACCGAGGGAGTACAGCGCGTCTCCGTCGCCGACGGCGTGCTCACCGTACTGGTGGACGACAGCAACGTGGTCCTGCCGCGCCTCTTCGAGGCAGCGTCCCGGGCCGGCAGCCGCATCACGTCGGTGCAGATCCAGGAGCCGAACCTGGAGACGGTCTTCCTGCACCTGACCGGGCGGGCGCTGAGGGACTGAGATGAGACTGCTGGACATCGCGCGCAAGGACTTGCTCCGATCCGTTCGCAACGTCTTCTTCCTCTTCTTCGGCCTGGGCGTGCCCCTGCTGGCGGCGGGCATCTTCTATTTTGCCTTTGGCGGCATGGGCTCAGGGGACGGCGGGTTCGAGATCCCCGTGACCCGGGTCCAGGTCGTCAACCTGGACCAGGCCGCGGCGCAGTACGGCGGCTTCTCGGCCGGCCGGCTCCTGGTCGATTTCCTGCGCTCGGAGCCCATGGCCGCCCTGATGGAGGTGAGCGAGGCGGCCGACGCCGCGGCAGCGCGCGCGGCCGTGGACCACCAGGAGGCCGGCGTGGCCGTGATCATCCCGGCCGGGCTGAGCGCCGCCGCCTTCGGCAGCGGCGAGCGCGCCACGGTCGAGATCTACCAGGACCCCACGCTGACCTTGGGGCCGGCCATCGTCCGCGGGATCGTCCGCCAGTTCGCCGACGGCTTTGCCGGGACGCGCATCGCCATCGATGTCGCCACAGAGCAGCTCGCGGCCCACGGCCTGGCCGCCGACGACGGCCTGAAGGCGCAGATCGCCATGGCCTATGGCCAGTGGGCCCAAACCCTCGGCCAGGGTATGGAGGGTGGGACGAGCGCCCTGCTCGCCGTTCGCTCCCCGACGGCCCAGGAGGAGCCGGCCAACGCCATGCTCCGCATCATGGGCCTGATCATGGCGGGGATGATGGTGTTCTATGCCTTTTACACCGCGGCGGCCACGGCGATGACCCTGCTGGAGGAGCGGGAAAAGGGCACCCTGCCGCGGCTCATGACCACCCCGACGCCCGTCTGGGCCATCCTGGGCGGCAAGTCCCTCTGCATCGTGGCCCTCCTCGCCCTGCAGGTGACGGCGCTGCTGGTCGTCTCCGGCCTGGTCTTTGGCATCCCCTGGGGACACCCCCTGGGCCTGGCCATGGCCTCGCTGGGGCTGGTGGCCATCGCCACCGGCTTCGGCATCCTGGTCAACTCGCTGCTCAAGAACAGCCGCCAGGCCGGCATCGTCTACGGCGGCGTGCTTACCGTGCTGGGAATGGCCGGGATGCTCGGCGTCTTCACGGGCAACGCCCCGGGAACGTCCGCGGGCCTGGATACGCTTTCCCTATTCACTCCCCACGGTTGGGCCGTGCGCGGCTACGGGCTGCTCCTGTACGGCAGCGGGCCGGGCGAGATCGTCGTGCCGCTGCTGGGGATGGTGGGCCTGGGCGCCCTCTTCTTCGCCGTCGGCCTGTGGCGCTTCAGCCGCCGGCTGGCCCAGTGACCTGTGCCGGGCTGTCGTTTCTATCGTAAGCTCCGCGGGAGGAATGCGATGCGCGTCATCGCCCTGACGCTGAAGGACCTGCGCCAGCTGCTGGTGGACTGGAAAGCGGCTACCTTCCTGATCGCCATGCCCGTCATCTTCACCCTGATGTTCGGCTTTGCCTTTGGCGGCTTCGGCGGGCCGCAGGACCCCCGCCTGCCGGTCGGCCTGCTCGACCGCGACGGCAGCCCCCTCAGTGCCAACCTGGGCGAGCTGCTGGCCGCCTCGGAGGCGGTGCGCCCGGTGGTGCTGGAGGGGGACCGCGACACAGCGGCGCTGGAGAAGCAGGTCCGGGAGAAGGACTGGGCCGCGGCGGTGATCGTGCCCCGCGGCTACGGCGAGGAGCTGCTGGCCGGGAGAATCCCCTCCCTGGAGGTCATCGCCGACCTGAGCTCCAGCGCCGGCCAGACCGTCCAGAGCGAGGTCCAGGCCGCGGCCGGCCGACTGGTCGGGGCGGTCCAGGCGGCGCAGCTTGCCACACAGGCCTATGCCGGGCGCGTCGGCTTCGGCGACGCCGCAGCGCAGCGGGCCTTCTTGGAGGAGGCGCTGGCCCGGGCCGTCCGCGCGTGGGACGATCCGCCCCTCACGGTCAGCGCCGCGGGAGCGGCACAAGAAGAGTCCTCCACAGCGGCGAACGCCTTTGCCCACAGCTCTCCCTCGATGATCGTCCAGTTCTCCATCGCCGGGATCATGGGGGCCGGCGAGATCATCGTCCTGGAGCGCAAAGGGCGGGTGCTGGCCCGGCTGCTGACGACGGCCATCTCGCGGGCGGAGATCATCCTGGGTCACTTCCTGGCCATGCTGGCGATGATCCTGGCCCAGTTCGTGGTGCTGATCGGTTTCGCCCAGCTGGCCCTGCGGGTGAACTACCTGCGCGAGCCGCTGGCCGTGCTGCTGGTCATGCTGACCACCGCGCTCTTCACGGCCAGCCTGGGGCTGCTCGTCGGCACGCTGGCCCGGTCGGACGAGCAGGTGATCATCTTTACCCTGGTCCTGATGTTCATCCTCTCCGGCCTGGGCGGGGCCTGGATGCCGCTGGAGTTCACCGGGCCGGCCTTTCAGACGGTGGCCCACCTGCTGCCGTCGAGCTGGATCATGGACGGCCTCGAGAACATCGTATCCCGCGGGCTGGGGTTGTCGTCGGTCCTGCTGCCTGCCGGCGTCGTGCTGGCCTATGCCGTCGCCCTCGGGGGCCTGGCAGTGTGGCGGTTCAAGTTCGAATAGCGATCAGCGATCAGCCGATACGCTGCTCACTGAGCAGTGATGGCTGATCGCTGATGGCCGATCGCTGATGGCCAGTAGCGAACCGCTGTGCTCTTCCCCGTAGCGCAGCAGCCAAGGAGAAAAGACCATGGTCAAGATCATCACCGACACCACCGCCGGCCTGCCCGCCGAGGTCGCCGCGCGCTACGCCATCTCGGTGATCCCGCAGGTGGTCACCTTCGGCAGCGACTCTTTCCTGGAGGGGGTCGAGATCGACAACGCCACCTTCATGCTGCGGCTGCGCACGTCGCGCGAGCTGCCCAAGACGGCGGCGCCGCCGCCGGAGTTGTTCGTGAACGAGTTCCGGCGCATCCTGAGGCCCGGCGACACCGTCTTCTGCATCCACCCTTCCTGTGAGGTCAGCGGCACGGTGCGCTCGGCCGAGGTGGCCGCCCAGGAATTCCCGGGGGCCGACATCCGCGTGATCGACACGCGCACCATCGCCAGCCCGCTGGGCACGATGGTACAGCGGGCGGCGGAGTGGGCGGCAGCCGGCCAGGGCGCCGAGGCCATCGCCGCCAGCCTGCGCGATCTCATGGCCCGCTGCCGCATCTACTTCCTGGTGCCCACGCTCGAGTTCCTGGCCCGCGGCGGGCGCATCGGCGGGGCCACGGCGCTCATGGGAGGCATCCTGCAGGTCAAGCCCATCCTGACCTTCCGCGACGGCCGCGTGGACCAGTTTGCCAAGGTGCGCACGCAGAGCAAGGCCCTGGGTTACCTGCGGCAGCTCGTGCTGGAGCAGTGCCCGCACGACGGCAGCGGCGACCTGGCGGTGATGCACGCCGGGGTGCCGGACCAGGCCCTGGCCCTGGCCGACGACCTGCGGGCCGCCCTCGGCCTGCCCGCCGCCCTGCCCATTCCCATCCTCGACCTCCCGCCGGCCATCGTCACCCACGCCGGGCCGGGCGTCCTGGCGGTGGGGTTCTTTGTCGGACCATAGGAGGGCCCGGTGCAGGTGCGCCAGATCAACACCAACAGGCGGCGCGACGTCCGCCAGTTCATCGCCTTTCCCTTTGCCCTGTACCGCGACTGCCCGCAGTGGGTGCCGCCGCTGGTCAGCGACATGGAGCTCGTGCTGAACCGGCGCCGGCACCCCTTCTACCGGCACTCTGCTGCCGACTTCTTCGTCGCCGAGGAGGAGGGCCGGACGGTCGGGCGGATCGCCGTGCTGGACAACCGCCACTACAACGAGCATCACGGCACGAAAAAGGCCTTCTTCTACTACTTTGACAGCATACCGTCGGCGGCCGTGTCGCGGGCTCTCTTCCGGGCCGCCCGCGAGTGGGCCCACGGGCGCGGCCTGACCCACATCGAGGGACCCTGGGGCTTCCTGGAGGGGGACAGCATCGGCCTGCTTGTGGAGGGATTCGAGCACCGGCCGGCCCTGGGCATCGCCTACAACTACGACTACTACGACTCCCTGCTCCGCGACGCCCGCTTCCAGCGGCTGACCGACTACCACTCCGGCTACCTGCCGGGGGACTATGCCCTGCCGCAGCGCTTCTTCGACATCGCCGAGCGGGTCAAGTCCCAGCGCGGCTTCTGGATCAAGAGGTTCCGGAGCAAGAGGGAGCTGCGCGCCTGGGTGCCGCGCGTCGTGGAGACGTACAACAAGGCCTTTGCGGAGAACCTGGAGTACTACCCGGTGACGCCGGAGGAAGGCCGCATCATCGGCCAGCGGCTGCTTGCGGCCACCGACCATCGCCTGGTCAAGCTGGTGATGAAGGGGGAGGAGATCGTCGGGTTCCTCTTTCCCTTTTACGACATCTCGGCAGCGCTCCAGAGGACGCGTGGCCGGCTGTGGCCGTTCGGCTGGATCGCGCTGCTGCGCGAGTTCCGGCGCACCCGCTGGGTGAACTTTAACGGGGTGGGTCTGGTGCCGGGGCACCGCGGCGTGGGGGCCAACGCCGTGCTCTACACCGAGGTGGCCCGGACCGTACGCGAATTCGGCTTTCAGCACGCCGACATCGTACAGGTCGAAGAGCAGAACGTCAAGAGCCAGGGCGACATGAAGGCCATCGGGGTGCGCTGGTACAAGAAGCACCGCGTGTACGAGCGCGCCCTGTAGCAGCACGAGTGGCGCGCGGCCTTCATGAGTGGATGTCAGGTTCCAGCGCCTGGGTCTGCCGGCCGTGCCATCACGTCCGCCGCTGCAGCCGCAGCATGTGCCAGTGGGTCTGCGCGGCATAGTACCCCATGGCCGCGCACAGGTACAGCCCCACCAGCCCATCGCGCCAGCCGGCCAGGGCGACGTAGCGCCGGAAAAACTCCCGCAGCGGCCGGGTGACCAGGTGGCGCCACCGGGCCCGCTCCCCCCGCGCCAGCAGCATCTCCGCCTCCAGCCGGGCATAGCGGCGCTGCTTGGCCTGGAACTCGGGCACGGTGTCCACGTTGTGGTGCAGCATGTGCCCGTGCAGCCGCGCGGCCTGCCCCTGCAGCTGCACCACCTCGTGCACGCGCTGCTCATCGGGGTAGCGCGCCCGCGCCCGCAGGATGAGCCGCAGTTGATAGTCGGGGTACCAGCCGGCATGGCCCACCCGCCGGCCGAAGAAGTAGTTGTGGCGGGGGATCCAGTAGCCCACCACGGCCCGGGGGTCGGCCGGGTCCGGCTCCTGCTCGACCAGGCCGGCCACCTCCCGGCACAGCTCCGGCGTGGCCCGCTCGTCGGCATCCAGGAAAAAGACCCACGGCTGCCGGCACAGCTCCAGGGTGCGGTTGCGCAGGTGGGCGAAGGAGACAAAGGTGACCAGCTCGACGCGGGCCCCGCGCTCGCGGGCCAGCTCGGCAGTGCGGTCGCGCCCCTGCGGATCCAGTACCACGACCACCTCGTCGGCCAGGCCCCGGACGCTCTCGATACAGCCGGCGATATAGCGTTCCTCGTTCTTCGCAGGTATGGCCACTGATACGCCCATGCGATACCCTCTCTCAGCGGTCGGCTATCAGCGATCAGCGATCAGCACGCCCAAACACACTGCTGGCCGACGGCTGATAGCCGACGGCTTGTTCAGCGCATCGCCGCGATCTCGCGATAGGCTGACAGGCGGGCGTCCAGCTGCTCCGCCGTCAGACGCCCCTCGCGCCGGGCCCGCCGGTCGCGCCGGGCGCGCGCCCACAGGCCCAGGCGGGTGATGCGCCGGTGCACGAAGCGGAAGGCCGGCGGGTAGAACCTGGAAAAGAAGCGGTAGCGGCTGCGGTGCAGCTCGACGAGCATGCGCTCGGGCAGCTGGCGCGTGCTCTGCCCGCTGTGGTGCACCACCCGCGCCGCCGGCACGTGCCAGACCTCCCAGCCGGCCTGTTTCAGCCGGTAGCAGAGGTCTACCTCCTCGACGTACATGAAGTAACCCTCGTCCAGCAGCCCGACCTCGGCCAGGGCCGCGCTGCGCAGGAGCAGGCAGGCCCCCAGGGGGTGGTCGATCGGGAAGGGCTCTTCCCCGTACATCTGCCGGTAGCGCCCGTTCAGCGGGGAGGAGGTGAGCCGGCCGTGCAGCGGGAAAAAGTCCAGGAAGCTCATCCACAGCGTCGGGAAGGCAAAGGCGTTCTCCTGGATCGACCCGTCCGCGTTCAGCAGGCGCGGGCCGGCCGCCCCGGCGCGCGGATGGGCCTCCAGGAAGGCCACCAGCGCCTCCAGGGCTCCCGGCTGGACGACGGTGTCGGGGTTGAGCAGGAGCACGTACCCTGGCCCAGTGGAATCTCCTTGTCTCCCCCGCTCCCCCGCGCCCTGTCTTGTGGTCGCCGAGGGGGAAGCAGGGTGACCAGGGCCCAAGGAAAGGGCGGCGATTCCCTGGTTGTTCGCCCGGGCGAACCCCTGGTTCTCGGTGTTGAACAGGAAGCGGACCTCCGGGAACTCCCGCGAGAGAGTCTCTACGGCGTGGCCGGCCGAGGCGTTGTCGACCACGACGGTCTGGTGGGGCACGCCGCACCCGCGCAGCGAGCCCAGGCAGGCCCGCAGGAGGTCGGCTGTGTTATAGTGGACGATGACGATTCCGAGCATGGGTGCGAACGCGTCCATCGGTGGTGCCAGCCTCGGTCGGCAAGGGCAGCCAGGGGGCAGGAACAGAAGGAGCAAGGCACAAGAGACAGAGAGCCCGTCCAGCCGATCTGCATCATAGCACAAGGTCGGCCGGCGGGCAAGTGCATCCCGCCGTCAGGCGAGCATGGCCATGATCTCCTCCTCCCAGCCGAGCCGCTCGGCGGGCGGCAGGACAGGCGGGACGGGCAGCTCGAGACGCACCTCGGCCGGCCGCGCCGTCAGCACCACCAGGCGGTCGGCCAGGAGGAGGGCCTCGCGCACGCTGTGGGTGACAAAGAGGACGGTGCGCGGCCGCGCGGCCTGCAGCCGGCGCAGTTCTTCCTGGAGGCGGGCGCGGGTGATGGCATCGACGGCGGCGAAGGGCTCGTCCATGAGCAGCACTGCGGGGTCCACCGCCAGGGCGCGGGCCAGGGCCACACGCTGCTGCATGCCCCCGGAGAGCTGGTGGGGATAGGCCTCGGCAAAGGACTCCAGGCCGAGCCAGCGCAGGATCTCCAACGCCCGGTCGCGCCGCTCGGCCGGCGGGCGGCCCTGCATGCGCAGCCCAAAGGCGACGTTGTCGCGGGCGGTGAGCCAGGGAAAGAGGGTGTACTCCTGGAAGATGAGGGTGCGCTCGCGGCTGCATCCGTTCACCGGCCGGCCGCGGAAGCGCACCTGGCCGGCGCTGGGCCGCTCCAGTCCGGCCACGATCTGCAGCAGCGTCGTCTTGCCGGAGCCGCTGGGCCCCAGGATGACCACGAACTCGCCCTCGCGCACGGCCAGGTCGATGGAGTGCAGTGCCTCCACCCGGCGGCCGCCGTCGCTATAGGTTTTGCTCAGCCCCTGTATCTCCAAGCAGCTCATAGGCTTTCCTGCCCCTTTGCCAGCGCAACAGCCGGCGCTGACCGCAGCGCAGCAGCGCGTCGAACGCCAGGCCCAGCAGGCTGATGGCGACCATGCCGGCCAGGACCGTGTCGGTGCTGAAGGTGTTGCGGGCCTCCAGGATGAGGTAGCCGAGCCCCTGGGAGACGGCCACCATCTCCGCCGCCAGCAGGCACATCCAGGCCAGGCCCATGCCCAGGCGCAGCAGCGTCAGCAGCTCGGGCAGGGCCGCCGGGAGCACGACCGTGCGCACGGCCTGGAGGCGGCCGGCTCCCAGGGTCAGCGCTGCCTGCACCAGACGCTTTTCCACGCCGCGCACGGCGGCGATCGTGCCCACCAGCACCGTGAGCACCGTGCCGATCCAGATGATAAAGACGGCCGGCGTGTTGCCGATGCCGAACCAGAGGATGGCCAGGGGGATCCAGGCCGGCGGGGCCAGGGGCCGCAAGAGCTGCACCGTCAGCCGGGCGAACGGCTCGGCCCGTTCGCTCAGCCCCAGGTACACGCCCAGCGGCAGGGCCACGGCCAGCGCCAGCAGGTAGCCCAGGAGCACCCGGCCCACGCTGGCCGCCGCGTGCTGCAGCAGGGCCCCGGAGAGGGCCAGCGTCGCCAGCCGGGCCACGACCCGCGAAAAGGGCGGCAGCAGCACGGGGTCCACTGCGCCCAGGCGGGGCAAGGCCTCCCACAGCGCCAGCAGCCCGGCCAGCACCGCCAGCCCGGGCCACAGCGCTGCCCAGCGGCGCGCGCTCATCGCCCCCCCTGCGCCCGGTCCAGTGGGCCCAGGTCGACGAACTCGATTGCCGCCGGGTCGTTCTCCAGCAGGCCCTGCCGGTACATCAGGGCGGCCATGCGCGCGATCTCCTCTCTCCCCAGGTGATAGTCGACGCGCATCTTGGCCGGCGACAGGGACTCCTCGACCATGTCCCGGTCAAAGGCCTGCAGGTACTCCACGATGACCCGGGCGGCATAGGCGGGGTCGCGGTTGGCCCAGTGGCTGGCCTGGATGTGGCAGCGCAGGACGCCGGCGACCTCGTCGGGATGGTCCTGGACAAAGTCCTGGCGGGCCACGACGACACAGCAGGGGTGGTCGGGCCACTGCTCGGTGTAGTAGCCGACGATGCGGCCCCAGCCCTGGCGGACGGCGTCGGTCATGTAGGGCTCGGTGTTGGAAGCGGCGTCCACCTGCCCGGTCTTTAGCGCGCTGATCACGTCGCCCAGCTTCTGGAAGTAGACCAGGGTGACGTCGCGCTCCGCGTCCAGGCCGTGCTCGCTCAGGGCCAGGCGCAGGAGCACGTCCAGGATCGAGGCGCGGATCGTGGCGATGCTGCGGCCGCGCAGGTCCTCCCAGGTGGCGATGGCGCTGTCCTGGCGCACGAGCAGGCCGTCGCCGCCGCGCCCGGTCATGGCCACGACCCGCAGCCGGGCGCCGTTGGCGATGGCGGCGATGGCCGTGGTCACCGGGACGGCGCCCATCTGGAAATCGCCCCGCTGCAGCGCCTCGACGATCTCGGTGTTGCTGGGGACGAGGTGCACGGTCACCGACAGGCCGGCCTGGCGGTAGAGTCCCTCGCGGTCGGCGATGTAAAAGGGCACGTGGTCGCTGGCCGTGCGCACGCCGATCTGCAGCGGCTCGGCCGGCCGGCCGCAGGCCACCAACACCAGGCTCAACAACAGCACCAGTCCCACGGGAACGGTTCGCCGCATCGGACACCTCCTCAGGAGTGAGCCGGCCCCGCAAAAGAAAGAGGGCCCCAGCCGACCCAGGCTGGGTGCCCTCACGGGGGCGGACATACCGGGTACGCTGCTATTGTACCCGAACCGCGGGAAATGTGCAACTACGCTGCAGACTGCTACAGCCCGTAGGAAGTCGGCTTGCCAGGCTGCCCGGACTCTGGTATAATGGGTATGGGACAGTGTCCCCTTTCCTACCACGCAGTCCTGGGGAAAGGAACTGGAGAAAGATGGCCAAGATCCTGGTGGTGGAAGACAACTACTACACCCGCATCGTCCTGGCGCGGCGGCTCGTGCGGCGCGGTTACGACGTCGTGACCGCCATCGACGGTGAAGAAGCTCTGCGCCTGACCCGCGCCGAGCACCCGGATGTCATTCTCCTGGACGTCCGCCTGCCGTTGCTGGACGGCTGGGATGTAGTCCGCCAGCTCAAGGCCGACCCGGAGACCAGCTCCATCCCGGTCATCGCCATGTCGGCGTACGGCATCGACGGCAGCCGGGAGCGGGCGATGGCCGCCGAATGCGCCGGCTACGAGCCGAAGCCGGTGGACCTGCACAAGCTGCTCGTGCAGATCGACGCGCTCCTGGGCTCGCGGCCGGCACCGGCATCCCCGGAAGCGTGACCGGGCCTGCACCTGGCAGCGGCGCCGGCCTGGCGCGAGGCCGCTGCCTTTGTCTGCACTCCCGCGTGCAGGAGATTGCCATCGTCCATGATCGATCCGCAGAGGATTCCGGCGGTATGCCGTCGTCCGCGGCCGTGCTGCGCCGCCCCTGGCGCACCCGTCGGTGGTGGCATCGAGCGCTGCCCGGCGCGCCTGCCGGCGGCGCTCGGCAGCGCAACCGCAACGGCGATAGCCGAGGAGCGGCAAGCTGAGCGGCCGACGCGGGCTGTTCCCCGCCACACGAGGGAATGGCCAAGGTAGAGATCTACAACCACCTGGGGGCCACCCTGAACCTGAGCCTCTCGGGTCCCGAGCAGGTCAGCCTGACGATCGCGTCCCACTCGATGCGGCGCCTGTGCCTGTATGCCGGCACCTACTCCTACTCCGGCTGGGCCGCTGGTTACGGCTCGGACAGTGGCAGCGAGCCGCTGGAGAGCGGCAACTGCCAGTGCTGGAACTGGTACTCCTTCGTCAACCCCAACCCCATCTGCCAGTGCTCCAACAACATGGCCGACTACAGCCGGCCCTAGGATGGACGACCGGCGGGGCACGGTCTACCGTGCCCCGCCGCCGCGTGTGGGAGGAGGCATGCACATCCGCCGCGTCATCCTGATCGTCCTGGACAGCGTCGGCGTGGGCGCGCTGCCCGATGCTGCCGCCTACGGCGACGAGGGCAGCGACACCCTGGGCAACACCGCCCGGGCCGTGGGCGGCCTGCGCCTGCCGCACATGGGCGCCCTGGGGATTGGGCGCATCCTCCCGGTCGAAGGCGTCCCGCCCGCGGCCCAGCCCGCCGGCGCCTACGGCCGCATGGCCGAGGCCAGCCGGGGCAAGGACACCACCGTCGGGCACTGGGAGCTCGCCGGCCTGATCTCCCCCCGCCCGCTGCCCACCTACCCCGACGGGTTCCCGCCCGACCTGGTGGCCGAGTTCGAGCGGCGCATCGGCCGGGCCACCCTGGGCAACTATGCCGCCTCGGGCACGGCGATCCTGGAGGAGCTGGGCGCGGAGCACATGCGCACCGGCCGCCCGATCCTCTATACCTCGGCCGACAGTGTCTTCCAGGTGGCCGCCCACGAGGAGGTCATCCCGGTCCCCGCGCTGTACCGCATCTGCACCATCGCCCGCGAGATGCTCCAGGGCGAGCACGCCGTCGGGCGGGTCATCGCCCGGCCTTTCGTCGGGGAGCCGGGCCGATTCACCCGCACCGCCAACCGCCGCGACTGGTCGCTGCCGCCGCCGGGGGAGACGGTGCTGGACCGCCTGAAGGCCGCCGGCTACGCCGTCCAGGCCGTGGGCAAGATCGAGGACATCTTTGCCGGGCGGGGCATCACCTGGGCCGAGCACACCACGGACAACACGCACGGCGTCGAGCTGACGCTGCGCTGCATGGCCACGCCGGAACCGGGCCTGATCTTTACCAACCTGGTAGATTTCGACATGCGCTGGGGCCACCGCAACGACGCCCTGGCGTACGCCCGCGGGCTGGAGGCTTTCGACGCCCGCCTGCCGGAGATCCGCGCCGCCATGCGCCCCGACGACATGCTCCTGCTCACGGCCGACCACGGCTGCGACCCGACCACGCCCTCCACCGACCACTCCCGCGAGTACGTGCCCCTCCTGGCCTGCGGGGAGCCGGTGCGGCCGGGGGTGGACCTGGGCACGCGCTCGACCTTTGCCGACGTGGCGGCGACGATCGCCGAGGCGTTGGGCGTAGGGCCATGGCCGGTGGGGGAGAGCTTCTGGGGGGAGGTCACCCGGCAGCGGTCAGCCGGGCCATGAGGTCCATGGCCAGGCGCTGGAAGGTGTCTTTGGGTTCCCGCTGTATCTCCACCGTTCCTCCCGGGGCCAGCAATCGCCCGCCGCCTCAGCAGGATCAGGCAGGGCAGAGGTTCGTCGGGGCCAACACGATCCCCGTGTGCCGGCCGCGCTACTTTCTCTTCATCTCCATGAAATCGCTGAAGGCGGCCGGCCGCTCGTTGCCCGGGTAGTTGTTCTCGAAGCGCAGCGTGTTGGCGTCGACGAACTCGATGATCGTCCTGACGGGATCCTCGTCCGCGAACTGCATGTCGAGCGTGGCCGGCTTGGCCGCCAGGTCGGCCTTGTAGGTCCCCTGGCGGGACTCGCCGTAGGCCTGGGCGGTGAAGCTGCCATCCTGGGCGAAGGTTATGGTGATGGTCGTCCCCTCGTAGCTGCCCTCCTAGGTGCCCACAATGCTCGGCTGGGAGGGACCGCAGGCGGCGGCCAGCGCGGCCAACAGGCTCAGGAACAGCACCAAACACAAGGTCCTCATCTCGGTCCTCCTCTGAGACAGCGGGGGCAGTTCCTCCCCATTCCTATAGCACCACCACCTTCTCGCGCCCGCGGGCGACGTTGCGGGTGGCGTTGCGCGTGTCCACGACCACCGCGGCCAGGTCGACGATGCGCTGGTAGTCGTACGCCGCGTGGTGGGTGACGATGACCACGCAGTCGACGGCAGAGATCAGCTCGTCGGTCAGCTCGACCGAGCGGATGTGGATGCCCTCGTGGCGGTCGTCGACCTCGGGCAGGAGCGGGTCGTGCGGCAGCACCTCGGCGCCGTACTCCGAGAGCAGGCGGATGACGTCAAAGGCCGGCGACTCGCGCCAGTCGGCCACGTCCTCCTTGTAGGCCAGCCCCAGGACCAGGACGCGCGCCCCCTTCAGGCTCTTGCCGCGCTCGTTGAGGGCGCGGATGACCTTCTCGCGCACGAAATAGGGCATGGCCAGGTTGATCTCGCCGGCCAGCTCGATGAAGCGGGTGTGAAAGTCGTATTCCCGCGCTTTCCAGGTCAGGTAGAAGGGATCGATCGGGATGCAGTGTCCCCCCACCCCGGGTCCGGGGTAGAACGGCATGAACCCGAACGGCTTGGTCGACGCCGCCGCGATGATCTCCCAGATGCTCAGCCCCATGCGGTCGCAGAGCATGGCCATCTCGTTGACCACGGCCATGTTGACCACGCGGAAGGTGTTCTCAAAGATCTTGGTCATCTCGGCGGCGCTGGGGGAAGAGACCGGCACGACGCGCTCGACGATGCGGCCGTAAAAGGCCAGCGCCACCTCCTGGCAGGCCGGCGTCAGCCCGCCGACCACCTTGGGGGTGTTGCGCGTGTTCCACTTTTTGCTGCCGGGGTCGACCCGCTCGGGCGAGAAGCACAGGTAAAAGTCCCGCCCGGCCTGCAGCCCGCTCCTCTCCAGCACCGGCAGCAGGTCCTCCACCGTCGTGCCGGGGTAGGTGGTGCTCTCCAAAGAGATGAGCTGCCCCGGGCGCATGTGCGCGGCGATGCCCTCTCCGGCGGCGACGATGTAGGAGATGTCGGGGGCGCGGTTCCTGTCCAGCGGCGTGGGCACGCAGATGATGACCACGTCGCACTCCGGCAGCACGCCGTAATCGGCGGTGGCGCGCAGCCGGCCGGCCTCCACCAGCGCGGCCACCTCCTCGTCCCGCACGTCGCCGATATGGCTGCGGCCGGCGTTGATCGCGCCGATGGCCCGCTCCGAGACGTCAACGCCCACCACCCGGTAGCCGGCCCGGCCGGAGACGACGGCCAGCGGCAGGCCGACGTACCCCAGGCCGATGATGCCGACCTGGGCCTCGCAACGCTCGATCTTCTCCAGCAGTGTCACGGGGTCCTCCTCGCAAGCGGCGGGTGCCGGGCAGCGGGGCCGCGCGGCGCTCAAGCGCCGGCCGCCCGCCCGTAGACGGCCTCGAACTGCGCGGCCACGGCCGGCCAGTTCAGCTCCTCCTCCACCCGCCGACGGGCCTGGCGGCCCAGGCGGGCGCGGGTGTCCGGCTCGCGCAGCAGCCGCACCAGTGCCGCCGCCAGCGCGGCCGGGTCCTTCTCCGGCACGAGCAGCCCCGTCTCCCCGTCGGCGATAACCTGGGGGATGCCGGCGACTCGGCTCGCGACGATGGGCACGCCCGAGGCCATGCCCTCCAGCACCACGTTGGGCAGGCCGTCGACGTTGCCGCGGGCATCGTGCATCGAGGGCACGGCCAGGACGTCGCAGCTGCGGAAGAGGGCCGGCAGGCGGTCGCGCTCGATGGCCCCGGGCATGCGCACGTGCTCCTCCACCCCCAGCGCGCGGGCCAGGGCCGCCAGCTCCTCCCGCAGGTCGCCCTGGCCGGCGATGAGCAGGCGCACCGGCCCGGCCTCCCGCACCACCTGCGGCAGGGCGCCGATGAGCTGGTCGAACCCCTTTTTCCGCACCAGCCGGCCCACCGCCAGCACCAGGGCCTCGCCGGGGGCCAGGCCCAGGTCGGCGCGGACCTGCGCGCGCTCGGCCGGGTCGGCCGGCCGGAAGGCCTCCCGGTCGGCCCCGTAGGGGATCACCGTCGTGCGCTCCGGCGGGGCGCCCAGCGCCAGCGCCCGCCGGGCCAGGTCGCTGCTGCACGCGGTGACCGCGGCCGCCCGGCGAAAGGTCCAGGCCGCCGCCCCGCGCAGCCAGCGGTGGCGCTCGGGGAGGTACACGTCCGAGCCGTGCAGGCTGATCACCAGCGGGAGCCGCCGCCGGCCGGCGGCCAGGGCCGCCAGCGGGCCGTTGGGCAGAACCCAGTGGGCGTGGATCAGGTCGCAAGGGATGCGCCGGGTCAGCCGCAGCAGGGCCAGCAGCCCGGCCGGCAGGGCGAAGAGGGCGGCCAGGTAGGCCCGGCCGCGCACCTCTACGTCGGCGGCCATGGACTCGGCATAGCCCCACACGTTCAGCGAGCGCAGCGGGGCGTAGGCGTAGGGGTGCAGGTGCACGCCGCGGTCGACGGCCGGCCGGCGCATGGCGTGGTGCCGCGGCAGCACGACGTGCACCTGGTGCCCGCGCGCGGCCAGGCCGGCGGCGATCTCCTCGATGAAGGGGGCGGTCACCTCACCGGCGTACTTGGGATAGGAGGAGGTCACCATGCAGACGTTCATCTGCGCTCACGGCTCCGGCCCCAGCGCATAGATCTGCACCCCGCCCTGGTCATAGACCAGCTTCCAGGGGCCGGCGCCGGCCAGGGCCTGGTGCAGGGCCGGCCGCGTCTGCCGGGCCAGGTCGTCGAGCAGCAGGTAGTCGGCCCCGTAGCGGGCAGCGATGGCCTGGGCGTCCTCCAGCCCGTCCTGGGGGATCATCACGCTGCGCCGCCCGGAGTAGTAGGTGAGCTGCCAGGGGACGCGGGTCATGACGACATCCTGGGGGTCGGTGTTCTGCTCGTCGGCCAGCCAGGCATAGGCCTGGAGCTCGCCGGTCCTGGCCCGGTCCTGCTCCAGCTTGGCCGCCGTCTCCTGGAAAAAGGGGCCGACCATCTGGGCACAGAGCAGCACCACCATCGCCAGCCCCAGCCAGGCCCAGGCGCTGGGGACCGGCCGGCCGTGGTCGTCCCGCCGGTAGGCCAGGACGTCGTAGAGCCACCACAGCCCGCGCGCCGCCAGCAGGACCAGCCAGGGGATGAACGGGACGAAATAGCGCTCCTCGACGTGCCAGTAGGTGCAGATAAAGACGCCAAAGAGGAGGAAGATGGCCCCCACCAGGGAAAAGAGCCGGGCCGGCCGGCGGCGCAGGCTGAGGGCCCCGCCCAGCGCCAGGAAGGAGCCGGCCAGCGTCAGCAGGGAGCTGCTGTCTACCGTCAGGTAGTGCCACCACTTGGTGAACTCGGTGCCGATGGCCTGGGTCACGGCGTCGAAACCGTAGCGCAGCAGCCAGGAGCGGTTAGGGAGGTCGCCGTAGTAGACGCGGTAGATCTCCTCCCACGGCCGGTATTTGAGCACCCAGGCGTCGGCGGCCTCGGTGGAGTGGACCGGCGCGCCGAAGAGGACGATGTTGCGCAGCACCCAGGGGGCAAAGAGCAGCCCCGCCGGGAGGCAGAAGGCCAGCCAGCCCTTCCACCAGCCGGTCCAGCGGCGGTCGCGCCAGCGCCAGAAGAGGTCCCAGGCCAGGGCGATGGCCACGAAGATGGCCCCGTTGGGCTTGGCCAGCATCATCAGGCCGGCCCAGACGCCCGCCCAGAGGTAGGAGCCCCAGGCGCTGGCCCCCTCTCGCTCGCGCTCGCCGGCGCGATAGACCTGCGCCAGGGTCAGCACCGCCAGGAGGGTAAAGGCCAGGTCGCTGGTGGGGAAGATGATCTGGCGGAAGGTGAAGCGGTTCAGGAGCAGCAGCAGCACGGCCACGAGCCCCACCCGCCGGTCGAAGAGGTTCGTGCCGAGGGCATAGACGACCAGCGCCAGCGCCGCCTGCAACAGCAGGTTGGGCAGCTTGGCGGCAAAGGGCGAGTCCCCGACCAGGTGGAAGAACGGGGCGATCAGCACCGGCTGCAGGAGCGGCCAGGTCTCCTGCTGGTGGGTGAGCGGCAGGTCGGGGTTGTAGAACTGGGTGACGTAGTCGACGGTAAAACCCTTGCCGGCCAGCAGGTTGCGGGCCACCACGGCGTTGTCGGCATAGTCGGCGTGGCCGACGAAGCGCATCTCCTGGATGAAACCGAACTCGTAGATCGTCACCACGGCCAGGATGATCACCACGAGGGCCCCGGAGAGCCAGGGCCGGCGCAGGGAGCCGTCCAGGCGGGCGAAGAAGCGGCGCTGCGGCCGGTCCCACGTGATCAGGGCGTAGAGGGCGGCGGCGGTGACAAAGACGATCACCAGGATGGCGTCGGGCCGGGGGGCCAGGGTGGGCACGACGTCGATGGCCCAGCGCACATAGGTCAGCAGCACGAACACGGCGGCGCCCACCAGGGCGGCCCAGAAGGGCAGGTCGCGGGCCCGCCGGCCCAACTGGCGCAAGTAGCCCCACAGCAGCTTCGCGTGGGCCAGCAGGAAGGCCGCGGCGGCAACGTAGAGGGCCCACTCGGCATAGGGGGTCAGGATGGGCCGCGCCAGGGCCATCCCGATGCCCAGCAGCACGGCCAGCCCCAGCCCGACCCACAGGGCCCGCTCCTTCAGCCAGCGCCGCAGGGCCAGGTAGAGCAGGGCGGCCGCGGCGCTCCAGAGCAGGAGCTGGCGCCAGGCCGGCACGGCGAACGGCGGTCCACCCGGCAGCGGCTCGACCCGCACCCAGTCCCACTGCGCCCCCAGGAGGCGCCGGTCGCCGGCGGGGTCGATATAGGGAGCGGTCTCCAGGGAGACCTCGACGTCGCTGGAGCTGCCGGGGTAGGCGGTCAGGGTAAAGGACTGGACCTGCCAGTCGGCGCCGGCCTGGAAGCTGCCGGCCGGCGCGCCGTTGACGCGGACGGTCACGGCGGGCAGGGCCTGCCCCTGCGGCCGCCACGAGCGCGCGCGCAGCGTCACCCGCAGGGGGCCGTTCCAGCCCAGGTCGGGGAGGCGCACCCAGGAGACGCGCTTGGTCCAGCGGTAGTTGACCCCCTCGGCGGCCAGGTACTCGTCGCCGTTGAAGCCGGTTTCCTGCAGGGCGGAGCGGTCGGGCGTGAGGTTGGGGCTGGCCCAGAGGTAGGCGCGGTCGCCGACGGCGCCGACGTCGACCGCGGCGGGCAGCCGCACCTGGTAGGCGATGCCCACCAGCAGGAGCGTGGCCAGCAGCAGGGCGTAGAAGCGCCAGTCGCGCCAGAAAGGAGGCAAGAGGCACCCTCTCAGCGTCACGGGATCCCGACGTACAGCGCGGCCATTATAACCGAACCGGCTGGAACCGGCAAATGGCGGATAGGGGCGGCTGTTGACACGAGCATCCTCTCTCCTCTATAATGGCTCCACAACGACAGTTCCCCAGGAGGAGCGATGCCCGGTGCAGACGAAGTGTTGGAGCAAGTGGCCCGCGCGGCGCGGCTGCGCGAGGGGCCGGCCGGCGTAGCCGCCTTCCTGCGCCAGGTCTTTCGCCAGTCCCCTTTGCCCACGAGGGAGGCGGCCCGCGCCCTGGGCTGGCCCACCCCCGTGGCCGCGGCGGTGCGCGGCGAGCTGGAGCGGGCCGGCCTGCTGGTGCGCGCCCCCGGCGGGAGCGCGCTGAGCCAGGCGGGGGAGGCCCTGGCCCGCGACGAGCTCGGACTGGCTAGGTGGGAGGACCCCCTCTGCCCGACCTGCGCCGGCCGGCGCATCGTGGTCGACCCGGCGCGCTACGGGGAGATGCTGGCGCGCCTGGAGGAGGTCCACCGGGCCAACCCGGCCGTCGACACGGCCCTGGACCAGTCCCACGGCACCCCGGAGACGGCGCTGCGCCGCGCCCTGGCCATGCTGCGCGAGGGGGCCCTCGAGGGCAAGGGGGTGCTCATCCTGGGGGACGACGACCTGGTGGCGGTGGCGGTGGGGCTGCTCTCTATCTCCCTGATCGATGGGGATAGAGAGAGAAATAGAGAGAGGCTCGTCGGCCGGCTGGTCGTGGTGGACGTGGACGAGCGCTTCCTCGGGCACATCGCCGCGGCCGGCGAGCGCTTCGGCTTTGCCGTGGAGACGGTATCGCACGACCTGCGCCGGCCGCTGCCGGAGGAGCTGCGGGCCGCCTTCGACACGGTGGAGACCGACCCGCCCTACACCCTGCCCGGGCTGCGCCTCTTTCTCTCGCGCGGGCTGGAGGCCCTGCGCCCCGGCCGGGGGCGCGACATCTTCCTCTCCTACGCCCCGCGCGACCCCGCCGGCCAGCGCGAGCTGGTGCGGACGTGCGTCGAGCTGGGGCTGGCGCCCGTCTCGATCACCCCCGATTTCAACCGCTACGCCGGGTCGGCCACGCTGGCCGGCAGCGGGCAGCTCCTGCACCTGCGGACGACGGTGGAGGCCCGGCCGGCCGTGGAGGGGCCCTACGAGGGGCCGCTCTACACGATGGAGGAGCGGCCGCGACGGCGGGAGTACCACTGCCGGGGCTGCGGGGCGATCTGCCGGGTGGGGCCGGGGGAAGAGACACCCACCATCGAGGCGCTGATCGCGCGGGGGTGCGCGCAGTGTGGCGGGAGGGTGTTCCGGCCGGGTAGGAGAAGGTTGGCACGTGGACACGTTCGCACGTTGGCAGGTTGATGGGATGGTGTGGAGGGCGCCGCCCACGAATGGGGACACGAATACACGAATGCCGCGAGGGCGGCGCATCGGCCCGGATGCGTGTATTCGTGTTGGATTCGTGGACGGCCCCCCCATTTGCCAAAACCCCTCCCCCGTGATACGATAGCGGCGCGACCGTTGAAGCGCTTCTCCCGACGCGAGGACACGATGGCCGAGCATCCCCACCTCCTCTACGACCTGTGGCTCCCCGACGGGGAGGTCCTCAAATACGTCGAGCCCCTGCGCACCATCGTGCTCGATGCCGCCGTGCGCGGCGGGGCCAACATCTACCACCAGCACTGGCACCAGTTCGAGCCCTGGGGCGTCACCGGCTTCCTCCTGCTGAAAGAGTCGCACATCTCCATCCACACCTGGCCGGAGGAGGACAACTTTGCCGCCGTGGACATCTTCCCCTGCGGGCCCATGGACGTCGACCGGATCGTGTGCCTGCTGCGCGAGGCCCTGCGGCCGGTGCGCGAGCGGCTGGTGCGCCAGGTGCGCGGGAGCCGGCCGTGACCCTCCCCCACCTGCTCGACCTGGACCGGCCCCACCTGGAGCAGTGGCTGGCCGCGCTGGGCCAGCCGGCCTACCGCGCCGGCCAGCTCTGGAGCTGGCTCTACACCCGCCTGGCCGACGACTTCTCCGCCATGACCGACCTGCCGGCATCCCTGCGCCAGCAGCTCTCCCGCCAGGCCGCCTGCCGCGCCCTCACCCTGCGCGAGGAAAAGGTCTCCCCCGATGGCCTGACGCGCAAGGGCCTCTTCGAGCTGCCCGACGGCGAACGCATCGAGGCCGTGCTCATGCTCTACCGGCGCCGCGCCACCGTCTGCCTCTCCACCCAGGTCGGCTGCGCCATCGGCTGCCCCTTTTGCGCCACCGGCCAGGGCGGCTTCCGCCGCAACCTCTCCGGCGGGGAGATGGTCGAGCAGGTGCTGCACTGGGCCCGCCTGCTGCGGCTGGCCGGCCCGGAATGGACCGGCGTGACCGAGGTGAGCAACGTGGTCTTCATGGGCATGGGCGAGCCGTTCGCCAACTACGAGGCCACCTGGGCCGCCGTGGAGCGCCTGCACGACCCGGCCGGCTTCAACCTGGGCGCCCGGCGCATGACCATCTCCACGGCCGGCCTGGTCCCCGGCATCCTGCGCCTGGCCGAGGAGCCGCTGCAGGTCAACCTGGCCATCTCCCTGCACGCCGCCAGCGACGACCTGCGCGACCGGCTCGTGCCCCTGAATCGGCGCTACCCGCTGGACGAGCTCTTCCGCGCCTGCCGGACCTACACCGAGCGCACCCACCGCCGCGTCTCGTTCGAGTACGTGCTCATCGCCGGGGTCAACGACTCCCGCCAGCAGGCCCAGCGCCTGGCGGCGCGGCTGCGCGGCTTCCTCGGGCACGTCAACCTGATCCCGCTCAACCCCATCCCCGATTCGCCCTGGCAGGCGCCGCCACGGCCGGCGGTGGAGGCCTTCCGCGAGGTCCTGGAGCGGGCCCACGTCGCCGTCAGCGTGCGCCTGGGGCGCGGAGTGGAGATCGCCGCCGCCTGCGGACAGTTGCGGGCACACAGCACGGCGAGCTCATGATAGCCGATCGCTGACTGCCGATCGCTGACCGCTAACTGCTATTCTGTGATCCCTGCACTTGTCGGCGCGCCCTCCTTACGGGACAATGGAGCCTGCTGGCAGATCCCATGCCCGGAGAGAGAGCCATGCCCGATTTCGCCATCCACCCCGATACCGCCCTGGGCGCGGCCCACCTGGTCGTCGCGGACATGGAGCGGGCGCTGCGCTTCTACACGGCCCAGTTGGGCCTGCAGCGGCTGCCGGACCGGGCCGACGAGGCCGTGCTGGGAGCCGGCGGAGCCGCGCTTCTCGTCCTGGCCAAACTTCCGGGGGCCCGGCCCAAACCCTGGCACGCGGCCGGCCTCTACCACGTCGCCCTGCGCCTGCCCGGCCGCCTGGAGCTGGCCCGCGCCCTGCAGCACCTGGTCGCGACGCGCTTCCCCCTACAGGGGGTGGCCGATCACCTGGTCTGTGAGTCGATCTACCTGGCCGACCCCGACGGCAACGGCCTGGAGCTCTGCGCCGACCGGCCGCGCGACAAGTGGCCCCGGCGCAACGGCCACGTGCAGATGGGCACCCTGGCACTGGAGCTAGACGAGCTCCTGGCCGTGGCGGAGCGGGACGGCCGGCCATGGATGGGCATGCCGGCCGGGACGCGCGTCGGCCACGTGCACCTGCAGGTCGGTGACCTGCGCCGGGCGGCGGCCTTTTACCGCGGGCTGCTGGGCCTCGACCTGACCTCGCGTCTCGGCGACGGGGCCCTCTTCTTCTCCGCGGGCGGCTACCACCACCACGTTGCCACCAACATCTGGGCCGGCCGCGGCGCGCCGCCGGCCCCCGCCGACGCCGCCGGGCTGCGCTGCCTCAGCGTGGTCCTGCCCAACCGGGAAGAGCTGCAGCGGCTGGCCGCGCGGGTGCGGGAGAGCGGCACCGCCTGGGAGGAAGGCCCCGCCGGGCTGCTGCTGCACGACCCGGCCGGGAACGGCGTCTTGCTCACAGCCGCCGGCGTCTAGCGGACGGCGACCGGCAATTCGCGGCCGGCCCCCACCGCGACCGCCAACTCGCTCCTTCGCCGATCCGCCGATCCGCTCATCCGTCCCCTCACCCGGCAGTCCCCTCCCTCCAGGACGCCGTCCCCACCAGCAGCAGGCTCCCCCCCTTGAGCAGCGCCACCAGCAGCGCCGTTTCCACCAGCCCCAGCGCCGGCAGCAGCACCGCAGCCAGGACCACCGCTCCCACCGTGGCCCCGGCCAGGTCGGCGGCGTAGAGCGCGCCGGCCGCGCGGCTGCCGGCCGGTCCCTCACCGGCCACGATGCGGTTGGCCAGGGGGAACTCCAGCCCCACCAGCGCCCCGGCGAGCAGGTTCATGCCCAGGAGCAGGCCGTGCTCCAGGAAGGAGGCGGCCGCAGAGCCGGCCAGGAGCAGGGCCAGGCCGCCGGCGAGCGCGGCCGCCCCTGCGGCCAGGGCCAGTTCCAGCGCCGCCAGGGCACGCCAGGGCCGCCGCAGCCGGCCGGCCCAGCGCGTCGCCACCAGCCCGCCCAGGGCCAGGCCGGCCATGAAGGCCGCGGCCAGCAGCCCCACTTGCCGGTAGAGCTGCCCGTAGAGCACCTGGTAGGCCAGCAGCACCAGCAGGTTGGCGGCCATGCCGGCCAGCCCGGTCGTGGCCACGGCCAGCGGTAGCACAGCCCGCTTGCGGCGAAACAGGGCCAGGCCGGCCAACGCCAGCCCGCCGATCCCCAGGGCCAGGTGCCAGCCGTGCACCCTGCCCAGGGCGCGGTAGAATGGCTCCAGCTCCGGCGCCAGGCGGGCGCTCTCATAGGCCAGCGCGTAGCGCAGGCCGGCCGGGGCGACGTCGCGGTTCTCGGCCACGGCCGGCCCCTCGTGCAGTCCTGCGGCAAAGGCGTCCGCCACGGCCTCGTCCAGGAGGTAGCGCAGGTAGTCCGCGCTCAAGGCGCGGGCCGACAGGCCGCGGCTCTCCCAGCGGCCGGCCAACTCGGCGCCACCCAGGTCCAGGGGCAGCGCGGCGGAGGCCAGCCAGAGGGTCTGCTCGTCGGCGGGGATGGCCCGGACGTGGGGGAAGACGGCCTGCAGGGTGCGCTCGTGGCACGCCAGGAGGTCGCGGGCGGCCGGGGAGAGGTAGGTGCGGGCCGCTGGCGAGGAAAAGACCAGCAGGCCGCGCGGGGCCAGCAGCGGCCGGGCCAGCTCCAGGAACTCGCGGGTGTACAGCCGGTTCATGGACAAGGTGGCGGGAGGGGGCAGGCGGAGCAGGATCAGGTCGTAGCGGCCGGCGCAGTCGCGGCACGCGCGCACGAACTGCCGGCCGTCCTGGAGGGCAATCTGCAGCCGCGGGTCGGCCAGCTCCGCCGCCGTCAGCGCGGTCGGGGCCTGTTGCACGGCGTGGATGAGCAGGGGGTCCGGCTCGGCATAGTCCAGCCGCTCCAGGGGATAGCGCTCCAGCTCGGCCAGGACGCCGCCGGCCCCGCCGCCGATGACCAGCACCCGCCGGGGCAGTTCCTCCAGGAAGAGGGCCGGCAGGTGCGCCAGCTGCTCTACCGCGGCGGCGTCGGGGTCGGGAGCGGTCAGGACGGGAGTGCCGTTGGCAAAGACGGTGACCTGCCCCTGCACAGCAGTAGCGGCGATGTTGCCGTAATCGGAGTTGGCCTCGTAGAGCACCTGCGCCGGTGCCCAGCGGCCGGCGGCGATCTGCCCGTGCAGGGCCGGTCCCAGGGGTGGAAGTGTCCCGGCCAGGGCAGCCCCGGCCAGGAGGCCGGCGGCCAGGCCGCCGAGGGCCCGCCGCGGCGTCGAGGCCAGCAGAAGGATCGCCGCCGCAGCCAGGTTCAGGGCAGCCGGCAGCAGAAACGCCTGCGTGGCCGAGAGGAAAGGGATGAGCAGGTAGGTGCAGGCGATACCGCCGACGATGCTGCCGGCGGCCTCCAGGACATAGACCCGGCCGGCCGGCACGGTGCCCGCCGCGGCGATGCCTTCCAGGGCGCGGCAGCCCGCGGTGAACATGGCCCCGGCCACCAGCCCCAGGGGGGCCAGGACCAGGAGCGCGCCCAGCAGCGCCGCCAGGGGGCCAATGGCCTCGCCCGGCACGGCCCCGACCAGGGCGCGCATTCGCCCCGCCAGCAGATAGCAGGGCAAGAGCAAGAGGGCCAGGGCCACCTGGAACCCGGCGTAGCCGGCCGGCCGCGGGGCCAGTCGCCGGCTCAACCGGGCGGCCAGGCCGCTGCCCAGCGCCTCCAGCAGGAACCACGCCCCCAGCACCAGCCCGATGGAGAGCTCGTTGCCGGAGAAGGAGATCAGCATCTCGCGCACGAGCAGGGTCTGGAGGACGGTGAAACTGGCACCCGCCAGCAGGAAGGAAGCGGTAATCCAGAGGCGCATGGGAGCTTCCGGCGATCAGCTTGCGGCGGCCACCTGTCACCCATGAGGTACGCGCTCGGCCTCCAGCCGGGCCGCTGATCGCTGATAGCTGGTAGCTGATCGCTGATCGCTATCTCCTCGCCGGCAGCGACCACTCCCAGCAGTTCCAGGTGGCATCCTCGGTGGGGTTCAATTTCAGGTTGGTCAGCCCAGGGGCAGCGGCGTAGAAGCTGAGACGGCTGAAGAGCGGCAGGGCCGGCACGTCGGCCGTGAACTGCTGCTGGGCGATGCGGTACATGTCCGCCCGGCGGTCGCGGCGCAGCTCGTTGGCCGCGCCGAGCAGGGCGGCGGTAGCAGTGTTGTTGCACCAGCCGCCATAGTTCTGCCCGTGCCAGTCGTTCTCCGGCGTGGGAATCTCCCCGCAGGTGTAACTGGCCTGGCCGTTGGGCTCCAGGCCGGTCACCCAGGCGAACTCGATCAGGTCGAAGGCGCGGCGCATCAGCGGGCCCTGGTCGCTGTACCAGTCTGCCTCCCGCACCCGCACCAGCTCGATGACCATCCCCAGGGGCTCGAGCGCGCCGACGAGCTGTTGGGCAATGGCCTCGCGCAGGGGCTGGCCGGCCTGGATGTAGAGCTTGAGCTCCAGGCGCCGGCCGTCCTTGTAGCGGTAGCCGTCGTCGGCCTGGATCCAGCCGGCCTCCTCGAGCAGCGCGCCGGCGCGCTGGGGATCGTAGGGATACAGCGTCAGCGCGGCATCGCCGGGGTAGGCCCAGTGGACTGCCGGGATCCAGCTGTGCATGACCGGGACCAGCCCTAGGTACGTCTCCTGGACCATGGCCTCGCGGTTCGTTCCGTAGGCCAGGGCCTGGCGGACACGCAGGTCGCCGAACACCGGGTGGGGCTGCGCCAGGTCGGCCGGGTCATTCTGGTTCATGACCACGTTCTCCCAGAGAGTGGTAGGCTGGGCGTAGAGCTGCAGGAGGCCGCTTTCCTGCAAGGAGAGCAGCAGATCGGGGTTCAGCTCCTGGGTATCGACCTGCCCGATCAGGTCGACCTGGCCGGCCAGGAGCTGGGAGAGCAGGCTGTAGGTATCGGGAAGGAACTTGAAGATCAGCTTGTCGACAACCGGGTACTTGGGGCCGTGGAGGACGTAGTAGGGGTTGCGCACCAGGGTGATCGACTCGCCGGGGGTCCAGTCCTCGACCATGTACGGGCCATAGCTGGGGAAGAGCCGCCGGGCAACCTGCTCGGAGGTGGTCATCTCCGCCGGCGTGTAGTGACTCCAGGCATGCTCCGGCATCAGATCCCAGTAGTAGGTGAAATAGTCCAGCTCCATCACCCTGGCTTTGAAGGCCACGCGGATGGTCCGGTCGTCGAGAGCCTCGTAGCGCTCGATCTTGTCGCAGCGGGCGAAGCGGGCGTAGCCGGAGTCAGGGGTGCAGGCCACGTTGTAGCCAAAGACCGAATCGCTGGCCCTGACCGGCTGCCCGTCGGACCAGAAGATGTCCGGACGCAGTCGGAAGGTGAGCTGCATCTGCGGCGCCTTGGTGTAGACGCCGGTGTCGGTGGTGGTGATGGCGCCGGTGGCCGGGTCGATGGGCACATCGGTCTGGGTGATCACCGCGCCGCCGTTTTCCAGGGTGGGGATCTTTTCGAACAGGACCGGCTGGTAGTCATAGTCCAGCGTGGTCATCGCCGGCTCCCAGACGGCATCCTGTATCAGGCGCTGCTCCACCGTGGAGTTGCCCAGGATCCAGAGTGTGTCGGGTTCCTGGCTCTTGAGCAGGCCGACGATGAGCGCCCTGGCGACACCGGGGGTCGGCGTGGGAGTCGTCGTGGGCAGCGCGCGCGGGGTCACAGTGCTCGTCGGCGGGGTCTCTGTCGGCAGGGCGGTGGTGGCCGTAGGCACCATCGTCGTGGAAGGGCCGCACGTGGCCAGGACGACGATCAACAGGAGCAAGAGCAGCCTGGCCGATGCGGCAGCCTGTATGCGTTTCATCGCGGTCTCCTTTGTCCGGGAAGTTGGACCATGGGCCCCGGCGGGCGTATTATACCAGAGGGCGAAAGGGGGGTCAACCGGCATGCACCGCGCGCGGATGCATGTCTCTAGATGGGCAAGGAGCGCGGCCGATCCCTGAGCGGAGCG
>CAZTIG010000012.1:0-85047 GCA_964613665.1 uncultured Chloroflexia bacterium
CCCACAGGCGGCGGCGAGCAGCAGGATCAGCGTGACGGGCCAGAGCTTGCGCATGACAGCACCTCCCTGTGTCAACGTGACTGGCGCGGCTCCCGGGCTGTCGACGATGCATGGAAGGCCAGGTGACCCGGTCCCTGCGCCAGGTCCTGACTGGCCTCAGTATACCACAAGGGCGGGCGGATGTCAAGTAAATAGCCTTTTTTTGCGGCAACCCCGCGGCGGTGCGTCCTGCCATCGCTGGCCGTTCCGCGGCCGCCCTGGTTCTACGTCTCGCGACTTGTTTCACGCCGGCAGGCTTTCCTGGTGGTCACCCAAGGCTCGTACCCTGGGGAATCGGCTCACCCGCCCTGGGGTACAATCGGGTTCTCGACCCCACAGACCTGATCGCCGATGAGGCATTTCCTCGGGATCTGCGTCTTCTGGTAATCACCAAGGCCGGGGGTAGGGCGACGCACGCGTCGTCCCTACTTGCCCTCGGGGGCAAAGTGCGGTACAATTCGGCCAGAAGATCACCAGCCCGCGCCTTTCATGGAGGGCCGGGAGCAGCAGCGCACAGGAGGACGTCATGAGCGAGAAACAGCCCGAGCAGCGCACCTGGGTCGAGGAGATCGAGGTCGCCGGCAGCCAGCTGGTGGACGTGGTCAAGGGGCTGATCGCCGAGGGCAACGTCCGCCGGGTGGTCATCCGCCATCCCGACGGCCACGTCATGCTGGAGATCCCTCTCACGGCAGGAGTGGCCGTCGGCGGGGTGATGGTGATCTTTGCCCCGCTGCTGGCCGCCCTGGGCGCCATGGCGGCCCTGCTGGCGCAGGTCAAGGTGGAGGTCGTCCGCGAGGAGGGGGACCGGAAGTAGCGCCAGGAGCCAAGGAGGAAGCCATGCGCACACGTTGGCCCGTGGTGGCGAGCCTGGTGGTGTTGGCCAGCCTGCTCCTTGCGCCGGTCGTGCCGGCGGCAGCGGTGCCCGCCGCCGTGCCCATTGCCGAGACCTGGATCGCCTTCTCCAGCCTGGAGGATGGCTACGAGGGCATCTGGCTGGTCCATCCCGACGGCAGCGGCCTGTTCCGGCTGACCCAGGGGGCCGACGTCTACCCGACGTGGAGCCCGGACGGCAGCATGCTGGCCTATGTGCACATGGGCACGGTGCGCGACCTGGCGTTCGGACCGCACGGCCTGATTACGGCGACCGTCGGGAGCAGCATCCAGGTGGTCGATGTGTCGGGCAGTCTGATCTGGACGCTCGGCACGAGGGAGTGGGCGGCGGGCATGCCGCACTGGAGCTCGAAGGATGACTGCTGGCAGCCGCAGTGGTCGCCCGACGGCAAAGCGCTGACCTACGCCACGCGCTCCAGCCTTGGCCCCTCCGGCCTCTGGTACGGGCGCAACACCTTCTACCTGTCGCCGTCCCCGCGGCTCGTGGTGGAGGAAGAGCCGCACGGGAGCTTCGGCGAGCCCGGCAGCGTGGCCATGTCCGACCTAAGCTGGGCCCCGGGACCGGCGCCGCTGTGGGTGCGCTCGGTGGACGACCCGCCCTCACGCCAACTCGTGGCCTGGAGTCAACCCATCCTGGAGAGCGCCGCCGGGACGTCCCTCCACAACCCGCGCTGGTCACCTGACGGGCGTAGCCTGACCGCCTGGCAGATCGACGGCACCAGCGGGCGCAACGCGCTGGCACAGCTCTCGGCAGCAGGGAAACCGGAGCGGACCCTGTTCGAGAGCGGCAGCCTGGTGCTCTACAACAGCGCCGAGTGGTCGCCCGACGGCCAGAGGCACCTGATCGGCGTATCGACCGATCGGCCGGCCTGGTCTCTGGAGGCGCGCCTCCTGGCCGGGGCCGGGGCGCCGCCGATCTCCGGGACGGCCCCGCTGACGGCGACCGTGCTGCCGGCCGAGCCGCCGCCCGATGGCTACCTCTATGTGCTGAGCCGCGGCGGCGGCAAGCAGGCGGTTCTGGCCCCGCGCGCCGGCACGTTGGACCTGATCGGGCGCCAGCCCTGGAGCTCCGACGGGCAGCAGGTGCTCTTTGTGCGCATCCCCTATCCCGGCCAGGAGCAGAGCGCGCCGGCCGATGCCCTGGGCATCTATGCCGGACCGCCGGGCCAGGTGCAGCGCATCGTGCCGTTCTACGCCATCGATGCCCATGTGCTTGCCTATACCTACCCGGCCTGGCAGCCCGCCGGCGAAGCCCGCCTGCCTACGGCACAGCCCTCGCCGGCGCTGCCGACTGCGGGCCCGGCGGCCACCGCCACGCCGCCTGCCACGCCCGTCCCGACGGCACCGCCCGTGGCGACCGCCACCAGTGCCCCCGCGGCGGCCTCGCTGGCCCCCGCGGCCACGGTGACGCCCACCGCCGCTCCGCCGCCCCCGGCAGCGGCCCCGGCATCGCCGGGGATGGACCTGCAGACCACACTGGTCCTGGCCCTGGTCGTGGCCGCCGCGGGAGCGGCCGTGTTCCTGATCCTGCGCATACGCCGGCAGCGGCAGTCCGGCGACACGCCTCCACCGTCCGCCTCCATGGAGAAGCTGCGGGGGCTCTTCGCCAGTCGCCGGGCGCGCCCCGCCGGGGACCGGCCCGAGCACGAGGAAGCAGGTGGCGACCAGTGGGGCGGGCCGTCGGAACTCCCTGCCGGGGAGCCCGTGCCGCCGGCCGCGCCGGGCGGAGCCTCGGCAGCCGCCTTCGAGCTGCCGGCCCACCACTGGCCCGGGATTTCCCCACAGCACCCCGGGCCTGTGGCCGGGTTGCCTCCCGTGGAAGAACCGGCAGTCGCCGCGGAGCCGGCTCCGCCGCCGGCCGAGCCGGCCCCGCCACCCACGCCTGCTCCCGTGCAGCAGATGCTCGAGCAGGGGATCGCCATGGTCAAGAGCGGGCAGTACGTCGAGGCCCTGGCCACACTGCGGCAGATGACCTACCTCGACCCGGAGAACCCCGAGGCCTGGATGTGGCTCGGCTGGGCCGCGGCCAAGCAGAGGGACCTGGCCCTGGCCGAGCACAGCTTCCTGCAGGCCCAGAAGCTCGGCTACGCCGGACAGGCCGAAAAGGCCCTGGAGTGGCTGAGGAAGCAGCCTGCGCGGGGATAGGCGGGCAGCGGTCCCCCGAGAGGAGTCATGCTGGTCCAACAGGTCGACACGGCCAACCGCCGCCAGGTGCGGCAGTTCCTCGATCTTCCCGCCTCCCTCTACCGGGACGTCCCGCAGTGGGTACCTCCGCTGGCGGACGATGCCCGGCGCATGCTGGACCGCCGTCGCCATCCCTTCTACCGGCACTCGGACGCCGCGTTCTACCTGGCCCTGGACGAGAGTGGCCGGCCCAGCGGCCGCCTGGCCGTGCTGGAGAACACGCACTATAACGACTACAACCGCGAGCGCATGGCCTTCTTCTATCTCTTCGAGTGCGTGGACGACCGCCGGACGGCCCAGGAGCTGTTCGCGGCAGCCTTTGCCTGGGCCCGCTCCCGCGGGCTGGAGCGGATCAGCGGCCCGAAAGGCCTTAGCGCGCTCGACGGGATGGGCCTGCTCGTCCAGGGGTTCGAGCACCGCCCGGCCCTGGGCATGCCCTACAACCGGCCCTACTATGCGGCGCTGATCGAGGCAGCCGGCTTTCGGCCCTGCGGCGACGTCGTCTCCGGCTACCTGTACGCCTCTTCCCCCTTTCCCGAGCGCATCCACCAGGTGGCGGCGTTGGTCCGGGAGCGCCGCGGGCTGCGCGTGGCCCGCTTCCAGAAACGGCGTGACCTGCGCCTGCTCGTCCCGCGGCTAAAGGACCTCTACAACGCCGCCATTGTCGGCATGCCCGACAACACCCCGCTCACCGACGAGGAAGCCCGCACTCTGGCTGCCCAGCTGCTCCGGTTCGCCGACCCGCGCCTGATCAAGGTCGTGCTCAAGGGGGAGGAGATCATCGGCTTTCTCTTTGCCTATCCCGACATCTCGGCGGCACTGCAGCGGACCGGGGGACGGCTCTTCCCGTGGGGCTGGATCGACCTGCTCCGGGAGCTGCGGCGGACGCGCTGTGTGAACATCAACGGGGCCGGCATCCTGCCGCAGCACCGCGGCCTGGGGGGGACGGCCCTCCTCTTTAGCGAGGTCCGCAAGAGCATCGTTGGGGGCGGCTTTGAGGTGGCCGAGGTGGTGCAGGTCGGCGTGGAGAACGAGCGCATGCTGCGCGAGCTGCGCGACCTGGGGGTGGACTTTTGTAAGGTGCACCGGCTCTACCGGCGCGATCTCTGACGCCGGACCACCTGCTCCCCTCTCTCTGCTTTTCTCTCTGCTCTCCCCTCTCCTCTCTCTGCTCTCCCCTCTCTGCTCTCCGCTCTCTACTTGTCGCCCGTCTCCACCCGCACCCAGTCTACCTCCACCCCCAGCGGCCGGCGATCCCCGCCCAGGCCATAGTCGACCTGTTTCCAGGGCGCCGCGACCAGCCGCAGCAGGACCGTGCCGGCCTCGTCCGGGACAGCCGTGGCGGCCGGCAGGACGACGCGGTGCTCGGCAAAGCCCTGCTCGAGCTGCCAGGCAGCCACGACCTGCTCCCCCAAACGGACCTCCACCCGGGCCGGCCCCAGCTCGGCCGGCCGTTTGCCCCCGGCCAGGCGCAGGGTCAGCGTCACGGTTCCGCCGGCCTGCGGCCAGGGCAGGCGCAGCGTCCCCGTCATCTGCGTCCAGCAGTAGGTCGTCCCGTCGGGCGCGACCTCGTCCTGGTAAAAGCCGCCGGCCTGGTAGATATAGTCGCCGGTGCCCAGGTCGATCTGCAGCGGCAGGTCGCCCAGCGGGCTGCCCGGCCCGCTCCACGGCTCCGGCAGGTAGAGCCCAAAGGGCTGGCGCAGGATGTAGGCGTTGTGCGGCTTTTGCGCCGTCAACTGCTCGAACTCGGGCACAGAGAGCTCGAACCGTTCGAGCCAGCGCAGCCGCGTGTGCGGCATGAAGAGCCGGCCGCCGTCGTTGCCCACGAGCAGGTACACGGTGCGCCCCTCGGCCTGCCAGCGCCGCACCTGCGCCTCGATGCGCGCCCCGTCCGGCTCGGTCGGCATGATGACAAAGGCGTTGCGGTCGAAGAGAAAGCGCAGTGGCGTGGCCAGGGTGAACGGGGCATCGCGGGCATCGTCGATCAGCAGGACGACATCGTCGGGCCCGAAGCGCCCGGCCAGGGCCTCGACCTGCGCCAGGGCACCCTGGTACTCCTGGTGCCGGTAGAAGGGCAGGCCCGTGTAGACGAAGTAGGCGACCATCGCTGCGGCCAGCGCCGCGGCAGCGGCCCCGCGGAACCAGGCAATCCAGGCGGACGGCCGGCCCCGCCTGGCTGCCTCGTCGGGGGTGTCGAGCGTGTCCGCCCGCCGGCCCAGCCCCAGCCACTCCAGAGCGTACGCCATGGCCAGGCAGAGGAACGGCACGACCATGGAGACGTAGCGGCGCATGATGTAGATGTGATGGGGGACGCCAAAGGTCTCGTAGTTGAAGAAGAAGAGGTAAAAGAGCCCCGGCGCGAGCAGGAACCAGGATCGCCGCGAGGACTCGCGCGCGATCAGGCCGGCGATGCCGAGCGCCGCCAGGACCATGCCCAGCGGGGAAAAGTACCAGCCCAGCCGGACCATGTTCGCCGCCGATCCCTCCGGCACGGGCGCCCCGATGTAGCCCTCCCAGGTGGCGCGGTTCTCCAGTGGATGCAGTAGCGTCTGGCCGGTGATGACGCCCGGGCGGACCAGGTACAGGTAGGCAAAGAGCGCCAGGAAGAGGCCGGTGGCCGCGAGCAGCAGGACCCGGCCCCAGCGCCGCAGGCGCTCGCCCAGCCAGGCCACCAGCCGCGGCGAGTACCGCAGTGCCAGGAGCACGGCCGCCAGCAGGACAATGGCCCCCAGCTCCAGGCTCAGCCGCCAGGGCTGCTGCAGCACCAGCGTGCGTGGGGTATCGGGGTCGGTCCAGTACTCCCGCATGGTCGGTGTCATGAGCGGGTAGACCAACCAGGAAAGGATGGCCGAGTCCTGGATGGGGTGGTGGTAGTAGATGCCGATGGTGTAGCCGCGGGTGAGCGCGACGAGCTGCACCATGGTGTGCAGGACGAACACTGCCCCGGTGATCAACAAGGCACGGTGCCCGCGGCGAATGCGGCGCGCCACAAGGAGGTAGAAGAGATAGGGCAGCATGAGCAGCCAGGGGAAGAAGAACTCGACCCGCACCAGGCCGATCATCCCCAGGGCCGCCCCGGTGAGCAACCCCCAGAACGGCTCGGCGCGCGAGTCCTCGTCCTCCTCCAGCCGCACCAGCCCGTACAGCGCCAGGAAGAGGAGCAGCTGGGTGGCGCCCTCGGCGGTAGAGTAGCGCGCAAACCAGACCTGCAGCGTCTGCAGGCCCAGGAAGAGGTAGCCGAGCAACGCTACCCGCGCGCCCAGCAGCCGGCGGGCGACGAGAAAGACGCCGATGCCGCCCATGAGCGAGAGGTAGGGGGTCATCAGCAGGCCGGCCTGTACCCCCACCAGGCTGAAAGCCTCCGCCAGCCAGGTCGGGTACAGGTGGTAGAACTGCGGGACGATGATCGCTTGGTCGATGTCGGCGACGAAAAAGCCGGGCATGCGGATATAGTGGTAGTAGAAGCGGCCGGGGTGCTGCAGGCCGAGGAACTGCACCCAGGTGCGGTTGGTGTCGTCGGTCGTGGGCGGGGCCAAGGTACCGAGGATGGGGTCGTGGATCGCGATGCTGCCGTGTTGGGCGATCTGCGCCGCGGTGGCCGGGTAGACGGCGGCGTCGCGCGGCCCCAGGATCAGCTCAAAGGGGCGAAAGGCGAGAAAGCCAAAGACGACCGTGATGGCCAGGAAGGTCACGACGACCCACAGGGGCTCGCGCGGCCCCTCCGGCCGGGGCCAGCGCCAGCGGCCGCGCCGCCAGGCCAGCAGCCCCAGCACCAGGGAGTAGAGCGCCAGCAGGGCGACCAGCAGGCCGGCCGAGAACAGGCCTGTCTGGGCCAGGATCAGCCCGACCCAGCCGCTGACCGCCAGGCTCAGGGCCAGCGCCAGGTAGGCGCGCTCCAGCCAGCTCAGCCGGCGCAGCGGGGCCAGCGCCGCGACCGTGCACAGCCCCGGCACCGCCAGGACCAGCGGCAGCCCGGCGACGGCCAGGAGGACGCTCACGGCTCCGCCTCCCAGTCGGCCAGGGCGAGCTCCAGCCGGACCTGGCGGCCGGCGGGGATCTCGGGCAGGCGCACCTGGTCATGGACAAAGTCGGCGTAGGCCGTGCCGTCCAGGGTGGCCTGGCGCACGGGGGCCGGCAGCGTCAGTGTCAGGCCGGAGAGGGCATGGTCGCTGCCGTTGTACACGGTCACGTCCAGGCCGCCCGCGGTGGCATCGGCGCGCACGGCCACGCGGGCGATGTCGTTGCGGTACTGCACGATCTCGGTCAGCGGCGCGATCCACAGGCCGTCCTGGCGGCGGCCAGTCGCGTAGGACAGGAGCTCATCCCAGGTGGACAGCTGCTCGGGCGAGACGATCTCCTCGGTGTGGGCCCACAGGCTGGTCACGCCGCGCTCCAGCAGGACGCGGTCCACGGCTGCGCGGCCCCAGGCCAGGTCGGAAGTGCGGCCGGGGAAGTAGTGGTCGGGGACGGCCCACAGCCCGGGGTGACCCGGGACGGTGCGCATGTGAAAGAGGTCGGCCGGCGGCACGATCCAGTACTGCGAGCGGCCCTCGGGTGCGTGGTAGGTGCGCGTGACGGCGATATAGCCCAGCTCCTCTAGCACGGCGAAGCTGGCGTCGCGCATGCCCAGGCTGGCGCCCCAGGGAAAGGCCAGCGTGCGCGCCGCCGGCACGCCCGCCGCGGCGGCGCTGGCGTTCCACTGCTGCAGGTCGGCGCGCAGCTCGTCGGGCGTGGCCAGCCCCAGGTAGAGGTGGCCGAAGGTGTGGCTCTGGATATCCTGGCCGCTCTCGATCAGCCGCGGGAGCAGGTCGCCCAGGTACCAGGCGGGGTCGCTCTGGGCGGTGCCGTGGGGGTCGTCGGCGAACCAGGGGGTGGTGACCCAGCGGTCGTCGCGCCAGCCGTTGGCCCGCGAGGCCCAGGTGTAGGTCGGGTTGCCCAGGAAGGACTGCCCGGCGGTGTTGCCGTCGAGGAGACTGTAGCCGGAGGCGTACCAGGTGGCGCGGACCTCGTAGCGCTCCAGCAGGGCCAACAGGTTCTCCGTCCCCCGGCGCATGGCCAGGCCGCGCTGCACGGCGGTGGCGGGGTCGTAGCCGTCGTCGCTGCGCGAGTGCACCAGCCCGCCCATGGCCGTCTCCCAGTCCAGTGTCAGGGCGAGGGCGGCGCGCTGGTAGTCGGGAAAAGGCTCCAGGCGCACGCCGTCCTCGGCCAGGCGCAGATCGTCCAGGTAGAGGGGATCGTCGCCGGCCGGCCGGACCAGGATAGAGAGGCCGGCCGCGTCGGCGGGGGCGGTGGCCTCGGCGGTCAGCAGGAGCCACTGGCGGGCGGGCACCTCCAGCCAGGCGCTCGGCTGGCGGGCGAAGACCTCGCGGCGGGTGTCCTCCCAGAGAAAGACCACCTGCAGGCGGTTGGGCGTGGCCGAGTCGGCCATGGCCTGGAGCGAGAGCTGGTAGCGCTTCCCCGGCCAGGCCAGCAGCACGGCGCTGCGGGCGTAGGAGGCGCTGCCGGTCAGGCGCAGGGAACGCCCGCCCTCCTGGGGGGTGATCGTCCAGGTGGAGAGGTCGGCGGCCGGGCCAAGCTCCCAGCCATCGGGTCGCCCGTCGCCGTCGGCATCGTCCTGGAAGCCGGGGTTCACCAGCAGGTTGCCGCGGGCATAGAGCGGCGGCGGGGCCGGCCGGCGGTACAGCCGCCACGCCGCCACGCCGCCGATGATGAGCAGGATCGCTACTGCCAGGAGGAACAGGGCGCGCTGATAGATTCTCTTCTTCAAGGACACCTTCGGTCGGCAGACGCTAGCAGAGCCGTGTCAGCGCACGGGCGGCCAGACCACCCCCCACTGACCGTTGACCAGCACCAGGCTGAGGGCGTTGTACACGTCGGTCGAGGCTCCATCCTGGGTCTTCAGGGCGATGGCATAGGGCACTGATGCCCGCGTGCCGGTGCTCGAGAGCACCGCATCCTGCACTGACTGGATCTGGATCTCGCTGATCTTGGCTTCCTTCCAGGCCGCGGCCTGCATCTTCAGGTACTCTGCCTCGCTGACCGAGGCCTGGGAATCGGGGCTGAGCAGCTTGTAGGCGGCCGCATAGTCCTGTGCGGCGGTCGCCCGCAGGTATGCGTCGGCCGTCTCCTTGGCACCCAGGGGCTGCTGAGGACCGCAGGCCATCAGCACGCTTACCAGCAGGCCGCACAGAAGCAAACCTCGCAATGCTCTGGACATGTCTCCTCCTCGTCTCCGGTCTACTTGCCGGCCTTCAGGTCAGGGTCCTGGACGGTGAACCCGATCGCACCGTCGCCGTTCACGTCCTCGTGCAGCAGCAGCTCGGCTGCCTTGGTGGCAAAATCCTGGCGCGTCATGGGGCCGCTGTAGCCGTCCTGCAGCGCGTAGACGTACTCGGTGGCCAGCCCCAGGACAAAGTCGGCCCCGTTCGCATAGTGCGGGGAGCTGACCATGGCCTCCCGCCGACCCCGCTGCGTCAAAAAGTCCAGGACCTCTTGGTAGAGGGCCCAGACATCGGCGGAGATGTCCTGTCCCCGGCCGCGCACCGTCACCGCCACCGGCATCTCGATGATGCGCTCGTTGACGACGATCGTGGCCATGGCCCAGCTGGTGTGTGCCCGCGGCAGGAGGTTGGTGTTGGGCACCGAGATGCCGATGGGCAGCACCACCGCGGTGCCGCTGATGCGCTCGAAGGCGGTCGGCTTGAGCTCCAGCCAGCTCGCGCTGCTGGTGGCGATTCCGCTAAAGGGCGGATTCAGGGGGATGTTGTACTCCTGGTAGAGGAGGCGGTTGCTGGTATAGACGCCCATGTATACCAGGACCGGCGAGTCCAGCAGCGGGGCTGTCCCCACTGCCTTGGGTATGACCCGGTCGACGCCGCCGAGGATGGACGTCGGCAGGGCCGTCACCGTGACGGCGACGGTGGCGGTGCGGTCCATCTCGCCGTTGTCGGTCACCGTCAGGATGACGTGGTAGACGTCGGCCCGGGCGTACGAGTGGGTTGTCCTGGCCTGGTCGGACATGTTGCCATCGCCAAAGTTCCACAGGTAGCGGCTGATCTGCCCGTCGGGGTCGCTGGAGCCGGTGGCGTCGAAGGTGATGGGCTGCCCGGTCAGCGTCTGGCGCGGCGAGACGTCGGCCTGGGCCACGGGGGCCTGGTTGCCGGTGGACTGGATGATGCGGATATGCATCGGGTTGGCCTGGATGGAACCGCCGGGGCTGATCAGGAGCGCCGAGACCTGGTAGTAGCCGGCCAGGGAGTAGGTATGGGTGACCGGCCAGCCCACGGCTTCGCTCTGGTCGCCAAAGCTCCAGTGGACCTCGGCGCCGGCGACCGGGAGGGGCTTGGTGCCAAAGACGATCTCGTCCCCGACAAAGGCCGTGTCCGCGGAGACATAGTCCGCCAGGTCGATCTCCTCCCCCGAGTGCACGGGCCAGGGAGGCAGAAGCGCCAGGACCAAGAGGGCGAGCAGCAGGATCAGAAACGGTCGGCCGATCCAAGAGCGTTCTTTCATCGCGGTACCTCCTTGCTGTCTCCCGGAACCGGTTGCCCAGGTCTATTATACCATGTTTCCTTTCTATTGACAAAGGCAAACGGCCATGCTAGAATATCCAGACCAGTGGCATCGAGTCAGGTCGATCTGGTGGGGCAGAACCGTCGGTCCGGGAAGACCGCGGATCGTGGCAACGAGGCCAAGTCCGGAATCCTTGCTCTGCGAGGAGGTGGCGGGGCCAGCAACCGGCGGCACGATCGCCAGCGATTCACCGGTTTTTTTGTTTTCCGGTACTGCCCGGCCTGGCCCGGTCGGGCGGTGCCCATGCAGCACGGCGAGTAGAGCGCGTTCACCCGAAGGAGGAAGAAGATGAAGGCACTGCGCACAACGAGTGCGGTTCTGCTCCTGGTGACCCTCGCGGTTCTGCTGCTGGCCTGCGGCCCGCAGGAGTACCAGTGCACCGACGAGTGGGGCTGCGCCGTCTATGAGGCGGGGCAGGCCGTCAAGCTGCCCTATATCGGCCCCATGACCGGCGACTACTCCGCCTTCGGCACTGACATCTCCCGCGGCGTCGAGCTGGCGATCAAGGACCACGGCCCCGTGCAGGGCTTTGCGGTCGAAGTGATGATCGAGGACGACCAGGGCGCTCCCGAGCAGGGCGCCGCCGTGGCCAACAAGTTGTCCGCCGACCCGCAGGTCGTTGCCGTCGTCGGGCACACCTTCTCCGGGGCGACCGAGGTGGCCATCCCCATCTACGAGAAGGCGCACATCGCCATGGTCTCGCCCTCGGCCACGACCCCTTCGCTGACCAAGCTGGGCTCGGCAGTCTTTAACCGCGTCTGCTTCACCGACGAGCAGCAGGCCCAGTTCGCCAGCAAGTACCTCTACGACGTCCTGGCCGTGCGCAAGATCGTGGTCATGCACGACGGCGGCGCCTACGGGCAAGGGCTGGCCCTCATGGTCGGCGACTTTTTCAAGGCGCTGGGCGGCCAGGTGCTCGGCACAACGGCGATCACGCCCGGCGAGACCGACTACAGCGCCCCGCTGGCGGCCGTGGCCGCCCTGGGCCCCGAGCTGATCTACTACGGCGGCTATGACGCCGACGCGGCGGTGCTGGTCTCGCAGATGGCCGCCGCCGGCCTGACCGGTGTCAAGTTCTTCGGCGACGACGGCACCTACGGCACCAACTACCTCAACCTGGCCGGGAGCGCTGCCGAGGGCACCTTCTCCACCTACGTGCCGATCCCCGAGTCGGCAGCCTATGACAAGTTCCGCGCCGACTACAAGGCGGCCTACGGGCAGGAGCAGGGCGAGCTGAGCCCCTTTAGCCCGCACGGCTACGACTCGGCGATGATCCTGCTTCGGGCCATGGACAAGGCCGCGGTCAAGAGCGGCGACAAGCTGATCATCCCGCGCAAGGCTCTGGTCGACGCGGTGCGCGGCACTGCCAACTACACGGGGCTGACCGGCACGATCACCTGCAGCACCACCGGCGAGTGCGCGGCGGCGGGCATCAAGTTCATGCAGGTACAGAACGGCGCATGGGTAGTCGGGCCGGGCCAGTAGTTCCCCTGCCCCCCTGGCAGTCTCAGGCGATGGGGCAGGCCGTGGCGGTCTGCCTCATCGCCCTCTCATACATCACAGAAGGAGCTCTGCATGGCCGCCGCCGCCCAGGCTCGTCCGAAGCGGGCCCTCAACCTGGGGAAATGGGTCCGCCCCGTGCTGGGAGCGCTCTTTGCCGCCTACCTCCTGTGGCGGCTGTACGAGATCATCTTCGTTCGGCCATTCCTCTGCGCCGTCGGGCCGGAGTTCGCGGCCGAGCTGGACCGCGGCGCGCTGCCCGCCGGGCTGCCGGGGCAGTGCCAGGACGAGTCGGGCAACCTCCTCCTGGTCGTCAAGCCGCAGGCCGTGGTGGAGGTGAAGCAGGCCGGCAGCAGCTGGGAGGTCGTCGACCCCGACAAGACCTACTTCCTCCGCCTGGAGGGCCAGGCGCTGAACGTCTACGGCGAGCAGCTCTACGGCCTGGATACGTGGGTCAAGTTTGCCATCTCCGGCCTGGTCCTGGGCGGCGTCTACGCCGTCATCGCCCTGGGCTACACGCTGGTCTATGGCATTCTCTTCATGATCAACTTTGCCCACGGCGACGTGATGATGGTGGGGGCCTTTGCCGGCTACTTTACCCTGGAGGCGTTCAAGGGGGCCAACCTGCTGGACCGGAACCTGTTCTGGTCCGTCTTCTCCGTTGTCGTGGCCATGGTCGTCGGCATGGTCATCGGCATGCTCGTGGCCATCACCCTGGAGCGCGTGGCCTACCGGCCGCTGCGCCGCGCCCCCCGCCTGGTCCCTCTGATCAGCGCCATCGGCGCCTCCCTCTTCCTGGAGAACGCTGCACAGCTCATGTTCGGGGCGACCCGCCGCATCTACAGCAACCCGGTGGTGATCGACCGCAACATCGGCTGGACCGTGTGGGTGGGCGGAAGGTGGGTGCACCTGCCAGGGGTGGATGTGTTCTGGCAGGCCAAGCCGGTGCTGATTCCCTACACCGGCGCGATCACCTTTGCCATGTCGATCGTGCTGATGATCGGCCTGCTGACGCTGGTGCGGCGCACCAAGATGGGCAAGGCCATGCGCGCCGTGGCAGAGGACAAGGACACCGCCGCCCTGATGGGCGTCGACGTCGACCGGGTCATCGGCAACACCTTTGCCATCTCCGGCGTGCTGGCCGGCGCCGCCGGGGTGCTGTGGGGACTGCACATGGGCGTGCTGTACCACTATATCGGCTTTGTTCCCGGCCTCAAGGCCTTTACGGCCGCGGTCCTGGGCGGCGTCGGCAACGTCACCGGGGCCATGCTGGGCGGCCTGAGCCTGGGCGTGCTAGAGTCGGTCGGGCCGGGCTTGCTCGGTATCCCCTTCCAACTCAAGGACGTCCTGGCCTTTTCCATCCTGGTGCTGGTCCTGATCTTCCGGCCGCAGGGCATCCTGGGTGAGGTCCTGGCCGAGAAAAAGATGTGACCCGGTCTGGCCCTGAGACGGTAGGAGAGAACCCATGACGATCGGTGCGGGTCTGCGCCGTGGCCTGATCATCGCCGCGATCAGCATCTTCATCCTGCTGCTGGGGGTGACCACGCTGGTGGGAGGGATGATGCAGCGGTGGTTCCGGCTGCCTGCCCCGGCGGCCGGTGCCTGGGCCCTGCTGCTGCTGCTGGCCCTGTGGGGCGGGATTTCCGTGAGCCGCAGCGCCAAGGAGCGCTCGTGGGGGAACCTCCTCGGTGGGCTGCTGGCCGGCCTGGTGCCGGGCCTGGCCACCGCAGCGTTCCTGTGGGGCGTCAGCATGCTGATCCAGTCGGGCGTGAACGTGCGGGAGTGGCTGGTGCAGCTCACCCCGCAGGCCATCGCCATGTTCACCATGGGCTTGCCGCCGCTCCTCAGCGCCGCCGTGCTGGTCGTCCTGGCCGTGGCGCTGACGGCCGCCAGCGTGGGCGGCGCGCTGCTGGCCGAGCTGGCCGGCCGCTACCGCTGGGGGGAGTTCGTGCGGCGCGGGTGGCGGGAGGCACGCGGAGCGGTCGCGGCCCTGCCGGCCGTGCACGAGGTCGTCGCCTTTCCCTATACGCGCTACATCCTGCTCGGCCTGGGGGGGGTGCTGCTGCTCATTCTGCCGCTCTTCCTGGGCCAGTACTGGAACTATACGCTGGGCACGGTGGGCATCTACGTGATGCTGGGGGTGGGGCTGAATGTGGTGGTCGGGCTGGCCGGCCTCCTGGACCTGGGCTACGTGGCCTTTTTCGCCATCGGCTCCTACACGGTGGCCCTGCTGACCGCCCCGACGCCGCACGGCATCGGCATGAGCTTCTGGCTGGTGCTGCCCATCGGCGTGGCCCTGGCGGCGATCACCGGGGTCCTCCTGGGTATCCCCGTCCTGCGGATGCGCGGCGACTACCTGGCGATCGTCACGCTCGGCTTTGGCGAGATCATCCGCATCCTCTCCAAGAGCGACATCCTGACCGCCTTCACCGGCGGGCCGCGCGGCGTGCGCAACGTCGGCGGGCCGGCGTTCTTCGGCCTCGACCTGCACAACGAGTTCTTCTTTTTCTACCTTATCATCGTGGGCATCGCCCTGGTGGTCCTGCTCTCTGTCCGCCTGCAGGACTCGCGGGTCGGGCGGGCCTGGATGGCCATGCGCGACGACGAGGACGTGGCCAAGGCCATGGGCATCTTTGTCCTGAAGTACAAGCTGCTGGCTTTTGCCGTCGGGGCGGCCTTTGCCGGCCTGGGGGGCGTGCTCTACGCCTCGCGCAACCGCTTCACCGGCCCGGAGGACTTTACCCTGCTCGTCTCGATCAACGTGCTCTGCCTGGTCATCGTCGGCGGCATGGGCAGCATACCGGGCGTGGTCATGGGCGCGCTGGTGCTGAAAGGGCTACCGGAGATCCTGCGCGAGCTGGAGGACTATCGCATGCTGGTCTTTGGCATGCTGTTGGTGGTCATGATGATCCTGCGCCCGGAGGGCATCTGGCCTTCCCGGCGCCGCAGCATGGAGCTGCACGAAGCCAGCGAAGCGCCTGGCGGGCAGCCCAGCAAGCCATGAACAGGAGCCGGCCGTGAACATCCTGGAATCGCACCAGGTGACCAAGCGCTTCGGCGGACTGGTCGCCGTCAACAAGGTGGACCTGGCGGTGCCCGAGCGCAGCATCTTTAGCATCATCGGCCCCAACGGGGCCGGCAAGACCACCTTCTTCAACTGCGTCACCGGCTTCTATCACGCCGAGGAGGGCTCCCTGTACTTTCAGGGCACCCGGCTCAACGACCTGCGCCCCGACGAGATCGCCGGGCTGGGCATCGCCCGCACCTACCAGAACATCCGCCTCTTTCACAACATGACGGCGCTGGAGAACATCCTGGCCGGCCAGCACCCGCACTTGCAGGCCGGCGTCGTCGAGGCCATCTTTCGCTGGTTCCCGTCGGCCGCCCAGGAGCGGGCGGCCGGCGCCGTCCCCTCCACGGGGCTCACCGCCCCGCCCAGGCTGGCGCGGGTCCTGGAGGCGGTGGCCCTCCTGGCGGCGGCGGTGCTGTTCTTCACCCTGCCCGTGCTCCTGGTCGCCCGGGCCCTCGGTGCCGCCGATGTGGCGCTGGGCTCGTGGATCGCCCTGGGTGTGGCCGGGGCGGTGGGGGCAGCCTTCTGGGTGTGGGGACTCGTGCAACTGGTGCTGTGGAACGTCCGGGCTCCCAGCGTGGAGCGCGCCCTGGCCTCGCTCGGGCTCTTACTGCTCCTGTCGATTCTTCCGCCCTTGCTGTACGTGGTGGCCTCGCGCCTGCTGGCGCGCGACGAGGGCCAATCCATGACGGTGAGGGAGGAGGAGCAGGCCGCCATCCGCCGGGCCCAGGAGTTGCTCAACTTTGTCGGGCTGGCCGGCAAGGGCGACTGGATGGCCAAGAACCTGCCCTACGGCGACCAGCGCCGGCTGGAGGTGGCCCGCGCCCTGGCCGGCAGGCCCACGCTGCTGCTGCTGGACGAGCCCACGGCCGGCATGAACCCGGCCGAGACCGAGGACATGATCCGCTTCATCCGCCGGCTGCGGGACGAGCTGAACATCACCATCCTGCTCATCGAGCACGACATGCACGTGGTCATGGGCATCTCCGACTGGGTGGTGGTGCTGGACTATGGGCTCAAGATTTGCGAGGGCACGCCAGAGACGGTCCAGTGCAATCCCCAGGTGATCGAGGCCTACCTGGGCAAGAGGAAGGTGGCCTGATGGCGCTGCTGGAGGTCCGCGACATCCACACCTACTACGGCAACATCCACGCCCTGCAGGGCATCTCGCTGCACGTGGACCAGGGCGAGATCGTCACCCTCATCGGGGCCAACGGGGCCGGCAAGACGACGACGTTGAACACGATCTGCGGCCTGCTGAAGCCCCGCCAGGGCGAGATCTGGCTGGGCGGCGAGGGCATCCACAAGCTGCGCGCGCACGAGGTCGTGCGCCGCGGGGTCGCCCAGGTGCCCGAGGGGCGCAAGATCTTTGGCCGGCTGACGGTGACCGAGAATCTGGAGATGGGCTCCTTCACCCGTACCGACCGTGCGGCCATTCACGAGGACATGGAGCGGGTCTTTGTCCTCTTCCCCCGGCTGAAGGAGCGCCGCCGGCAGGTGGGCGGCACCCTCTCCGGCGGCGAGCAGCAGATGCTGGCCATCGCCCGCGGGCTGATGGCCCGCCCGCGCATCCTGCTGCTGGACGAGCCCTCCATGGGCCTGGCCCCCGTGCTGGTAGAAAAGATCTTTGAGACGATCCAGGAGATCAACCAGCAGGGCACCACCGTCCTGCTGGTGGAGCAGAACGCCCTGATGGCCCTCTCCATCGCCCACCGCGGCTACGTCCTGCAGACCGGGCGCATCGTCCTGCAGGACACCGCGGCCAACCTCGAGCAGAACGAGATGGTGCGCCAGGCCTATCTGGGAGGGGACGAATCAGAGGATATGCGACAGGAACTGCCTGGTCCGCTCCTCCTTGGGGTTGGTGAATAGCTCGTCGGGAGTCCCTTCCTCCGCCCAGACGCCCGAGTCCATCAGGATGACCCGATCGGCCACGTCGCGGGCAAAGTGGATCTCGTGGGTGACCACGACCATGGTCATGCCCTGATTGGCCAGGCGCTCCATCACCTCCACGACCTCGCTGATCAGCTCGGGGTCGAGGGCCGAGGTGGGCTCGTCAAAGAGCATGATCTTGGGCTCCATGGCCAGGGCGCGGGCGATGGCCACGCGCTGCTGCTGCCCGCCCGATAGGCGCGAGGGGAACTCGTCGCGCTTCTCCTTGAGCCCGACCCACTCCAGCAGCTCCTCGGCCTTGGCGGTGGCAGCGTCGCGCGACATACGCTTGACGATCGTGGGGGCTTCGATGATGTTGCCCAGAACGGTCATGTGCGGGAAGAGGTTGAACTGCTGAAAGACCATGCCCACCCGCATGCGCAACTCGCGGCACCGCGAGCCGGTGGTCGACTCCCCGGCGGCGATCTGCAGGCCCTCGATCTCGATCGTGCCGGCGGAGGGCTGCTCCAGCAGGTTCAGGCAGCGCAGGAAGGTGCTCTTGCCACCGCCGGACGGGCCGATGATGACCACGACCTCGCGCGGCTTTACATCGAGATCGACCCCCTTGATGACGTGCAGGGGCCCGTAGTACTTGTGCAGGCCACGTACCTTGATCACCACTTCGTCGGCCATCTATTTCCTCTCGCTGCGCGCCATGTAGCTTTCCAGCTTGCCCTGCAGGAACTGGAAGATCACCGTCAGGATCCAGTAGAAGGCAGCGGCGATGAGAAAGGTCTCGATGGAGCGAAAGTACTGCCGGCCGATCTTCTGCGCCCGGAAGGTGAGCTCCCAGACGCCCATTACCGACACCAGCGACGAATCCTTCATCATGGCGATGAACTCGTTGCCGATGGGCGGGATGACGATGCGAAAGGCCTGCGGCAGGACGATCCGCCGGAAAGTCTGGGCCGCGGACATGCCCAGGGCATGGGCGGCCTCGTACTGGCCCTTGCCGATGGCCTGGATGCCGGCCCGGAAGATCTCGGTCATGTAAGCCCCGTAGTTGACCCCCAGGGCCAGTATGCCGGCCAACTCGGGGTCCAGGACAATGCCCAGCTGGGGCAGGCCCAGGTACCAGATGTAGATCTGCACCAGCAGGGGCGTCCCGCGGATCAGCGAGACGTAAAAGCCGGACACCCCGTTGGGGATGGGGTTGTTGGAAAGCCGCCCCAGCGCGCCCAGCAGGGCCAGGATCACCGCCAGGGCGATAGACACTGCCGAGATGTACAGCGTCTTGCCGGCACCCTCCATGATGAAGGAGAAATAGTGCTGCATGAAGGCGACGTCGAGGGTGAAGCGGCGCAGGACGGCGTAGAGGACGATCAGGACGGCCACCCAAACCGCCGCAGCGTACAGTCCGAAACGCAGCTGCAGGGTCCGCCGGCGGGTCATGATCTGCTGGGCCAGGGCCACGCTGAGGGAGGTCTCGTACCCCGTGGCCACCCGGCTGCGGGTCAGGACGATCACCAGGCCGGCGTACCACACCGCCAGGGCCAGCAGCGGCCAGGCGATCAGCGGGCCATTGGACAGCCAATCGGGATAGGAGGGCAGCTCCAGGAGGGGCACGCCCAGGACGAGCAGCGGTCCTACCAGGTACAGCCCTAGTGCCAGCAGGTGGCCCCAGCGCTGCCCGCGCCACAATCCCCAGAGGGCGGTCAGGCCGACAACGCCGCTCACGAGCATCCAGAAGGCCAGCACCGTCCCCCACATCGGCAGCAGCCCGGGCCGGGGCCACTCCAGGCGCGTCTCGGAGCCGCTCTGGGCGTCAAAGTAGCGGACCGTGCCGTCGTCTCCCGTGGTCAGGAGGGTGTCGGCCTCGCGGCCGAAGGCCACGCCGTTGACCGAACCCAGGTGCCCCTCGAAGTTGACGACGTTCGGGGTAGCCGGCCGGCCGCTGAGGGCCTTGGCGTCCTGGCCACCGGAGAGGAAGTAGGTGCCCGCCACGTCAAAGATGACCCGCGTCACCGGAGACCAGTGCCGCGTGACGGTCCCGAGCACCCTCCCCGTGGCCACGTCCCAGAAGACCAGCACGGTGTCATCGCCACCCGAGGCCAGCATGCGTCCATCCGGGCTAAAGGCCAGTGCGGTGACGGCACCCTGGTGGCCCAGCCACTCGTCCCGGGCCTGTTCATCTCGCCAGTAGCCCTGGATCTCTGCCACGGCCTGGCCGCTGCGGGCCGACCAGAGCGCGATCCCCGTCCCGCGGCCTGCCGCCAGAAGCGTGCCATCCGCGTTCAGAGCGATGGCCCGGCAGGCCGCCTCGCCGGAGGCGATCGTCTGCACCTGGGCGCCGGACGCGGCGTCCCAGACGCGCACCGTCCCGTCCTTTCCCAAGGTGGCCAGCGTGGATCCATCGGCGCTCACAGCCATGCCGATCAGAGGGCTGTCGCCGGTGCTGTCGGCGATTGTCCGCTGCACCTGCCCTGTGGCCACGTTCCAGGCGCGCACCGTCCCGTCGGCGCTGGCCGAGAAGAGAAGCTCGCTGGCGGGATCGAAGGCCACGTCGACAACCGGCCCGGGCTGGGCGGAGAGGGTCCGCAGCGACCAGCTCTTGCGGACCTCCCACAGGTAGATCGATCCGTCCTCCGAGGCGGCAGCCAGCAGGGCGCTGGCCTCGTAGTAGGCGATGCGCGGGCGGCCGCTGCTGTCCAGGACCAGGGAGCTGTACTGGCCGGTCGTCCCGGCATTGTCCACCGTCTGCACGTCCCAGGCGCTGCCGGTCCAGCGGGCGTACTTCAGGGCTTTCTGGGCCGCGTCGTAGTAGCTGATGTGGGGGTTGGCGGAAGCGTCCAGGGCCAGCGAGGTGTACAGGCCCGCCTGGGGGGACGCGTCCACCGTTTCGGAGACCCAGCCCGTCGCTCCGAGGTGGGCGTACTTGAGCGCCTGGCGGCCGACGTCGTAGTAGCTGATGGCCGGCCGGCGCGCGGGGTCCAAGGCCAGGGAGAGGTACTGGCCCACGTCGCCGGTGCTATCGACGACCTGGCAGTCCCAAGTGGTCCCGTCGGAGCCGCAGTTGCCGCCGCTCCCCACGTAGGCGGCCAGGCGGAGCTCACCCTGGCCCCGGTCGTAGTAGGCGATGCGTGGCTGGCCGCCGGTCAGCGCCAACGAGACGTACTCGCCGACGCCGGAGCCGCCGTCCACCACCTGGACGTTCCATCTGCCGTCCATCCCGCGGCGGGCGTACTTGAGGGTGCTGTTGGTGCTGTCGCGGTAGGCAATGTGCGGGTTGTCGAGGCCGTCCAGCCGCAGGGAGCTGTACTCGCCGCCCGGGCTGTCGACCGTTGTCACGTTCCAGGCCGCGCCGTCGTGAAAGGCGTATTGCAGAGCCTGGCAGGACTGGGCGGTCGGGTCGTACCGGCAGTAGCTGATGTGCGGCCGGCCGCGGGAGTCCAGCACCAGCGAGGTGAACCGGCCCACGTCGCCACCGTCGTCCACGACCTGGACATCCCAGGCGCTGCCGGTCCAGAGGGCGTACTTCAGCGCGCCGTCGATCACATCGTAGTAGCTGACGTGCGAGTTCCCGGACGGGTCCAGCGCCATCGCCCCGTAGTACCCCGCGTTGGGGCCGGCATCGACGACCTGGAACTCCCAGCCGTTGCCTGTCTGGTAGGCGTGTTTGAGGGTGCCGGCCGGGTAGAGCGCCAGGTCGTGCATGGCACTGGTTACGCGCAGGCGGACGGGCCCGCCCAGGAAGTACTGGCCGGCGTAGAGCAGGCTCAGGACAGCCGTGATCGCCACAAAGAGAAGCAGCAGGCGCACGGCCTGGCTGTGCTGGGGAGCGGCTCCCGCTCGTTTGTCCAAGGTCTTGGCCTCCTACGGGTCGGCGGCACAGCGGAATCGACCCGGTGAGGGTGACCGCGGACGATCACCCCCACCGGGGCACTACGGGCACAGAGCAGGCGTATCCGTCCCCTTCCCTACCACGCCGCACGGCAACTATGGGGCGACCTTGGTAGTCAGGTCGACACCGTACCACTTCATGGAGAACTGGGTCAGGGTACCGTCCGCGTGCATGGCCCGGACGATCTCGTTCAGCTTGGCCAGCATCTTGTCCGATGCACCGCGGCTCTTGTCCAGGGCAAAGGCCAGCGGTTCGTAAAAGGCCGGCGTGCCGATGATCTTGATTGCCTCCCCCTTGTTGACGGCTTCCTGGAGGGTCGGCAGGGCCGACATGGCGGCGTCCAGGCGGGTCCCGTCGCCCAGCGCCAGGTCCTGGATGGCTTCGGCATCGGTGGAGTACGGCTTCAAGACGGCGTTCGCCGGCGGTGGATAGATCGCCGTCTCACCGACGATCTTCAGGGTGCCGCCCAGGTAGGCCTCGTAGGTGGTGGCGGTGCCGAACCCGATCTTCTTCCCGGCCAGGTCTGCCGGGGACTTGATCGTGGTATTGGTCTTGTGGACGGCGAAGGCTGCGGGGGTGTAGTAGTAGGGATCGGTGAACCACAGGACGGCCTGGCGGTCCTCGGTGATGGTCATGGACCCGATGCTCAGGTCCCAGCGCTTGCCCCAGTTGCCCGAGGTGATCAGGTCCCAGTCGGGAGTGACGAACTCGATCTGCACACCCAGGCGCTTGGCCACTTCCTTGGCCACATCGATGTCAAAGCCGTCGAGTTGGCCCTGGTCGTTCAGGAAGCTCTGGGGCGCATAGTTGGGGTCGGTAGAGACCAGTAGCTTGCCGGCAGCCATGACCTCGTCCAGGAGGTCAGCCGGACCCGCTGCGGTCGGCTGTACCGCCGCTGTCGGCTCCGCGGCGGGGCCACAGGAAGCCAGAACGGGCACGATCAGGGCGAGGATCAGCAACCAGGTGCATACTACGCGCTTGTTCGACACGGTTCTCCTCCTCTTGGCTAGACCGGGCACGTGAGCAAGAGCTGCTGACGATTTGCTTCACCTCCTCGACATGTGGACTCTGGTTCTGCCGCCAGTATACCGAAAAAAAGGCGATTCGTCAAGAGTCTGGGAAGCGGGGTCAACGCAAGCCCCCCGTGGTCGCATCGATCGGGCTGGAACACCGGTTCTTAGCCCGCTGAAAGCGGGCTTCCCACTACGTAGCCGGAGGATTCATCCTCCGGCGAGGCTTGACATGGGGCTCTTTTCTGGTATACTGCGTACTGTAGAGAACGATTCTCTCGAGGAGCACGGATGGTCGAACCATCTCTGCGGTCCCAGCGGGGGCTGGTCAGAGGGCAGGATCCGAAACGACGGCAGGTACGGGAGGCAATCGGGGAAGCGCGCGAAGCGCTGCACGAAACATGGGGGGCGGCGGTGCCCACCGCGCAGCGAGCCCTTCCGTCGCTGGGGCGGTGGTGTTTTTGTCTGCTTGCCGGCCTGCGGCAGCGTGCCGCGGCCGGCGGGCGTAGCGCCCTGTCCCTGCGCCGCTCCCTGCCCACGCTGGCGCTGGCCATGCTGCTGGTGGCCACCGTCGCCAGCCAGGGCTTTGGCGTGAGTTTCGCCCACACAGTCCCTCCGGAAGGCGGCGACGTGGCCCACCTGCTGGTGCGGTATCCGGGGGTGCCTTCCCTGGAAGCCTCTTTCGACTTTGCGGCCGCGCCGCTGACACTCCATCGACGGTACACCGAGGTGGAGCCTGCGACGCTGTCCACAACCCTGTCGATCACGGATGCGACGCCGGGCAACGTGCTGGCGCGCAGCGCTGTGGTCACCTACACGGTTCAGGAGGGCGACACGCTCGACTCGATCGCCGCGCAGCACGGGGTCACCTCCTACACCATCTTCTGGGTGAATGGGCTGCACCGGCCGCAGGACATCGAGCCGGGCCTGGTGCTGACGATCCCGCCGCTCTCGGGTGTCCCCCACACCGTCCGGGCGGGGGAAACGCTGGACTCGGTCGCCGACCTGTACGGCGTGCGGGCGGGGAACATTGTCGGCTACCCCCCGAACGGGCTCAACTACCCGTATAACCTGGAACCGGGGCAGGATCTCTTTGTGCCCGGTGGGATGATCGAGATCCCGGACTATTACGTGGAGGCCGGCACGAGGCCGCCTCCTACTCTGGTCAAGATGCCCGGCGGGGAGAAGCTGAGCTGGCCCACCGTGGGCGAGATTACCGGGCCGTTTGGCTGGAGCCGGGCCTACGGCGGCTACCACGATGGCCTGGACATCGCCAATGACTGGGGCACGCCGATCTACGCCGCGGCGGACGGGACGGTCGTCGAGGCCGGCTGGGGCGGGCTGGGCTGGTACGTTGTCATCGACCACGGCAACGGGTTCTCTACCGAGTACGGCCACATGGGCGACAGACCATTCGTCTCCGCGGGTGACACCGTGGCGAGGGGACAGCAGATTGGCCTGATGGGCCGCACGTACGGCCGCGGCGGCTACGCCACCGGCGTGCACCTCCACTTTGGCGTACGGCACCGCGGCATCCACATCGATCCCCTGCCCCTGTTGGAGCGATGAGGCTCTCGTGTCTCTTCTGACCCATCTGGAGTGCAGCCGCTGTGGGGAGTGCTTCGAACCCGCGCAGTGGGTCGGTCTCTGCCCGCACTGCGAGGGCCCTCTGCTGGCCCGCTACGACCTGACCGCGGCCGGCCGTTCCCTGCGCCGCGAGGTGCTGGCAGGCCGGCCGGCCAACCTGTGGCGCTACGCCGAGCTCCTCCCTGTACGCGATCCTGGCCCCCGGCTGACGCTCGGCGAGGGCTGGACGCCGCTGCTCCCGGCGGAGCGTCTGGGGGCCGCCCTGGGCCTGCCGCACCTGTTCATCAAGGAGGAGGGGCTCAACCCCACGGGCTCGTTCAAAGCCCGCGGCATGGCAGTGGCCGTGGCCCGGGCCTGCGAGCTGGGCGCACCCGGCTTCGTCCTGCCGTCTGCGGGCAATGCCGGGGGAGCGCTGGCGGCGTACGCGGCGCGGGCCGGCCGGCCGGCGCACGTCTTCCTCCCCAGCGATACCCCGGCCGCGTTCTTCCGCGAGTGCCAGGCGCTGGGCGCCCAGGTCACCGCGGTCCGCGGGCACATCGGCGACGCCGGCCGGGCGGCCCGCCAGGCAGCGGCGCAGAGCGGCCACTTCCTCCTCTCCACTCTGCAGGAGCCGTACCGCGTCGAGGGCAAAAAGACCATGGCCTTTGAGCTGGTGGAGCAGCTCGGTGGGGTGCCCGACGTCATCATCTACCCGGCCGGCGGCGGGACCGGCATCGTCGGCATGTGGAAGGGTTTCGCCGAGCTGGAGGCGCTCGGCTGGATCGGGCCAGAGCGCCCGCGGCTGGTGGCGGTCCAGGTGGAGGGCTGCGCTCCGCTCGTGCGGGCTTTCCACGCCGGCGACGAGCGGGCCACCACCTGGGAGCGGCCGGCCGAGACGGTTGCCCTGGGGCTGCGCGTGCCCTCCGCCTGCGCCGATTTCCTCATCCTGCGCGCCCTGCGCGGGAGCCGGGGCAGCGCCGTCGCCGTGAGCGAGCAGGCCACGCGCGCGTCATGGGAGCACCTCTGCCGCAGCGAGGGGATCGTGGCCTGTCCGGAGGCCGGCGCGGCGCTGGCCGGGTTGGAGGAACTGGCCTGGCAGGGCTGGGTGCGGCCGGAGGAGAGAGTGGTTCTCTTCAACACGGCCAGCGGGCACAAGTACCTGGGCCTGGGCTAGCGCGCCGCCCGCGGTCAGGCCCCCTCCTGCGACGCAGGTTCCTCTCCGCGCCCTCGCCGCTCCTCCACTGTCCCCATCCGGCGCACCCGGCCGAAGCCGAGGGGCGCGGCGCTGCCGGCCGCCGCCAGGAAGCCCTTGGTGAGGTCCTCGACCGTGGCCTCCAGCGTCGTCATGAACCGGGTGTAGGCGAACTCGCGCCGGGGGTCGCCCTCCTCCTCCCCGTAGACCAGCTCGAGCAGCTCCTCGACCATCTGATCGAGGCCCCAGAGCACGATGTGCAGCAGTTCGTGGACGACCGTCTCCTCGAGGTTCTCGCTGGCCGGCTCCTCATTCAGGAGCAGGACGGCCTTGCGGTCGTCGGCGTCGATCTGGACGTCCCCCGATTTGCGCCAGGGGGCAGGCACGATCTCCACGCGGATATCCCAGTTCCCCAGGCGCAGGAGCGGCTGCCACTTGGCCAGGAGGACCTGCGCGACACTGCTGTCGACCTTCATCGCGACCTCCACGGGTCTGGCTACCCCGACCGCTATTCTACCGTGCCGACCGGCACAAGTCAAGAGGGCAGACTCTGTTTGACACATGTGCCGAAAGCTGCTATACTTTACCCAGAATCGAACACGAAAGGCGGCGAGCGGGAGCAGTAGGCCCACCCAAGCAGAGAGCGGCCGGCCGGTGCGAGGCCGCGACAGGGCCGAACTCGCCCGGGAGCCGCGCTGGTGAGACACCGATTCGGCTGCCGCAGCGCACGTGCTAGCCAGCGCCGGATGGCCTCCGTTAGCGGGCCGTCGAGTGGGCCGGGTGTTTCTGGCCTCGTCCTTGGCAAGAGGACGGGCCTGGCCTGGCCAAGCAGGGTGGTACCACGGAACGCCTCCGTCCCTGGTCGGGATCGAGGCTTTTTTGATGAGGCCAACCGGGGCTGTTCGCCTTTTTCAGACGGGTTCGTTCTACATCCTGCGTCCTGCATCTTGCACCCTGCATCCTGCACGAGGAGGTCCCCATGGCCGACCGCTACAATCCCGCCGCAATCGAGCCGAAGTGGCAACGCCAGTGGGAGGAGAGCGGGCTCTACCGCACCACCGAAGACCCCCAGCACCCGAAGTGGTATTTCCTCACCATGCTCCCCTACCCCTCGGGCGACCTGCACCTGGGCCACTGGTACGCCATGGCCCCCTCCGACGCCCGGGCCCGCTACCTGCGCATGCGCGGCTACAACGTCTTCTTCCCCATCGGCTTCGACGCCTTCGGCCTTCCTGCCGAGAACGCCGCCATCAAGCACGGCATCCACCCCCGGCAGTGGACCTATGAGAACATCGAGCGCATGCGCCGGCAGCTGCGCTCCATGGGGGCCATGTGGGCCTGGGATCGGGAAGCCGTCTCCTCCGACCCCGACTACTACCGCTGGACACAGTGGTTCTTTGTCCAGTTCTACAAGCGCGGCCTGGCCTACCGCAAGCACGCCCCGGTCGACTTTTGTCCCACCTGCAACACCACCCTGGCCCGCGAGCAGGTCTGGGGGGAGGACCGCCACTGTGAGCGCTGCGGCACGCCGGTGATCAGGAAGGAGCTGAACCAGTGGTTCTTCAAGATCACCGCGTACGCCGATGAGCTGCTCGATTTCTCGCGGATCGAGTGGCCCGAGCGCGTGCGGGCTATGCAGACCAACTGGATCGGCCGCAGCGAGGGGGCCAACGTCACCTTCCCGGTCAGGGGAGCCACCGATATCGAGGTCTTTACCACCCGTCCCGACACCCTCTGGGGGGCGACCTTCATGGTGCTGGCGCCTGAGCACCCGCTCGTGGAGCAGTTGACCACGCCGGAGCACGCCACCGAGGTGAGTGCCTATCAGCAGCAGGCTGCCCGGCAGACGGAGATCGAGCGCCTCTCAACCGAGAAGGAAAAGACCGGCGTCTTCACCGGTGGGTACGCCACCAATCCGGTCAACGGCGAAGAGATACCGGTCTGGATCGCCGACTACGTGATGATGACCTACGGGACAGGCGCGATCATGGCCGTGCCGGCGCACGACGAGCGCGACTTTGCCTTTGCCCTGAAGTACGGCCTGCCGATCATCCCGGTCATCGCCCGCACCGACGGCCTGGCCAAGAGCCTGGTCTTTCCCGGCTCGGCGCGCCAGGGGCTGGCCGAGGCGCTGCACGCTGCGGGAATCTCCTTCGAGGCCGGCCCGGTCGGCGATGTCGGCGAAGGGCTCTACGTGACGCTGCACGGGGATGAGCAGATCGACGAGTACGTCCGCCTGATGCAGGAGCACCTGCTTCCGGGCAACTGGAACGAGGTCGTCGGCGCGCGCTGGGCCTTTGTCTTTGACGACGGCGTCCGCGAGCTGGACTCGGTCCAGGCCGATCGCGAGATCCTGGCCCGCTGCCGGTCCATCTATCCGCCCGTGAGCCGCAACCGCACCACGATGGAGATGCTCCACAGCCTGCCTTTCTACCGCGACGTGCTGTTCCACGCCGAGCACGGCACCATGGTGCACTCTGGCGCCTTTAGCGGCACGCCGGGAGACGTGGCCGTCCAGCGGGTCACCGCCTGGCTGGCCGAGCGCGGCGCGGGCCGCTTCGCCGTCAACTACCGCCTGCGCGACTGGCTGATCTCGCGCCAGCGCTACTGGGGCGCACCGATTCCCATCGTCTACTGCCCGCAGTGCGGGACCGTGCCGGTGCCGGAGGCAGAGCTTCCGGTGCTCCTGCCCGACGACGTGGACTTTCGCCCGACCGGGGAGTCGCCGCTCAAGTACCACGAGGGCTTTCTGCGCACGACCTGCCCGCAATGCGGCGGGCCGGCCGAGCGCGAGACCGACACGATGGACACGTTCGTCTGCTCCTCCTGGTACCAGTATCGCTACCTGAGCCCCCAGTACGACCAGGGCCCCTTTGATCCCGAGGCGGGCCGCTACTGGCTGCCGGTGGACCAGTACACCGGCGGGGTCGAGCACGCCACCATGCACCTGATCTACACCCGCTTCTTCACCAAGGTGCTGCGCGACATGGGCCTGGTCTGGTTCGACGAGCCGATGGAGCGCCTGTTCAACCAGGGCACCATCCTGGGCGAGGACGGGGAGAAGATGAGCAAGTCGCGCGGCAACGTCGTCTCCCCGGACGACCTGGTGGGAAAGTACGGCGCCGACACGGTGCGCTGCTTCCTGATGTTCCTGGGCCCCTGGAACGAGGGGGCCCCCTGGAACAGCCAGGGCATCGAGGGGGTGCAGCGCTTCCTCAACCGCGTCTGGGCGTTGGTGGTGGAGGAACCGGAGCGGCGCGACCGGCCGGCCGAGATCGACGAGACGGCCCTGCGCCGGCTGGTGCACCGCACTATCCAGGTGGCCACGGCCGATATCGAGGCCTTTCGCTTCAACACCATGCTGGCCCGGTTGATGGAGCTGGCGAACGTGCTGATGAAGCTGCGCGAGACGCCGCTGCGCGGCGGGGCGGCCTGGGCGGAGGCGGTGGACGCCCTGGTGCGCATGGTGGCCCCGCTGGCCCCGCACATCAGCGAGGAGCTGTGGGCGCGGCTGGGCCGGCCGTACAGCGTGCACACCCAGGCCTGGCCGGCCTTCGACCCGGCGCTGGCGGCGCTGGAGGAGGTCGAAATCGCCGTCCAGGTCAACGGCAAGGTACGGGCGCAGCTGCGCATCCCAGTCGACCTGCCCGAGGCCGATGTGCGGGAGCTGGCCCTGTCCCAGGAGCGGGTACAGCCCTTCCTGGCCGGGCAGGAGGTGGTCAAGGTCATCGTCGTGCCCCGCCGGCTGGTGAACGTCGTGGTGCGGCCGGCAAGGTGAGCGGTCCAGCACGGCATGCCGGGTGCCCCGGGCGGCATCCACGCTGCCCCCATCTTGTGTGCGATCGATTGTCGAGAAAGCCGATTGGCGACAGCGGCTCTGCACGAGACCGATAGGAGTTGACATGTCTGCGATCGAGATCAAACCCGGCATCTTCTGGGTCGGCGTCAACGACCGTACCACCGACCTCTTCGAGGGCCTCTGGCCCATCACCCAGGTTGGCGTCTCCTACAACGCCTACTTGGTCCGGGACGAGCGCCAGGCCATCATCGACCTGTCCAAGGCCATCAAGACCGACGAGTTCTTCGACCAAGTCGCCGCCGTCACCGACCTGCGCGCCCTCGACTATATCGTCGTCAACCACATGGAGCCGGACCACTCCGGGGTGCTGCGCACGCTGCTGCGCATCGCTCCCCAGGCCACCATCCTAGGCTCGGACAAGACCAGGGCCATGCTGGAGTCGTTCTACGGCATCCGCGAGAACGTCCGCGTCGTCCAGGACGGTGAGACGCTCGCCCTCGGCCGGCACACGCTGCAGTTCTTCGCCACGCCGTTCGTGCACTGGCCCGAGACGATCATGACCTATGACACCGGGCACAAGGTCCTCTTCTCCTGCGACGCCTTTGGCGGGTACGGAGCGCTGCGCGGAGCCATCTTCGACGACGAGTGCGTCGACCAAGCCTTTTACGAGCAGGAGTCGTTGCGCTACTATGCCAACATCGTGGCAAAATTCAGCCGCATGGTCGTGCGGGCCATCGACAAGCTGGCCAACGTCCCCGTCGAGGTCATCGCCCCTTCCCACGGTCTCATCTGGCGGAAGGATCCCGGCCGCATCGTGGAGCTGTACCGCCGCTGGGCCGGGTACGCCACCGGCCCCGGCGAGCCCGAGGTCACGCTCATCTATAGCTCCATGTACGGCAACACCGAGACTATGATGAACGCCGTGGCCCAGGGCATCTCCCGGGAAGGCCTGGCGCTGGAGATCTTTGACGCCACGCGCACGCACGTCAGCTACATCCTGTCCTCCCTGTGGACCCGCGCTGGGGTCATGGTCGGCGCGCCCACCTACGAGGGGGCCCTCTTCCCGCCGATGGCCCATGTGCTGGACATGGCCCTGCGCAAGGGCATCCGCAACAGGAAGGTGGCCCGTTTCGGCAGCTACGGCTGGAGTGGCGGGGCACAGAAGGAGTTCGAGAAGATCGTCGCCGAACTGGGCTGGGAGAACAGCGGCTTTTTCGAGTTCGTCGGCTCGCCGAGCGAGGAGGAGCTGCGGCAGGGCCTGGAGTTCGGGGCGGCCTTTGCCCGGGCCGTGCGCGCCGGCGCCGCCGGGTAGCTGGCCGCACGTTCGCGATCCGCCGGCAAGGAGGGTAGGGAACCAGGAGCAGGGGATCCCGCCTGCTCCCTGTTCTCTGCTCCTTCCCGCCGGCTCTCCGCTATTCCTGGCGCAGGTGCGGGAAGAGGATCACCTCGCGGATGGCCGCCTGGTCGGTCAGGAGCATCACCAGCCGGTCGATCCCCGTCCCCAGTCCGCCGGTCGGGGGCATCCCGTACATGAGGGCGTTGATAAAGTCCTGGTCCATGGGATGGGCCTCGGTGTCTCCGCCGGCATAGGCCCGGCCCTGGGCCAGGAAGCGCTCCTCCTGGTCCAGCGGATCGTTCAGTTCGGAGAAGGCGTTGCACAGCTCCATCCCGCAGGCAAAGCCCTCGAAGCGTTCGACCACCTCGGGGCGGTCCGGGCGGCGCTTGGAGAGTGGGGAGAGCTCCAGCGGATAGTCATAGAGGAAGATGGGCTGGACGATGGCCGGCTCGACATAGGTGGACAGGAGATAGTCCACCAGCTTGGGCCAGCCGGCCTGGGGGTCGACCTCGCCGCCGCGGGCGCGGATGGCGGCGTGCAGGGTGGCCGCATCGGGGTGGGCGGTCACGTCAATACCGCTGGCCTCGTGGATGGCCTCCAGCAGTGGCACCCGCGGCCAGGGCGGGGCCAGCTCGATGTCGTTCCCCTGGTAACGGATACGCGTGCTGCCGACGACCTGCTGGGCAACCGCGGCGACCATCTCCTCGAACAGGGCCATCATGTCCTGGTAGTCAGCATAGGCCTGGTACCACTCCAGCTGGGTGAACTCGGGCATGTGGACACGGTCGACGCCCTCGTTGCGAAAGTCGTGCCCGATCTCATAGACCCGCTCGTACATCCCGACGATGAGCCGCTTCAGGTACAGCTCGAAGGAGATGCGCAGGTAGAGGTCCTGGTCGAGCTGGTTGTGGTGGGTGACAAAGGGCCGCGCCGCCGCCCCGCCGTAGATCGGCTGCAGGATCGGCGTCTCCACCTCCAGGAAGCCGCGCCCGTCGAGGAAAGCGCGGATCGCCCGGATGATGCGGGCGCGCTGGCGGAAGCGCTCGCGAACCTCGGTGTTGGCCAGGAGGTCGGCGTAGCGCTCGCGCAAGCGCTTCTCCACGTCGGTCAGGCCGTGGTACTTTTCCGGCGGCGGGTTGATCGTCTTGGCCAGCAGGCGCACGCCGCTCACGTGCAGGCTGAGCTGGCCCATACGGGTGAAGAAAGGCCGGCCGGCCGCCTCGATAAAGTCGCCCGGGTCAAAGTCGGCCTCGAAGGCGCGGAACGCCTCCTCCCCCACCTCCGCCTGGCTGAGGAAGAGTTGGATGTGCGGATAGAGGCCGCCCGTGGGCCCCTCCAGGATGCTGCCGTCGGCCAGGTCGGTGAAGAGGGCCCGGCCCATGGCCCGCACGCCGCCGCCCAGCCGCCCGGCCAGGACGATCTCGCCCAAGCCGGCGGTCGCACTTTCGCGCATCTCGGCGATCGTGACGGGGGTGTAGGCACTCTCGTCCAAGGTCGGGCCCCAGGCCGACAGGCGCAGGGACAGCCGGCCGGTGTCGGAGAGCGTAAGCTGACCTCCGCAGGCCACCTCACCGGTCGGCATGGTGGGGTCGTCGGGCAGGTCCAGCAACTGCAGGCGCTCGCGGCCGGCCACCAGGTCGTACGCGCCGGCATGTCGCTGGATAGCCCCGCGGACCTGGACGCTGCCCGCTGGCCACACCAGGCCGGCCCAGACCTGGGCCACGGTGTGCGTGCGCCGACAGCGTGCCGGGTAGGGATCGACGCCCCGCCGGCGCAGCGCTCGCGCCTTCTCCAGTCGCCGCCGCTGATACTCGTTCAGGTCCATGTCAGGAAATCTCCACGATCCTCAGCCGGTCGATCCCGGCCGGCGTCTGCACCTCTACCGTCTCATTGGCCCGCCGGCCGAGCAGGGCCTGGCCTACCGGTGACTCGTTGGAGATGCGGCCCTGGCGCGGGTTGGCCTCGGCCGAGCCCACCAGGACCCAGACCTCCTCGTAGCCCGCGCTGTCGCGGATACGCACCCGGGAGCCCAGCTGCACCGTGTCGGTGTGGTTGTTCTCGTTAATGATCTGCACATCGGCCAGCAGGCGCTCCAGCTCGCGAATACGCCCCTCGATAAAGGCCTGGTACTCCTTGGCGTCCTCGTACTCCCCGCTCTCGCGGACGTCGCCCTGGGCCTTGGCATCCCGGATGCGCTGGGCAGCCTTGCGCCGGCCCTCGGTGCTCAGCTCTGCCAGCTCCTGGCGCAGCTTCTGCAGGCCTTCCACGGTCAGCAATGTCGGTGACACCCCATCCTCCTGCACACTTCAAGCGGCGAATCCCGCCGGGATGCCCCGGCGGGAACGTCGATTGGGTACGGGTCTGGTCTAGACTATTGTACTACATTCCACCCGAAAGCGCAAACCGGTCGGTGGGCGAACTAGAAACATTCATCGTTCTCGCACGGCGGTAAGCCTCGACCGAGGGGGCCAGGTGTACCGCGGTCCGCCCGGCCGGCCCGCCGTGGGCGGGCCGGAGCGCCCTGTAGAGGGTCTGGCCGACGCGGGCCAGCAGGTCGGGCGACAGGCGGTCGCCGCCGATGAGCAGGCCCATCCTCTCCAGGAGATCGCGCTGCGCCGGGCCGAAAAAGCAGGCTGCCTCGTGCCAAGAAGGGGCCAGGACCTGCCACCAGGCCCGAAAGTCGGCCATGGCGGGGTTGGCGCCCACCAGGAGCAGCGCCCCGTCCGCCGCCCGCCGGCCGGCCTCCGCCAGCAGGTAGCGCTTGTCCGGGTCGGCCGGCAGGCCGCGCACCTCCTCCCGGCTGAGGATCACCCGGTGGTGGCTTGTCAGGTTGCCTCCTAGTTTGAGGAGGCAGAAGCCGCGTTCCGGGGGGCGACCTCGCGGCCGTGCGCCACCGGCAAGGGTTGGCCGGCGGCGGCAAAGGCGCGCTCTACCCGGTCGCTCGCATCCGGGCTGAGGATGGGCAGCGGGGGGAAGTGGGGCACCTCTTCCGGCGGCGGCAGTTGCGCCGCCTCCGCTGCCCGACGGGAAAGCAGCAGGGCCGGTTCGGCCGGCGCTCCTCCAGGGGAAAGGGCAGCGCGGCCCACAGCAGGAGCAACCGGCCCCGCCCCAGGGCGGCGGTCAACGCGGGCGGCAGGTCCATCGCAGCGCTCCTTTCTCATGCCCGGTGCCCCGGCCGGCAGATGGAAGCGGGGTCGTGCGGGTCAAGGGATTCCCGTCGGCTCCCACCACAGGTGCATCTGTGCCGTGCCGGTCAGCTCGAAGCACTCGACGCGCAGGGAGTGCTCGCCGCGGCCCAGCTTGACCTCCGCGGCGACCTCACGGGGGCCGCCGGCCTGCCAGGCATCGATGACAAGTCGGCCGTCGACCCACAGCCGTGCTCCGTCGTCCACGACGATGCGGAAGCGGTAGGTGGCGGCGTCGAAGCGGAGCTTGCGCGTCCAGCGGGCGGAAAAGTTGTCCACCGGCATGCCCCCGGCCACGGAGCCGCTGCCCCAGTCGAAATCGATCCTGCTCTCGTTCTGCACGAGCGCCGGGTCGCCGCGCAGGTCGATGTTGGTCCAGTACTCGCCCTGCCATTCCGGGAAGATGGATATCTTGTCCCACGAGACCCGGATGGCTGCTCTGCCGACGCGCTCGTAGTACTCGACGCGCAGGCGATGGTCTCCGGCCGGCAGGAAGGTAGTGGCCGTCACCTCGCGCCGGCCGCCGTCCTGCCAGGCATCGAGGAGCAGCTCGTCGTCGGCATAGATGCGCAGGCCGTCGTCCACGTTGGCGGTGAAGCGGTAGGTGCCCAGGTCGAAAGCCAGCGTGCGCGTCCAGCGGACCGAGAAGCCATCGGCAGGGAGGCCGGCCGTCGGTGCCGCGGTGCCCCAGTCGAAATCGATCGTGCCATCGTCGCGCACCACCACGGGCGAGCCGTCCAGGTGCGGGTTGGCATAGTACTCGCCCTTCCAGCCGGCGACGGGCGGGGGCGTAGCCGGCGGGGTCGGGGTGGGCGGCGTGGTGCCGACGACGACGCGTACCTGGATGGTATCGCTGCCGCCGCTCAGGCCGAAGGGCGCGCCGTCGGCGTTGTAGAGCTGCCAGTGGCCCTCGTAGGAGCCATTGCCCGTTGGCGCGGTCAGGGTGACCGACAGGTCCACCATCCCGCCAGGTGCGACGGCAGTCGGCAAGGGCAGCGCCGCCGGTCCGCCCAGGCGTGCGCCCCCGGCAAAGGAGAGCGTATAGTCGGTGTTCCAGAGGCAGGTGCCGTTGTTGCGCAGGCGCCAGGTCTTGACAAAGGTCTGGCCAGGGACGACCAGGGTGCCATCGGGAATGGTCACGTCGGCGACCAGCGTGGCCAGATCGGAGCAGCCGGGCACCGGCGTGGGCGAGGGCGGCACCGGCGTCGGGGCAGGTGCCGTCGGGGGCGGGGGATCAGGCGGCAGCGTGGCCGTGGGGTCCGGGGCGTTGGTGGGAGGCACGGTGGGACCTGTCCCCGGGGTCTGGTCGGGCAGCGTGCCGCAGGCGCCAAAGAGGGCGCACAGGGCGAATCCCAGCAGAACCAGAACGATCAGGCGCCGGCGCGTGTTATTCATCTTGTCCTCCTTGCTTTGCTACGAACGTTCCATCAGGAATGTTGATTTCATCTGCGCCTGATTGACTGCCTTGGACGGCTCCATGATACCCCCCGCAGCCTACGCCACCCGACTGTGCTGCTGGTGGAATCTCTACGCCAGCCCTACGCAAGGCCTGCGCAGGAGTAGGGGGTATCATGAAGTTGCCTGCTGTTGACGGCCGGCCACGATTGTGCTATAAACTGTCGTAGATTCGTTGGACGCTGTGCGCGGGTCTGCTGGCCGGAGCGGCAGCACGAGGGGTATGCTGGAGGACTCCATGACACTGCCCACAGGCAAGGCCAGCGGTCCTTGGCGGGGCGCTCTCATCGTCCTGCTCCTTGCCATCCTGGCCGGTCCGGGCCTGCTGATCGGCCCGTCCCCTGCGCGCGCGGCGCTCCCGCCGCCGGCGGCCACGCCCTCGCTGCTGCCGGTGCGGGCCGCCCAGGTCTGCTTCCTCCGCGACGGGCAGCCGTTGCTGGCTTCGCGGCAGGTGGCCCTCCCGGACGACGCACTGGGTGCGGCCCGTGTCCTGCTGGAGTCCTTGTTGGCCGGGCCTACCGCGGAGGAAGCTGCCCAGGGCTTGACCTCGGCCTTTCCCGCGGGGGCCGTCCTGGCCAATCTGCTGCTGCGGGGCGACGCGGTCACCGCCACCGTTGCCCTGCCGGCCCGCTTCTTGGAGCGCGAGCTTTCTGCCTCGGTCAGCGACGCCATGGAGCTGCAGTATATCCGCAGCCTGGAGGGGTTGGGCCTGCGCCACTTTTGGCTGTTCGCCCCCGATCCGAGCGACCCGGCGCGGGTGCGCCTCGTCTCCGACTTTTTGCCCACGCGCCCCACGGCGGCCAGGCCGGCCCTGCCCGACGATGTGCCGGCGGCGCCGCAGCGCGACACCATTGCCGGGCAGGCGCCCATCTACGGCCAGGGACAGCCGCAGGGCGCGCTCAGCGGCAAGACTGTCTTTATCAGCGCCGGCCACGGCTGGGAGTGGACCGGCTCCAGCTGGGCCACGCAGCGCGGCGTCAACTGCGGCCTGGTCGAGGATTTCTCCAACGCCGAGATGGTCGATGCCTACCTCATCCGCTACCTCTGGAACGCCGGCGCCGATGTCTGGACGGTGCGCGAGCGCGACATGAACCGCAACGAGGTAATCGTCGACAACGACGCCGGGGCGCCGGGCTACCAGGAGACGGGCAAATGGGCCACTAGCGTCTACACCGGGTACCGCGGGCTGACCTACCGCTACGCCTACGTCACCGGCGACGAGTACACCGCCACCTGGACCCCGAACATCCCCCAGAACGGTTACTACGGCGTCTACGTTTGGTACCGCCACGGTGCGAACCGGCCCACCGATGCGCTCTACCGCGTTCGCCACGCCGGCGGCGAGACCGAGGTCCGCCTGAACCAGGAGGTCCACGGCCTGACGTGGCGCTACCTGGGCACCTACTACTTCCTGGCCGGCACAGGCGGGCATGTTGTCCTCAGCAACCAGTCTGGCGAGGCCGGACAGGCGGTCATCGCCGACGCCGTGCGCTTCGGCGGGGGCATGGGCAGCATCGACTACGGCGGCGGGATAAGTGCCCGCCCGCGCTACGAGGAAGCCTGCCGAACGTGGGCGCAGTACCAGGGCGCCCCGGCGGACGTCTACTCCGGCGACGTCGTCTGCCGGCCTCTCTACGCCGAATGGGAGAAGGAGAGCGGCGAGGACGCCGTCTACGTCTCCTGGCACTCCAACGCTATGGGCAGCCCCAACTGCACCGGGACCGCCACCGGCACCGAGAGCTACGTGTACCTGGACTATACGCCGGCCGGCAGCGCCGAGCTGCAGTACTTTGTCCACAGCGAGCTGGTGGGCGACATCCGCGCCCTGTGGGACCCGGCCTGGGTGGACCGGGGGCGCATGACGGCCAACTTTGGCGAGGTGCGCGAGCTGAGCACGATCCCGGGCATGCTGCTCGAGCTGGCCTTTCACGACAACCCCGACGACGCCAGCGACCTGCGCGAGCCCAGCTTCCGCCAGCTCTCGGCGCGGGCGGTGTACCAGGGGATCGTCAAGTACTTTGCCAACAAGGACGGCAGCCCCGTCCGCCTCCTGCCCGAGCCGGCCTGCCACGTGACGGCGCGCAACAGCGGTCCCGGGCAAGTCACGCTGAGCTGGCACGCGCCAGCGGCCGGCGGGGCCCTGGGCGACCCCGCGGAGCGGTACAAGGTCTATGTCGGCACCGAGGGCCATGCCTTTGACAATGGCCGTGTCTTCACCGCGACCCAGGCAACCATCACCGGCCTGGCCCCCGGCACGCTCTACTTCTTCCGCGTCACCGCTCTCAACCAGGGCGGCGAATCGTTCCCCTGTCAGACCGCGGCCGTGCGCACCACGACCACGGGTGCCCGGCCGCTCGCCCTGGTCGTGGACGGGTTCGACCGCCTGGACGAGTACAGCATGATCTACGAGAACGACCCCCGCGTGGGCACCTCGGCGCGGATGTACCTGGAGCGGATGAACGGCTACGACTATGCCATCCAACACGGACGGGCCCTGGCTGCAAGTGGGATGGGCTTTGACTATGCCGCCAACGAGGCCGTCATCGCCGGAGACGTCCTGCTGGGCGACTATGCCATGGTGGACTGGGTGCTTGGCGAGGAGTCCACGGTCGATCGCACCTTTGACGGCAGCGAACAGGCACTGGTCAGCGCGTACCTGGACGGTGGCGGCGGCCTCCTGGTCAGCGGTGCGGAGGTCGGCTGGGACCTGGACTATCGCGACAACGGCCGGGCTTTTTACAGCGGCTACCTGAAGGCCTCCTACGCGGGTGACGATGCCGGGACCTACCAGGTGGCGGCAGCCGGCGGCATCTTCGCCGGCCTGCCGGCTCTATCCTTCGACGATGGCACCCACGGAGCCTACGACGTGGACTATCCCGACCAGATCGTCCCCTTGGACGGTGCCGTGGGTGGCCTGCTCTACCAGGGCGGGCTGGGCGGCACCGCCGGCCTGGAATACAGCGGCACGTACCGCCTGGTCTACCTGGCCTTCCCACTGGAGGCGGTCTACCCGGAGGCGACCCGCCAGGCCCTCATGCAGCGGGCGGCGGCGTTCCTGGTGCTGGACAGATACAGGGTCTTTGTCCCGTTGGCGGTGCGCTGCTGGCCCTCCGCAGCCTCCTCCCCGGCCTGGCGCCTGGGAGTCGGCAGCGCGGCGTGGTGGACGGGCCGGCAGGGGCAATCAGGCAGCCGGGGGCCGGCGCACCCTTGACGGCAGGCACAAGGTAGTTGACAAAAACATATTTCCGTGGTATAGTATCCTGCGTAGGGCGTAGCAGGTGTGTAACCTTAGGTACGATCGCAGATCGGCCACGAAGGTGTCACCGCCAGAGCCTTTGTGGCCTCCTATTTTAGGGCCCTCCTGCTCGACCCAGGTAAACCCCGGCAGGCGGACGGGGTAAAGCAAACGGGCATCTGATGGATGCCCACGTAAGGAGGAACAGAGGCAATGCGCGAGCGCGGTCACGTGAAGTGGTTCAATGCCACCAAAGGTTACGGGTTCATCTCCCGTGACGAAGGTGGGGACGTCTTCGTACACTTCTCCGCCATCCAGGGGTCGGGCTACCGCACCCTGGATGAGGGCGAGGAAGTGGAGTTCGAGGTCGAGCAGTCCCCCAAGGGCCCGCAGGCAGTCAATGTAGTCCGGTTGGGCCAGGCCTAACCACTGCCAGCGAACAACGGAGCGGCACCAGCATCTGGTGCCGCTCCTCACTTTTCCCGGTGCAGAAAGTCAGTCACTGGCCGGCCGCCGGGGCGGGTCGGCACAGGGCCTTCACTTGTCCCCGTCCCGGCGGCGAAGGCGGTGGACCCAGCGCTGCCAGGGATTCTCGGTAGCCGACGGAGGGCCCTCTTCGCTGGCCACCTCGGGCGGCACCGGCTCAGGCCCGGGCTCACCACAGATGGCCGGGAGTTCGGCGGATTGAACGTCCTCCGGCGGGGCCGGCGGTTCGGTTGCCAAGGATGGCAGGGTCGGTTCGACCGCAGGCCGCTCGGCCAGGACGTGCGCTGCCGGCTCGCCCGGCGAGGAGACTGGTGGGACGGCCGGTTCCACTTCCTGCGCCGGCTCCAGGCCAAAGGCGGGCGGGCAGAACTCCGGGGAGGGAAGAGGAGGCACGGTCGGGATCTCGGCTGGGGCAAGGGCCGCGCTGGGCAGGGGGGCCGGGACAGGCCGGGCCGGCTTGCTCTCAACAGCCGGCTCGTCGCGCACGATTACGGCATCCATGCCGATGGTGCGCACCTGGTCGGCCGGCAGGCTGCGCCCCGAGCGGAAGAGAGGGCCCTTTAGCTGGAAGCCGGCGATGCGAAAGCTGGGTAGCTCCAGCTCGAGGTCGGCGATGTGCCCCACGCGGGTCCCGCTCTCCGAGAGCACTTGCCGGCCATAGATGGGCTTCCTGGCCCGGGCCAGCTCCTTGAAGCGCGGGATGCGCGAGAGGGGCACCAGGCGGCCGCGGTCCTCGATGGTGATAGCGGCCTCCCCAACGTTGTGGATGTTCGCCGTGGCGACGACCTGCGGCTCTCCGGTGGAGGCCCGCCGGTCCAGCACCAGTGCCACGACCTGCCGGGCCGACGGGTCCACAATCGTGTCGCGCACCTGGCCCAGTTGCTCCCCCTCCTGCAGGCTCAGGATAGACATTCCTTTCAGGCTGCTCAGCTTGATCATGGCCTTTCCTCCTTACCGGGCGCTGCGGCAGGCCGCTCCTGTGGACGACCCCTGCGTGGCCGTGCCATACGGCCATTCTACCCGAGAGTGGCGCGCAAGTCAACCTGGGGCGAGATTGCGCGGCCACATAGACGCCGGCCTTGGCCGGCAAGTGCTCGGCTCCGGCAACGGCACGACGTCGCACATTCCGGGGCGCAGCAACGGCGCGGCTGTGCCGCGCTGCGCGCAGGCCGGGCACTTGCCATTCGTGGTGCACAGCCGCGACTTTCGCCGTGGAGCTGCGATCCGGACACAGATACCGGTGCACCACGAATGGTGGGCCGAGGCCCCGATTGTAGCCGCAGGAATCCCGGCCGCACTGGGGCAGAGGACCCGTCCGGCACGGCTGGGGGCCCACCGGAATGGGTCGCGGCGAGATATGTCCGGATCTCAGGGGGAGGCATTGACGCTCCCCCCGTTCGGCAGTATAATGCGCCCACATTGACCGTCCCTGGAGGTTCATGGTGCGCATCGCTCGGGGTACCCGCGAGACGCATTCCCCCATGCAGGCCCTGCTGCGCCGCTGGCCCTTTCTCCTGATCCTGATCCTCCTGGGGCTGGCGTTCAGCGCCGTTATCCTGCTGGCCCGGCCGCCGCTCTACGAAGCCGAGGCCACGGTCCGCTACGATCCGCAGCGCTACACCTTCGCCGTCCAGGAGCAGGTTGGGGCGTGGGCCCTGCACCCGGCAGTGCAGGAGGAGGCGTGGTCGCTGCTGACCCTGGCCGGCTTGCCCGGCGGCGCCGACGACGGGTCGGCGATCGAGCTGGGCGCGGCCGACAGCCAGACCCTGTCCGCGCAGGCCCGCTTCCGCGATCCCCTCCAGGCCGCGGCTGCTGCCGACCAGGCCGCCGCCGCGCTGGTCGATGCCCTGCAGACGATCCGCGGGCAGGACCTCCTGCGTACCCTCCTGCGGCGGACCATCTACCTGGAGGGCCAGGGCCGGCCGGAAGAGGCCTCCCTTCTGACACCGCACCTGTACGCCCTGCTGGACGCCGGCTTCCTGGCGTACGACCCGGCGATCCCGGTCGCCTCCTCGCCGCCGCGGCTCGACGCCCAGGACGTGGACGACATGACCGTGGCGGTGCAGCGCATGGCGGATCGCCAGCGGGCGGCGCTCGATGCGCTGTTCGCCGAGCGCGCCGGTATCGCGGACCCCGCCCGGCTGGCCGAGAACCAGCAGCGGCTGGCCGCGGAGACGGCCCGGCTGGAGCGCCTGCGCGCCGCCCTGATCATGCTCAACAAGGAGGGCGATAGCCTCTACCAGGGCGATATGGTCACGTCGCCGCCCGAGGTCCGGCCGGCCGCCGAACCGATCGCCCCGCTCGGCCCGCCGCAGTGGCCGTTCCTGTTGGTCGGGGCCGGCGGCGGGCTGCTCCTGGGCGTGGTCCTGGCCCTCGCCGACGAGCTGCTGGAGGTGGGGGCGCGGCTGCGCGAGGTGTTCGCCTACCGCGACCTGGTCTGGAACCTGGTGCTGCGCGACCTGAAGGCCCGCTACAAGAGCTCGATCCTGGGCTACTTGTGGTCCCTGGTCAACCCCTTGCTGCTGATGGCCGTCTTCACGGTGCTCTTCAAGTACCTCCTTCAGAGCCGTATCCCCAACTTCCCAGTCTTTATCATCGTCGCCCTGCTGCCCTGGAACTTTGCCGCCAGCTCCATCTCGGGAGCCGTCGGCAGCATTACCAGCCAGGGCGCCCTGATCAAGAAGGTCTATTTCCCCCGCGAGGCCATCCCGATTGCCCTGGTGATCGCCAACCTGATCAACTACCTGCTGGCGCTGCCGGCGATGTTCCTGATCATGGTCGTGCTGAACGCCCATTTCCAGCCCGCGGCCCTGCTCTTCCCGCTCATCGCTCTGATCCAGGCGATCTTCCTGCTGGGGCTGGCCCTTTTCCTGTCGTGCCTGAACGTCTTTTTCCGGGACACCCAGGTGATCATGGAGGTCCTGCTGACCGCATGGTTCTTCCTGACGCCGGTCTTTTACCGGCTCGACGACGTCGTCCCGCAGTGGGCCCGCCTGGTGCGCTGGCTCAACCCGATGGCCTCCCTGGTCGACTTTTACCGGGACATCTTCTACCTGGGCGGTATGCCGGGCTGGGATGCCATCGTCCGCACCCTGATCACGGCGCTGGTGGTCCTGGTGATCGGCTACCTGTTCTTCATCCGCTTCAGCTCGCGCTTCGGGGAGGAGATCTGATGGCGGCGGTGGTCTTTGAGGATGTGTCCAAGCATTTCGTCCTGCAGCACGAGCGCGATCGCTCCTTCCAGGAACTGGTGGTGAACATGGTGCGGCGGCTGCGCCAGCCGCGCGAGCGGGAGGACTTCTGGGCGCTTCGCGACGTGAGCTTTGCCGTGGAGACGGGGGAGACGCTGGGGATCATCGGCGAGAACGGCTCCGGCAAGAGCACAACCCTCAAGCTGATCAGCCGCATCCTGGAACCGACCCGGGGGTGCATCGAGGTCAACGGCCGCGTCTCCGCCCTCCTGGAACTGGGAGCGGGGTTCCACCCCGACCTGACCGGCCGCGAGAACATCTACCTGAACGGCTCGATCCTGGGCTTTAGCCGGCGGGAGATCCGCCGGCAGGCCCAGGATATCATCGAGTTCGCCGAGATGCAGCATTTCATCGATATCCCGGTCAAGCACTACTCCTCGGGCATGTTCATGCGGCTGGGGTTCGCCATCGCCATCCACGTAGACCCCGACATCCTGCTCACCGACGAGGTGCTGGCGGTGGGGGACGAGTCTTTCCAGCGCAAATGCCTGGAAAAGATCTCCGAACTGCAGTCGGAGGGAAAGACGATCCTCTTTGTCTCCCACAGCATGGATGCCGTTCGCAGCCTCTGCACCCGTGTGCTGTGGCTGCACCAGGGACGCGTCCAGGCCATCGGGCCGGTCGAGCAGGTCGTGGACGCGTACCTGCTCTTTATCCACGAGAAGGAGGCCGAGGCCCTGGCAGAGCGACGCCGGCGGACCCGGGTGGTGGAGGAACCCCTCGCGGCGCCGGCGGAAGCCTGTGCCGACGCGGCTGGCGTGGTGGAGAGCTCGCCTCCACTGGAACCACTGGACCGCTGGGGTTCCGGTGAGATACGCTTCCGCGAGGTGCGCTTCCTCGATCGGAACGGCGAGGAGTGCTTCCTGCTGCACAGCGGGGAAGAGGCCACCATCGAAATGCGCTACGAGGCTCGCCGCCCGATGAAGGATCCGGTCTTTGGCATCGCCATCTACCGCCAGGATGGGCTCTGGGTCTATGGCACGAATACCGACATCGACGACATCCCGCTGGGACAGGTGGAAGGTGTGGGCACGGTGCGCTTCGTCTTCCCCCGCCTACACCTGATCGCGGGCCAGTACTGGTTGGCGGTGGCCGTACACGCCCGCGACGATACACCCTATGACTACTGGCAGCGTTGTTGGGAGTTCGCGGTATACTCGCAGCTGCGCGATCTCGGGATCTACCGACCGGAGCACCGCTGGGAGATGGCGAGAGCGGAGCCGCGCTGATCCCCGCCGCACAGCCTGCCTGCGCAACGTGTTCCCTGCCACTTGACAACGCCGCGTTGCCGTGATATAATTCGGCGCGTGAAATATCAATAGTAGAAAGAATCTGCTTGCTGCAAGAGGAGGATAAGGATGATCGAGGGCCTGGCGCGGCCGCTATTGTGGGGTGGCATCGCTTTCGTCGTGGTGGTCGTCGCCCTGATCGTGCTGCGGGTGGTGACGAAGAAGCGCGTCTTTGGCACGCTGCTGACCGTGGTCATCGTGGCGGGGGTGCTCCTCGTGGTCGGCTATCGGTTGTTCTTTGGCCAGGCCCCTGCAGACCCTCTGGCCGACGGAGCCATCGTCGCAGCACAACGAGGGGACATTGCCGAGGTGGTCGAAGCCAGCGGCAACCTGGCCCCGGTGGCCCAGGTCTCCCTGGCCTTTGCCACCCAGGGCAAGCTGCAGGCGATCTATGTGCGCACGGGCGAGCGGGTCTATCCCGGCGAGGTGCTGGCCCAGCTGGACACGACCGATCTAGAGCTACAGCTGACCCAGGCCCAGGCCAGCCTGAGAGTCGCCGAGGCCAACTTCAGCAAGGTCACGGCCGGCGCCCGCCCCGAGGACGTCACCGTTGCCCGCAGCAGCCTCAGCCAGGCCCAGACCAGCCTGGTACAGCAGCAAGCCACCCTGGCGGCCGACACTGAACGGGCCCGCCTGAGCTGGATCCAGGCCGCCAACAACCTGCGCGACGCCCAGGCCAGGTATTCGCAGATCTACTGGGACAATATCGACCTGGCCAAGAAGCTGGCCGACATCGGCAAGTCCTTGCCCCAGGAGAACATAGACGCCGAGGCCAGCGCGTGGCGGGCGGTGGAGAACGCCGAGGCGGCCATGGACCAGGCACGCCTGGCCTACGAGCAGGCCCAGGCACGCCAGGATGCTTCCATTCGCACGGCCCAGTCCCAGGTGACCACGGCGGCGGCCAATCTGGCCAAGCTGACCAACGGGGCCACCGAGCAGGACGTCGCCGCGGCCCAGGCCTCGGTCGACCAGGCTCGCGTCTCCGTCGAGTCGGCGCAGGCCCAGCTGGACAAGGCCACGCTGAAAGCCCCCTTTGCCGGCATCGTGGCCACCGTCCTGGCCGATGTGCACACCCAGGTCTCTCCGGCCACGCCGATCCTGGTGCTGCTGGATGCCACCTCCTACATACTCGACGTCGAGGTGGACGAGGTGGACATTTCCCGCGTGGTGGTCGGGCTGCCCGTCAGCATTACCCTCGACGCCCTGCCGGACATGGATGTGCCCGGGCGGGTCAAGGAAGTGGCCCTGTCGCCCAGCCCCAGCACCGGGGTCGTGACCTACCGGGTGCGCGTGCAGGTCCTTGGGGGGCAGCAGACGGGCGTACGGGCGGGCATGACCGCGAACGCCAGTATCATCACCCGGCGTGCGTCCGACGTGCTGATCGTGCCACGGCGGGCCGTGCGCGCCGATCCCGCCACGGGCGTCTATTACGTCGAGCGCGTGACCGCGGAAAACAAGCTGGAGCAGGTGCCGGTGCAGTTGGGCCTGCAGGACCCCTCGCTGGTGCAGATCGTGGCCGGCCTGCAGGAGGGGGAGCGGGTGTTTGTTCGCGGCGTGGTCCAGAACACGCTGCAGCAGATCATGCAGCAGCCGTCGAGCGCCAACATGAGCAACTTTCGCCCGCAAGCACAACCGTAGGGGAGGTGGGTGGTGGAGGATCGTGCCGTCATCCAGGTCGAGGACGTGACCAAGGTCTACCGCATGGGCGACGTGGAGGTGCACGCCCTGGGCGGCGTCTCCCTGCGGATCACCCAGGGAGAGATCATGGCCATCATGGGCCCGTCGGGCTCGGGCAAGTCCACGCTGATGAACATTATTGGCTGCCTGGACACGCCGACGAGTGGGAGCTACATGCTGGACGGCCGGCGGGTGGACGACCTGCGCGATAACGAGCTGGCCGAGGTGCGCAATCGCAAGATCGGTTTTGTCTTCCAGACGTTCAACCTGCTCGCGCGGACGCCCGCCCAGCAGCAGGTCGAGCTGCCGCTGATCTACAGCGGGGTCGGTCCGGTCGCCCGGCGCAAGATGGCCCGCGCTGCCCTGGAGTCGGTGGGGCTGGGCGAGCGCACGCAGCACAAGCCCAACGAGCTTTCCGGCGGACAGCAACAGCGCGTGGCCATCGCCCGGGCCCTGGTCAACGACCCGGCGATCATCCTGGCCGACGAGCCCACCGGCAACCTGGACAGCACCTCGGGGGAGGAGATCATGGCCATCTTCCAGAGGCTGAACCAGGAGCGGGGTATCACCGTCGTCTTTGTCACACACGACCGGACCATCGCCGAGCACACCCGGCGCATCGTGCAGCTCTACGATGGGCGCATCGTGCGCGAGGAGGTGGTGGCCCAGCCCCGCCAGGCGCGGGCCACGGCGCGCAAGGGGGAGCCATGAACATCGTGGAGAGTGTGCGCATTGCCCTGCGCGCCCTGGCGGCGAACAAGCTGCGTGCTGTCCTGACCATGCTGGGCATCATCATCGGCGTGGGCGCGGTCATCGCCCTCCTGTCTCTGGGCCAGGCCGTGCAGACGACCGTCGAGCAGCAGATCCAGGGCGTCGGCTCGAACCTGCTGATCGTCTTTAGCGGCACCTTTGGCAGCACACAGCAGCGTATCGAGCCGCTCACCTACCGCGATGCCCAGGCCCTGGCCGATCCCCTCGTCGCCCCGGACGTGGCTGCAGTGGCGCCATCGATCCAGCGCAGCGCCACGGTGGTCTACGGGTCCAATGAGGGCAACGCCACCATCGTCGGGGTGACACCGGAGTACTCCTTCGTGCGCAACGCCCCGGTGGCAGAGGGCCGTTTCATCGAGGAGGGAGATGTCGTCGCCCGCAGCCGGGTCTGTGTGCTGGGATCGGACGTGGTCAGCACCCTCTTTCCCGATGCGTTCGCCCTGGGGCAGACGGTCAAGATCCGCGGCGTGCCTTTCCGGGTGGTGGGGATCATGGAGACCAAAGGCGGCGGCGGGTTCGGGGGCGGCTTTGGCATGTCCCAGGACAGCTACGTGTACGTGCCCCTGACGACGGCGGCGGCGCGCCTCTTTGGCACGCGCACGGCCGGTGGCGACTTTGTCGTTTCACTGATCAATGTCGCCGCCATCGACCAGCGGAGCCTAGACGCGGCCATCGAGCAGGTCACCCTCGTCCTGCGCGATCGCCACGGCCTGACCTACCAGGACAATGACTTTTCCATCGTCACCCAGAACGACATCGTCGACGTGGCCAGCTCGATCATCGGCATCCTGACGATCTTCCTGGGGGCCATCGCCGGCATCTCCCTGTTGGTCGGCGGCATCGGCATCATGAACATCATGCTCGTCTCGGTGACCGAGCGGACCCGGGAGATCGGCATCCGCAAGGCGGTGGGGGCCAAGCGCCGCGACATCCTCTGGCAGTTCCTGATCGAGGCCATGGTGCTGAGCCTCTTGGGCGGGTTGGTGGGGATTCTCCTGGGCTTTGCCGGCGCCACGCTGGTGACGCGGATCGAGCCGCAGATCCAGGTGGCGCTCTCCCTGGACACGGTCCTCCTGGCCACCGGTTTCTCGGCGGCCGTGGGGCTGTTCTTCGGCATCTACCCGGCCATGCGCGCCTCGGGGCTGAACCCGATCGACGCGTTGCGCTACGAGTAGGCAGCGGGCCAACGGGCCAGCCGGATTGCGGGCCGGCGGGAATTCCGCCGGCCCTTCTGGTTTGACAGCTCCCCGGTGCCGATGCTATACTGGGCGGGCGAACATTTCGCCGGCCTGCACGTACAACACTTGGGTCTCGGCAGGACGCGCTGAGCAGCCAAAGGAGCGAGCCATGGCCAAAGGAACGCGCAGCGGTGGGGCGGTCGCCGCCCTGATCGGAGCGATCAGCGGGTTCGTCATCGCGGCGATCCTGCTCTTTTTCGGCGTACTCTACATCCTGGGGTCCGGCTCGCCGGAGTACGGCGATCCCGGCTGGCTGACCACGGGTGTCGTCCTGGTGGTCATCGCCCTGGCCCTGGTCGGCGGGGGCATCGTCCTGGTGTTGGCCACCCGTCCCAAGCCGCCGCAGGAGATCGTGCAGAAGATCGACCTGAGCGGGGACATGGGCATGGCCAAGCTCAAGTGCAAGAACTGCGGGGCCGAGCTGGACAAGAACAGCATTCTGGTGAAGGAGGGGGCGATATTCGTCTCCTGTCCCTTCTGCGGCTCGACCTACCAGATGGTGGAGGAGCCCAAGTGGTGAAGGGAGGCGCGGAGAACGCGGAGAGCGTGAGGAATCGCCAAGAGCGCGCCTCTGTCTCCTCGGCCCTTTTGCGCACTCTGCTGCGGTAAGGAGGATTCGCCATGCGCCGTACGCTGCGGTACTGCCTCCTGGCCCTCGGCCTGCTCCTGTTGTTTGTCGTGAGCGCGGCGCCCGGCCAGGCCCAGGACTATTCCTACACCCTGGATTCCATGGAGGTGGACGTCTGGGTCAACACCGACGGCTCGGTGCGGCTGGAGTACTGGTTCACCTTCACCTCCGACCCGGGCTATACGATCGAGGCTGTCGACGTGGGCACGCCCAACAGCGACTTTTCCGGCGTCAGCGCCGACATCGGCGGCCGGCCGGCCTCCATCGGCTCCGACTTCCTGGGCGAAGGCAGCGGCTTTGCCGTGCACCTGGGGACAGGAACCATCGGCTCCGGGCAGACCGGGACGGTGCATGTCGTAGTGGAACGGGTCGGCAAGATGGTCTATGCCGACGACAAGGATGCCGAGTATGCCAGCACCGCCTTCGCCCCGGCCTACTTCCCCGGCGGCTCGGCCCACGGGACCTCAGGCATCGTCGTCCGTATGCACCTGCCGCCGGGCGTGCAGCCGGAGGAGCCGCGCTGGCACGCCAGTCCTTCTGGCTGGCCCTCCGAGCCGCAGCGCTATCATGACGCTGAGGGGCGCATCGTCTACGAGTGGGCCAACTCCTCGGCCCGCCCGGACCAGCAGTACCTCTTTGGCGCCTCCTTCCCCCGCCAGTACGTAGACGCGGCTGCCATCCAGGCGGCCCCGGCGGGCACGAGCGGGATCCTGGGTATCCTGAGCGCGATCGGCGGGGTGATCTGCAGCCCGCCGGCCATCGTCATCGGCATCATCGTCCTGATTACCGCCATTGGCTGGCGTTCCCAGTCCGGCCGGCGCATGAAGTACCTGCCCCCGTCGATGCAGGTCGAGGGGGTCGGCATCAAGCGCGGCCTGACGGCCGTGGAGGCGGCCATCGTCCTGGAGACGCCGTTGAACCAGGTCCTGACGATGACCCTCTTCGGTTTGCTCAAGAAGGGGGCGGTGACGGTGCTGGAGGACAACCCGCTGCAGCTCCAGGTCAACGAACCGCTGCCCGAGGGGCTGCACAGCTACGAAAAGGACTTTGTCGCCGCCGTCAAGGGCGGCACGCTGGACGAAGCCAAGCTGCGCGCGGGCATCGTCAACCTGGTCAAAGAGGTCAACACCAAGATGAAGGGCTTTAGCCGCAAGGAGACGGTGGCCTACTACCGCGACATCGTCAAGCGGGCCTGGCAGCAGGTGGAGGGGGGGGCAACACCGGAGGTGCGTGGCCAGCTCTACAGCGACGGCCTGGAGTGGACCATGCTGGACGACGATTTCCAGGGCCGCACCGAGCGCACCTTCCGCGAGGGGCCGGTCTTTATGCCGCTCTGGTGGGGGCACTATCGCCCCTGGAGCCGCACCGTGCCGGGCGGGGTGCCGGCGGCCGCTCCGGCGGGCGGCCCGATCCGCATGCCGGCTCTGCCGGGATCCGACTTTGCCGCCAAGATGGTGCGCGGGATCCAGGGCACGGCCGGCAACATCGTACGCAACGTGACCGGCTTCACCGGCAGCGTGACCCAGGTGACCAACCCGGTCCCCAAGACCACGTACAGCGGCGGCAGCCGCAGCTCCGGCGGCGGCTGCGCCTGTGCCTGCGCCTGTGCCTGCGCCGGCTGCGCCTGCGCCTGCGCGGGGGGCGGAAGGTAGCAGTGCGGATGGCTGTCCTCGACCGGCTGCGCCGTGCCATACATAGCCCGCAGTCCCTGTCTGCCGGCCTCACAGCCTACGAGCGCTGGGACGGCCACGGCGGACGGGTGCGTCTGCACCTGCGACGCGAGGCGGACGGGCGCGGCCTGCTGGTAATCAACGCCGCCCGCGTCCTGCACCTGAACCAGACCGCCGCCGAGTACGCCGGTCTGGTACTGGAGGAGGTCGCCGAGGACGAGGCCGTGCGCCGCGTGCGCCAGCGCTACCGCGTGGACGAGGCCACGGCGCGGGCCGATTTCCGCCGCGTGCGGCAGCAGATCGAGACGCTCATCCACCCCGACCCCGGCACCTGCCCGATCGTCGGGCTGGAGCTGGAGCGGGTGGACCCCTTCTCCGTGCCGTTGAGCGCCCCCTACCGCATGGACCTGGCCCTGACCTACCGCTGCCAGAACAGCTGCCCGCACTGCTACGTGGCTCGCTCCGCCGACCACCCCGAGCTGGACACGGCCGGCTGGCAGGCAGTGCTGCAGCGGGTATGGGCGGCGGGCGTCCCCCACGTCTGCTTCACGGGGGGCGAGGCCACGCTGCGGCCGGACCTGGCCGCGCTGGTGGCGCATGCCCAGGGGCTGGGCATGGTGGCCGGCCTGCTCACCAACGGCCGCCGCCTGGCCGACGCCGCCTACGTGCAGGAGCTGGCTGCGGCCGGCCTGGACCACGTCCAGATCACCGTCGAATCGCACGATGCGGCGGTGCACGACGGCATGGTCGCGGCGCCGGGCGCCTGGCAGGAGACGGTCCGGGGTGTGCGCAACGCCCTGGCCGCCGGGCTCTACACCACCACCAACACCACCCTGACGCGCGAGAACGTCGCCGGCATCGTCGACACGGTCGCCTTCATCGCCGACCTGGGCGTGCCTACCTTTGCCTGCAACAGCCTGATCTACGCCGGCCGGGGCGCCCGTGTGGGCACGGGCTTCCGCGAAGGGGAGCTGGTGCCGATCCTGGAGCAGGTACGGGAGGCTGCCGCGCGGAGGAACCTCCGCCTGATCTGGTACACCCCGACCCAGTACTGCGCCCTTTCCCCGCTGCAGCTGGAACTGGGCGTCAAGGCCTGCACGGCGGCGCTGTATAACATGTGCGTCGAGCCCGACGGCGCGGTCATCCCCTGCCAGAGCTACTACCGGCCCCTGGGGGACATCCTGCACGACCCCTGGGAGGCCATCTGGAACCACGACCTGGCGCGCGCCCTGCGCGAGCGCCGCTATGTGCCGGAGAAATGTCGGGAGTGCCCGGAGTTGCACCTCTGCGGCGGGGGATGCCCGCTGTATCTGGAGCACGACAAGGAGGCGATGCCATGACCCTGTTGGAAATGATCCGTTCCTGGTTCACCCCCTATCGCCCCCTGGCTCAGGAGATGCTGCACTACCAGACGCCGCCGGATGCGGCCGACCAGTACCGCCTGCACCTGCGCATCGAGAAGGACGGGCGGGGACTGCTCGTCGTCAACGCCGCTACCGTGCTACACCTCAACCAGACCGCCGCGGAGTATGCCCGCCTGCTCATCCAGGGGCTGGCGGAGGATGATGCCGTGCGTGCGATCACGCGGCGCTACCGCGTGGGGGCGGCGCAGGCCCGCGCCGACTACCGCCGCCTGCAGGAGCAGATCATGACCCTCGCCACCGCCGTCGACGTGGCCCCGGATGCCTACCTGGACGCGCGTGTGGAGCCGTTCTCCGTGGAGACCTCGGCGCCCTACCGCGTCGACATCGCCCTGACCTATCGCCTGGACGAAAGCGGTACGCTCCAAGGGGAGGCCCGCCGCCGGGTGGAGCGCGAGCTGACCGCAGCCGAGTGGCGAGAGGTGCTGAACCGCCTCTGGCAGGTGGGCGTGCCCCACGTTTGCTTCACCGGGGGCGAACCGACCCTGCGCGACGACCTGGTCGACCTCGTGCGCCACGCCGAGGGTCTCGGCATGGTCAGCGGCGTGCTCAGCGATGGCCGCCGCCTGCGCGACGCCGCCTACCTGGACGCACTCCTGCGGGCCGGGCTGGACCACCTGCAGGTCACCATGGCCTCGCACCTGCCCGAGGTGCACGACCGCCTGGTCGGGCAGGCGGGCTGGTGGGAGCAGGCTGTGGCCGGCCTGCGTAACGCCATCTCCGCCGACCTCTACGTCGTCGTGCACCTGGTGATCACCCCGGAGAACGCCGCCACGGCCGTGGAGACGGTCGATTATCTGGGCAACCTGGGCGTGCGCGCGGTGGCGTTGAGCAGCCCGCTAGCGTCCGCCGACGAGGAGCAGCGCGCGCCGCTGCAGGCGGCGCTGTCCGCAGCCCAGGAGGCAGCCCAGGCGCGCGACATGGCCGTGATCTGGAACCTGGCCGCCCCCTACTCGCACGCCAACCCGATCGAACTGGAGGCCGACCTGGCCACCCAGCAGGTCACGCGCCCGTACCTGTACCTCGAGCCGGACGGCGATGTTCTCCCGGCGCAGGGCTGCAACGTGGTGCTGGGGAACATCCTGGGCGACGCCTGGGAGGCGATCTGGCAGAACCCGGCCCGCAGAGGCCTGTAGGCGAACACGGCCGTACCAAAGTCGCCGGCCTTGACCGGCAAGTGCCCGGCTCAGGCAACGGCACGACGCCGCACATCCAGGGACACGGCAATGGTACGGCCATGCCGCGCTGTACGCCGGCCGGGCACTTGCCATCCGCTGTGCATCGGCGCGACCTTGATATCGCCGTGGTAGGCGAATGCCTCTTGACCTGCCCTCGATTCTATGCTATGATAGCGCCATCGTCATCGGCGATAGCAATCCGGGATGGGTTCAGCCCCAACAACAAGGAGGTCTCCATGGACTTCGAAGGGTACTGCGTCAAGTGCCGTGCCAAGCGCAAGGTCAAGGGCGCCAAGGTGGTCAAGACCGGCAAGGGCCGCCCCATGGCCAAAGGTGTCTGCCCGGTCTGTGGCACCACGGTCACACGCTTCTTGTCCAAGGAAGAAGAGAAGAAGTAGCCGCTCAGCTTCTCCGAGCATCTGACTTGCGTCGGCCAGTGTACCCGGCCGACGCAAGTCTATCTGTGCCCCCAGGAGTTTGCCAGTGCCCCGCGGGTATGGTATAATCCCTGCGCCTGGCCACTTTCAGCCGGGAGCAGCCGGTCAACCTGCGGGCGTGACGATCCACGGGCGTGGGATCGCGCCGGGGCGTCGTCTTGGCTGCTGGCGAGGGCCAGGCGGAACCCCCGACAGATGGAAAGCGAGTCCGGCATGGATGAACGCCTTTCCAACGAGACATGGCGCCGACTGCGCGAGGAGGCCCGGCGAGCCGCCGCCGAGGCCGCCCGCCAGGAGGCCGGGCGACAGGCCGCGGCGGTAGAAATGACGGACCTGTCGCGTTTGTCCCTGTTGGAGCAGCGCCTGGCGGCGCTGAACGAAGCCTGGGCCGTCCACAACCAGCCGCTGCTCACGCGCATTCCCGTCGTGGGCCCCCTGCTGGCCCGCCTGGGCATGCGCCTGGCCCGGTTCCTGCTGCAGAACCAGGTGGCTTTCAACGCCGAGTCGTCGCGGCTGCTCCAGCAGTTGCACCAGGCCCAGCGGCTCCTGACTGGCGAGCAGATCGACCGCGCCGACGATCTCTTCGCCCGCCTGGACGAGAGGCTGCTCTCACTCGAAGCGCGCCTGGAGGAACTCGAGGAAGAGGTCCGGCGCCTCCGCCAGCGCCCGTGAGAGGAATCGGATGCACCTGGCCTGGGTCTCTCCCCTTCCACCGGCCCGCAGCGGCATTGCCGACTATAGCGCCGAGCTTCTGCCGGCGCTGTTGGCGGGTGCGGAGGTCTCTCTCTTTGCCCCGGAGCCCTGGGCGGAGATTCCTCTTTCGGGCGTGCCCTGCTATCCGCTGGCGGCGCTGCCCGACCAGGCCGATACGATCGACCTGATCGTCTACCACCTGGGCAACAACTATCTCCACACGGGCATCTACGACCTGGCCCTGCGCCTGCCAGGCGTCGTCGTGCTGCACGACTATGTCCTGCACCACATGGTCGCCCGGTGCACCATCCAAGCGGGCGATACCGTTGGCTATATCTGGCACCTGGCCTATGAGCGCGGCCGGCGGGGGGCGGCCATGGCCATACGGCGCGTCCACGGCGTGTTCAGCGAACGGGAGCAGTTCCTCGATCCTCTCAACCGGGTCCTGCTGGATCGCAGCCGGGGAGTGATCGTGCACAGCAACTGGTCCGCTGAGAGGATCGGTCGTGACCATGCCGGCCTGCCGGTCGGCATCGTGCCGCACCACCTGGCCTCGATCCCCTCCTGCCCGCGGGAACAATTCCGCCGGGAACTGGGGATCGCCCCTGGCGAGATCGTCCTGGCTTCCTTCGGCTTCGTCTCCCGGCAGAAGCGAGTGGAGAGCATGTTGGAGGCTTATGGCCACCTGCGCCAGGAGTACCCCCAGGTGCGCTGCTTCCTGGTAGGAGAGCCTGAATCTGGCCTGGACCTGGCCGACATGCTGTTCTCCCTGGGGGTGCAGGACGAGGTGGTTGTGACCGGCTACGTGGACCTGGAGCACTTTTACCGCTACATCGCCGCCTGCGACATCGCCGTCAACCTGCGCTATCCCTCGGCAGGAGAGACATCGGGGGCGCTGGTGCGCCTTCTGGGGAGCGGCAAGGCGGTGATTGTCTCCAACCTGCACCAGTTCGCCGAGTGGCCGGACGATGTCTGCCTGAAGGTGGACCCGGGGCCGGCCGAGGGGCCGATGCTGCTCTATTACCTGCGCCGCTTGGTGCAGGACGAGGGCTTGCGCCAGCAGCTGGGGGAAAACGCCCGGCGCTATGCCGAGGCCAACCACTCCCTGGAGCGCTCGGCCGAAGGGTACCTGGAGTTCTGCCGCCGGCTGTTGCATGCTACCCCGATGTCTGCTGGTTTTTTTTCAGCACCCTCCTAGGTAGGCTCCGCGCGGTGGAACGAGGAGTCGCGATGGCCAGTCTCCCGCTCATCGGTTTGAACGGCGACGTCCAGCGGATCCCCCGCTGGGGAGAGGCGGCCACGGTGATGTTGACGTACGTCCGGGCCGTGGCGCGCGCCGGGGGCGTGCCCCTGGTCATCCCCCCCACCATAGACGACGACGCCCTCGCCGCTGTCCTGGCCCGTCTGGACGGGCTGGTCCTCACCGGCGGCTCTGACCTGCCGCCGCGGTGGTACGGGCAGAGGAAACATCCGCGCACCCACCTGGCCGACCGCCGCCGCCTGCAAACCGACGGCCTGTTGGTGCAGCAAGCCCTGGGCGGCACACTGCCCATCCTGGGCATCTGCATGGGCTGTCAACTGCTGAACGTTGCCCTGGGCGGCGACCTGATCCAGCACATCCCCGAGCAGGTACCGGGGGCGGTCGCGCATGCGCCGCGGGAGACTTTTCACCCGGCGCTGGTCGCGCCGGGGTCACGGCTGGCGGGCATCCTGGGTCGTACGGAGCTAGAGGTCAACTCTTCCCACCACCAGGCCCTCGGCCGGCTGGGCCGCGGCCTGCGGGCCGTGGCCTGGGCTCCCGACGGGGTGATCGAGGCCATCGAGATGCCGGACGAGCGCTTCCTCCTGGCCGTCCAGTGGCACCCCGAGCGGCTGGCCGACCGCCCGGAGCACCTGGCCCTCTTCCAGGCGCTGGTCCAGGCAGCCCAGGGACACTAGCCCGGGCTCGCAGCCCCCGCCCTGGCCCCCGGCGCCACCTCCCCTTCCTGCATCCTGCACATCCTGCATCCTTTCACTCCCTCACCCCGTCCCCTTGTGCTTCCTCCCCGGCCACAGCCTGCGCAGCACCGCGCGCTCATCGGGCGTAAAGGTGCGCAATAGCCAGATCATCGCTGCGTAGAGGACCGGGCCGACCGCCAGCGCCGCGGCCCAGTAGCCCTGCATGTGCAGCCAGACCATTGGCACGCCCATGACGGCCGTCGCCAGCGCCGGTCGCCAGGCCAGCCCCAGCAGGGGCAGCCGGCCTACCTCCCGCCGGACGACGAACCAGAAGGGGACAAAGAGCACTGCCTCGGTCAGGATGGTGATCGCGCTGGCCGGGATGTAACCGTAGGGGCCATAGAGCGGGATAGCCAACAGGTTGGCGCCGACGTTGAAGATGGCGGCGATCAGGAAGGCCACGGTGATCGTCCGCTGGCGGTTGACGGCGATCAGGACGTACTGGGTGATGCCGTTGACGTAGCTCAGCGGCAAGAACCAGATCAGGATGGCCAGGGCAATCGCCGACCCGGGCAAGAAGCCCGTTCCCGCCAGGAGCAGGATGATCTCCCGTGCCAGGACACAGGTGACCATCGCCCCCGGCAAGGCCACCAGCAGCAGAACCTTCATGGCCAGGTGGTACGTGCTCTCCAGTTTGGCGCGGGCCTCCACGGCGTAGCGCGAAAAGAGGGGCAGCAGGGCCATCGCTAGGGCAGCGGGGATGATCGTGGTGGCATTGATCAGGGGATAGGCCGCCCCGTAGATACCGACGGCATAGTCCCCGCCATAGGGCTTCAGGATCAGCATGTCGAAGCGGAAAAAGACCAGCAGCAGCAGGTTGTTCAGCATCAGGGGCAGCGCGACCGGGGTCATCCAGCGCCACAGGCACAAGTCCAGCTCCGGCCGTGGGCGGAAGAGGAGGCGGTGCTGCAGGTGGACAAAGAGGAGCGCATTGACCGCGGTCACCAGCAAGGCCGCAGCCGCCAGCCCGACGACGCCCCAGCCGGCCACCAGTGCCCCGACCCCGGTGAGCACCTTCAGCACGTTGGTGAGCAGGGAGGCAAAGGCTGGGACCTCCATACGCTCCCGGGCGTTGAAGAGGGAGCTGATCGCCGCCGCCAGGCCGGCCGGGAAGAGGCTGGCCGTGAGCAGCCAAAGCGCCGCCTGGGCCTCTGGGTGAAGGGGGTCGGGCCCCAGGCCGTAGACATGGATGATCACGGCCACGGCGGGCAGGGAAAAGACCGACAAGGCCCAGCGAAACAGGGTCGTGTTGCTGAGGTAGCGGTTGGCGGCGGCCGGTTCGCGCGCCACCTCGCGCGTGGTCAAGAGTCCCAACCCAAAGTCGGTGACCGTGACCAGGTAACCGCCGACGATGAGGGCGACCAGGTCGTAGCGCCCCTTCACGGCAGCTCCCAGGTAGTGGGCGATGACGGCGAAAAAGGCCATGTCCATGGCCTTGTTGATCACGTTGGCGACGGTCGGGGTGAGGCTGTTCTTGAGCACGCGGCGGGCCATGCCGGCCTGGTCTTCCGCTCGCTCCTGATAGAGACGTCCCCACCAGCGCGCCACCAGGGCCAGCAGGACCAACAGGACGACCAGGCCGGCCAGAAAGAGGCCCAGCTTGAGGGGGAAGTCGTCGAACGAAGAGGTGGCCTGCAGCAGTGTCTCCACGGAAGGATCGACCCCTATGGCCCTCCATCCGCGGCCAGCCCCAGCTCCTGGCGTAGCCACTGCAGCCGGTCGCGGGTGGCATCGGCGTTCTGCTGGAGGGCATGCCCACCCTCGTACCACTCCACGCGCGCGGGCTGACCGGCCGCGCTGTACAGGTTGCCGGCCTGCGCCGGGGAGACGGAGCCGTCGGCCCGGGCGAACTGGAAGAAGAGGGAGGCCGGGGCGGCGTGCCCCACGTACTGCGCCGGGGCCACCGGCAGCAAGGCGGCACGGTAGTCGTCCCGCTGAGCCGGCGGCAGCGGCGTCCCGATCAGGAACCAGTCGGAGAATTCGGGCACGGGCGTCATCAGCACCAAGGTCCGGATGCGCGGCTCGACGCCGGCCAGCACCGCTCCGTACAGCGCTCCGAAGTCGTGCCCGACGTAGGCGATGCGCTGCACGTCGACCCCTTGCTGGGCCACGAGCAGGTCCAGTGCCCGGCGCAGCTCGACCACCTGGCGGATGACGATCTGCAGATCGCTTGCGGCGTCGGACCCGCTCCACTTGCCGCGGAAGTGGTGCGAGGAGAAGCGGTCGTCCACCAGCAGGGCCACCGCACCCTCCTGCGCCAGCGCGACTGCCTCATCCAGGAACTCGTCGCGGTTGCCATCGGGAAACCCGTACCAGTGCACGTACAGGACCGCCGGGTGGGGGCCTTCCCCGGCCGGCCGCACAAGGTACGCCGTGACCTCTTCGCCGTAGGGGTTGGTGAAGGCGATGTCGCCGACCGTGACGCCGCCGCGCTGCTCCGTGGCCGCTGTGCTGACGTTCAGCGGCGCGGCCCGGTCATAGTCGAACAGGGCCAGCAGCTCGGCGTAGGGGCCGGCCGTGGGGATGGGGGTGATGGTGGGACGGGTGCGGGTCGCGGTGGGAGGAACGGCAGTGGGCGGCGCGGTGGCGATCGGTGCAGGGGAGGTGGGGCCTGTCGTTCCCTGGGCCGGCGGAGAACAGGCTGCCAGCAGGGCGAACAGGAGCACGGCCATCGCGGCAGAGGACCTTCCGCGGCACTTGCTGACAGCCATGTCCAGATCGCCTCCCCACCAGGGGCACACGGGCCCGGGGTTCATCGTCGGACCGATCAGTCCGGAGGACGCAGCGGCCCCGTCTGGAGCAGTCCGTCGATACGCGAGGGGTGCGCGCGCGGCTGGTAGCGGTCCCCCGGGATCGGCGGTGGTCCCCAGACCGGCTGCCCCTCCAGCAGAGTCCAGCGCACCCTCCCGCGCAGCTTCAGTCCGGCCAGGGGGGTGTTCTTGCCCTTGGAGGCCAGTTCCGCCGGGTCCACCTTCCACTCCTCCTCGGGGTCGAAGATGGTGATGTCGGCCGGCCGACCTACCTGCAGCGTGCCGTAGGGCAGCCCCAGGATACGCGCCGGGGCGGCGGTCAGCGCACCGACCAGCGTGGACAGGTCGACCGTATTCTGGTACGAGAGCAACAGCAGGAGCGGCAGGGCCGTCTCCAGCCCGGAGATGCCCGAGCTGGCGACGGCGTACTCGCACTCCTTGTCCACCCAGGTATGGGGGGCGTGGTCGGTGGCGATGGCGTCGATCGTCCCGTCGCGCAGGCCCGACCAGAGCGCTTCCAGGTCGGAACGGGTGCGCAGCGGCGGGTTGACCTTGGTGTGGGTGTGGTAGGGCGGCAGGTCGGGCGGCACGGCCAGCAGCGGCTCGTGGCCGGCCAGTGCCAGATCCGCCCCCAGCGAGCCGGCAACCCACAGATCGGTCAAGGTCAGGTGATGGGGCGTCGTCTCCGCCGTGACGCGCACGCCGCGCGCCTTGGCCTGGCGGATCAGGTCGACTGCTCCTGCAGTGCTGACGTGGCAGATGTGCACGTGCCCGCCGGTGAGCTCGGCCAGGGCGATCTCGCGGGCCACTGCCGCTACCTCGGCCGCGGCGGGGTAGCCGCGCAGCCCCAGCAGGGTGGAGACCGGACCCTCGTGCATGTCGGCGTTCCTGGAGAGGTCGCGCTCCTCGCAGTGGGCCAGCAGGGGCAGGTCCAGCATGGTGCTGTAGAGCAGGGCGTGGCGCATCAGCCGGCCATCCGCCACGGGGTCGCCGTCGTCGGAACAGGCTACCGCGCCGGCCGCCTTCAGCTCGGCCAGCTCGGCCAGCTCCTTGCCGGCGCGGCCCTTGGTGATGGCTCCCACCGGCATGACGCGCACCACCCCCTGCTGGGCGGACAGCTGCTGCAACTGGTAGATACCGGCCGCCGTGTCCGGGGGAGGGGTCGTGTTGGGCATAGCGCAGACAACGCCAAAGCCACCCCGGGCTGCCGCCCGCGTGCCGCTGGCGATGGTCTCCTTGTCCTCGTCCCCCGGCTGGCGCAGATGGCAGTGCATGTCGATGAACCCCGGAGCGACGATGCAGCCGGCCGCGTCGATGACCTGGGTGCCGGGAATCCGCGGGTCGATCGTCGTCGACGTCAGGCTGGTGGTGATCTCGGCGATCTTGCCGTCCACGACCAGGATATCGGCAACCGAGCCCAGGTTCTGCGTGGGGTCGAGGACGGAACCATCCTTGATCAGCAGGCGCATCGGTCTATCCTCCTGAAGTGGTGGTGGCCACGGCGAGGTGCGTTGGCAGGACGCCTTTCACACTGCTGCGCGCTGCCCGGCCAGCATGTACAGCAGCGCCATGCGGATGGCCACGCCGTTCGTGACCTGCTCCTCGATGACGGACTGGGCGCAGACCGCTACGTCCGAGTCGATCTCCACCCCTTCGTTCATCGGCCCCGGGTGCATCACCAGGGCGTGCGGCGCGGCCTTGGCCAGACGCTCCATGGTCATGCCAAAGGTGCGGGTGTACTCGCGCAACGTCGGCAGCAGGCCGCCCTCCTGCCTCTCTTTCTGCAGGCGCAGCATCATCACCACATCGGCTCCGGCGATAGCCTCTTCCAGGCGGTAAGAGACGGTCACACGGGGGAAGACGGCCTGCCAGTAGGCGGCCGGCCCGACCAACGTCGGTGGCCCGCACAGGATCACGTGGGCGCCCAGCTTGGTCAACCCCCAGAGGTTGGAGCGGGCCACCCGGCTGTGTACGATATCGCCGATGATGACGACCTTGAGCCCCTGGATCTGCCCGAGGTGGCGGCGCATCGTGTAAATGTCCAGCAGCCCCTGGGTAGGGTGGGCATGCTGGCCGTCGCCGGCATTGAGCACCGGCCCGTGAAAGTGCCGCGCCACCAGGTAAGGGGCCCCGGACATCGCGTGGCGCATCACCACGATGTCGCAGCCGAGCGCCTCCAGGGTGCGCACCGTATCCACGAGCGACTCACCCTTGACGACGGCGCTGGTCTGGGCGGTAAAGTTGATCACATTGGCCGACAGGGCCTTGGCCGCCTGCTCGAAGGAGATGCGCGTGCGCGTGCTCGTCTCGTAAAAGGCATTCACCACGGCGACGCCGCGCAGTGTCGGCACCTGGGCGATTGGGCGCGAGAGGATCTCGGCCATGGCATCGGTCTGGCTAAAGACCTCCTCGAACTCGTCTGGGGTGAAGTCGTCCAGGTCCAGGACGTGCCGGCGCGTGCTGTGCGGGGGCTGGCCTGCGTTCATGGATGGCTCCTTGTGGCGATGACTACCTCGTCCTGGCCGTCCATCTCCAGCAGCCGGACGACGACCTCTTCGTGCCGGGAGGTGGGCACGTTCTTGCCGACAAAGTCGGCCCGGATGGGCACTTCGCGGTGGCCGCGGTCCACCAGGGCGGCCAGTTGGATGCGCCGGGGCCGGCCCAGGTCCATCAGAGCGTCCAGTGCGGCGCGCACAGTGCGCCCGGTGTAGAGCACGTCGTCCACCAGGACGATCGTCAGGCCGTCCACGGGAAAGGGGATCTGGGTGCTGCGCACGATGGGGCGGTCCTGGCGAATGGCGACGTCGTCCCGGTAGAGGGTTATGTCCAGGGCCCCCACGGGCACCTCCTGACCCTCGATCTCGGAGATCGCCTTGGCCAGGCGCTGTGCCAGGGGCACGCCGCGGGCGCGGATGCCCACCAGCGCCGTCTCCCGCGCCCCGGCGTTGCGCTCGATGATCTCGTGGGCCATGCGCATGAGCACCCGCCGGATCTCCTCGGCCGACATGATCTGCTTCTTGTCCTGTACTTCCACCGGACACCTCCTCCCGAGACGCCGATCCAAAGGCCGGCCGCATTATACCCGAATCCCGGTGGAGCCGCAAGTCGCGAAGTCCGGCGTCCACGGCGCTATCAAGGTCGCGCCGATGCACAGCGGATGGCAAGTGCCCGGCCGGCGTACAGTGCGGCATGGCCGTACCATTGCCGTGTCCCTGGATGTGCGGCGTCGGGCCGTTGCCGGAGCCGGGCACTTGCCGGTCAAGGCCGGCGACTTTGGTACGGCCGTGTCCGGCATCTCTTTCATTTGCGTTTTGCCCTGAAATCCCGTATAATGGACCAATGGGGGCCTTCCCCCACATGGTAGGTCCCCGTTGCTGGATGGCGGGTTTTGCCCGGAGCCTGTCTGGAGGCCCGGTTCCGCCCAGGACCCGAAAGAGAGCAGCGCGTACCGCAGTACCGCAGCGAGGAACAGGCATGGAAGAAGACCTTGCCCCCGTTGCCGAAGCCAGCCCGGCAGAGCCTGCCCTGCACGACCCTGCACTCCCGCTGCCGGCGGCGGACAGGCTGCCCGCCGCCCAGCCGGCCGACGAGATGGCGGGTTGGCTGAGCCTGCTCGACGACCCCAGCCATTCCTACTGCGTTGCGGACTATGGGGACGTTGTCGAGGGCGTCGTCATGCAGATCGACGACGAGGAGATCCTCGTCGACATCGGCGCCAAGTCCGAGGGGGTCGTCTCCAGCCGCGAGTTCGTCAAAGCCCGGCAGGCAGGCGAGCTGGAGGGACTCCAGGTCGGTGACCCCCTCTATGTCTTTGTCCTCAGACCCGAGGACGACGATGGCCGGGCAGCGCTCTCCATCGACCGAGCGCGCCTGGAGAAGAGCTGGCGCTGGCTGGAGCAGGTGTACGCCGAGGGGACCATCGTGGAGGCGGAGATCGACGGCTTCAACAAGGGCGGTCTGCTGGTGAACCTGCGCGGCGTGCGCGGTTTTGTTCCTGCCTCCCAGGTCGTCGGGCTCAACGCGGCCGGTCGGCCCGACCGCCAGGACAACCTGGCCGTGATGGTCGGCAAGACGGTTCCGCTCAAGGTGATCGAGATCAATCGGCGCCGCAACCGGCTGATCATGTCCCAACGCCAGGCACTGCAAGGGTACCGCGAGAGCCGCAAGGATGAGCTGCTGCTCTCCCTGCAGGTCGGCAAGACCTACAGGGGGACGGTCAGCAGCATCTGCAACTTTGGCGTCTTTGTCGACCTGGGTGGCGCCGACGGCCTGATCCACCTGTCCGAACTCTCCTGGGGGCGTGTGGGGCATCCGCACGAGGTGATCCGGGTAGGCCAGGAAGTGGACGTCTATGTCCTGGGAATCGATCGCGAGCGCAAGCGCATTGCCTTGAGCCTGCGCCGGACGCAGCCAGAGCCCTGGAACACAGTCGCCGAGCGCTACCACTTGGGGCAGCTAATCCAGGGCGAGGTCACGCAACTGGCTACGTTCGGCGCCTTTGTGCGTCTGGAGGAGGGCATAGAGGGGCTGGTCCACCTTTCCGAGCTCTCCGATACCCCGATTGCCCATGCACGGGACGTCGTCGCAGAGGGCGACATGGTGACGCTGCGGGTGATCCGCATCGATCCGGTGCACCGCCGCATCGGCCTGAGCCTGCGGCGAGCCCAGCACGAGGATGGTACAGAGGCGCTGCCGGCGAATGAGGGAGGCGCCGAGGAAGAGAAGCCTGCGGGGTACGGGGTAGCCCCTGCGATGTATCGGAGCTGACCGCGGCTGGAGGACCCGGCCCGCCGGAGGTGGCAGGAGAAGCGGTTCTTGCACCTGCAGGTATGCGGCGGACTGCAGCGGCCTCCCGTCTCGTGTTGGCAGGAGATTCCAATGCCCAGTCCATTCGAACGTTTCACCGAGCGCGCCCGGAGGGTGCTGAGCCTGGCCCAGGAAGAGGCCGAGGCCTTTAATCATCGCTACATCGGCACCGAGCACATCCTGCTGGGATTGCTGCGGGAGGGAGAGGGCACTGCGGCGCGGGTACTGGCCGAGTTCTCCGTGGACACAGAGCGGGTGCGCCGGGCCATCGAGTACATCGTCGGGCGGGCCGAGCGCGCTGCCCCGCGGGAGCGCGAGCTGACCGCCCAGGCCAAGAAGGCGCTGGAATACGCCGTCGACGAGGCCCGTCGGCTGAGCCACAGCTACATCGGCACCGAGCACCTGCTGCTGGGTCTGCTGCGTAGCCGGGACAACGTTGCCAGCAGTGTGCTGGACAATGTCGGCGTCAGCCTGGACAAGATGCGGGAGCGCCTGATCCAGGTGCTGCAGGAGATCCCCGCCCCCGTGGCCGCCTCCTCGACCCGGCAGAGCAAGACCCCCTACATCGATGCCCTGGGACTGGACCTGACCGAGGCCGCCCGCGCCAACCGCCTGGACCCGGTCATCGGCCGGAGCACCGAGATCGAGCGGGTGATCCAGATCCTCTCGCGCCGCACCAAGAACAACCCCGCCCTGATCGGCGACCCCGGCGTGGGCAAGACGGCCATTGTCGAAGGGCTGGCCCAGCGCATCGTCCATGGAAAGGTCCCCGACGCGCTCCTGAACAAGCGCCTGCTGGCACTGGATATGGGCGCGGTGGTGGCCGGCACCAAGTACCGCGGCCAGTTCGAGGAGCGGCTGAAGCGGGTCGTGGACGAGGTCCGCGAGACCGGCAGCATCCTGTTCATCGACGAGCTGCACACGATCATCGGGGCCGGCGGGGCCGAGGGCAGCCTGGACGCGGCCAACATCCTCAAGCCGGCCCTCTCGCGGGGGCAGATCCAGTGCATCGGCGCCACCACCCTGGACGACTATCGTAAGCACATCGAACGCGACGCGGCCCTGGAGCGGCGCTTTCAGCCTGTCTATGTGGACGAGCCGGCCGTGGAGGAGACCGTCCGCATCCTGCGCGGCATCGTCTCCCGCTATGAGGAGTTCCATCACGTCAAGATCAGCGACGCCGCCTTGATCGCCGCGGCGCACCTCTCGGCTCGCTATATCAGCGACCGCCACTTGCCGGACAAGGCCATCGACCTGATGGACGAGGCCGCCGCCCGTGTGCGCATGTACCGCTCCATCGCCTCCTCGCCGCTGCGCCAGGCCGCCGAGGAGTTGGCCAGTATCCGCCAGCGCAAGGAAGCAGCGGTGGAGCAGCAGGACTTTGAAAAGGCTATCGCCCTGCGGGAGGAAGAGAACCGCGCTGCGGCGCGGGTCGAGGAGCTGCGCCAGGGCCAGCTGCAGGAGGACGGCCCCACCGTCAGCGCCGACGACATCGCCGAGGTTGCGGCGATGTGGACCGGCATCCCCATGACGCGCCTGGCCGAGGAGGAGTCGGCCCGCCTGATGGGGATGGAGGACGAGCTCCACAAACGCATCGTCGGCCAGCACGAAGCCATCCAGTCCGTCTCGCGGGCCATCCGGCGCGCCCGCGCCGGCCTCAAGGACCCTCGCCGGCCTATCGGCTCCTTCATCTTCCTCGGCCCCACCGGGGTGGGCAAGAGCGAGCTGGCCCGCGCCCTGGCCGAGTTCCTCTTTGGCAGCGAGGATGCCCTGATCAAGATCGACATGTCCGAGTTCATGGAGCGGCATACCACCGCCCGCCTGGTCGGTGCCCCGCCCGGGTACATCGGCTACGGCGAGGGCGGCCAACTGACCGACATGGTGCGCAACCGCCCCTACAGCGTCGTCCTCCTGGACGAGATCGAGAAGGCCCACCCCGACGTCTTCAACATGCTCCTGCAGCTCATGGAGGATGGCTGTCTGACCGACGCCCGCGGGCGCAAGGTGGATTTCCGCAACGTCGTCCTGGTGATGACGTCCAACGTGGCCGCCGAGCAGATCATCCGCGGCTCTTCGTGGGGCTTTGGCTCGCGCGGGGACCAGCAGGCCGCAGCGCTGCGCGAGTACGAAGCCATGAAGGACAAGGTCCTGACCGAGATGCGCAACCTCTTCCGCCCCGAGTTCCTCAACCGGGTGGATGCCGTGGTCGTCTTCCACGCCCTCAATACCGAGCACATCCGCGAGATTGCCCAACTACAGCTGCGCCGGGTGGAGGGGCAGCTGCGCGAGGGAGGCTACGCCCTGCACGTCACGGCGGCGGCGCTCGATCTGCTGGCCCAGCGGGGCTATGACAGCGCTTTCGGAGCCCGCCCGCTCAAGCGCGTGATCACCAACCTGGTGGAGGATCCCCTGGCTGAAGCACTCCTACGCGGGCAGTTCCACGTCGGCGACACCATCGTCGTGGACGTTGTGGACGCGCAGGTCATCTTCCGCCGGGATGAAGGAAACACCCTCAACCCACCGGAGGAGACGGGCGTGGTGCTGCAGGAGGTGGGGACCAACTAGACCCAGAGGCGGCCTCTGTCCCTGGGAATCCGCTGCAACTTCTCCCCGGTGATCTCGTACCCAACATGGGGCGCGCTTGTCGCCCGGCCGCCATGCCAGCGGGTCGTCGGCCCTCTGGCGCACCGCGAGAGCCAGCCCAGCCGGCCTGGGACCGCCCATCGGAGGCTGCAATGGCCGACTTGATCAATAGCCTGACCACATTGGAGTGGATCTACCTGGCCTTTTTCTTTGTCGGGCTGCTCTATGCCCTCTTTCTGGCCGTCTTCGGCCTGCACGGGGGCCACGGGGTGGAGCACGCCGGTGACCTGGGCCACGCCGCCGACCTGGGTCACGGCGTGGACCTGGGCCACGGCGCCGACCTGGGCCACGGCGCCGACCTGGGCCACGGCGCCGACCTGGGCCACGGCGACGTCGGGCACGGCGAGGCGGCCGGCCACGGCTTGGATATCGACGCCGATGCGCACGGACAGCCGGTGCACCTGTTGCCGTGGAACCCCCTGGTCGTAGCCACCTTCCTGGGCGGCCTGGGCGGGTTCGGCATCCTGGGGACGCGCCTGTGGGGGCTGGGGACCTTCCTCAGCATCCTGGTGGCCGTCCCGGCCGGCCTGGCCCTGGGTGCGGGCATCTACTTCCTGTATCTCTTTCTCATGCGCCAGGCCGGCGCCAGCAGCGCCGCTACCTGGCACGATATCCGCAATGTCACGGCCCGCGTCGTCACGCCGATCCCCGAGGGCGGGCTGGGCGAGATCGTCTACGAGGTCCGCGGGTCGCGCTGCAGTTCGCCGGCCCGATCGCTCGATGGATCGGGCATTCCCGCAGGCACCAAGGTCACGGTGCTCGACATCGTCAACGGCATCGCCAAGGTCGATGTGCGCTTTGTAGACTGACAAGGAGGCTTCCATGACCGGAGGGCTGATCGCGCTGATCATCGTGGGCTTGGCCGTCATCGTCATCGTCTTTCTGGCCTACCTGGCCAGCCGCTTCAAGAAGGTGGGGCCGAACCAGGCCCTGATCATCTCCGGGCGAACCCACACCTGGTTCGACCCGGTGACCAAGCAGCGCCTGCGCCGGGGCTTTCGCATCGTCAAGGGCGGCGGGGCCATCGTCATCCCGGTGCTGGAGCGGGTGGACGTGCTCTCGCTCGAGCTGATGACGCTGGACGTGCTGGTGTCCAAGGCCTACACCAAGGAGGGCGTCCCGGTCACAGTGGAAGGGGTTGCCCAGATCAAGGTCCAGGGCGACGACATCTCCATCGCCACCGCCGCCGAGCAGTTCCTCTCCAAGAGCACCGCCGAGATGAGCAAGGTCGCCCTGCAGACGCTGGAGGGCCACCTGCGGGCCATCCTCGGCACGCTGACCCCGGAGCAGATCAACTTTGACCGCGATGCCTTTGCCCAGAAGGTGCAGGAGGTTTCTGCTGCCGACCTGGCCAAGATGGGCCTGGAGATCGTCTCCTTCACTGTGAAGGAGATCCGCGACGACAAGGGCTACCTGGAGGCCCTGGGGGTCACCCCGACGGCTGCGGTCAAGCGCGACGCCACCATCGGCGAGGCCGTCGCCTCGCGCGACGCCGCCATCCAGTCGGCCCAGGCCAAGCAGGCCGCCCGCGAGGCCGAGCTGGCCGCCGAGACCAAGATCAAGGAAGCCGAAAAGAGCTACAAGGTACAGACGGCCGCCTACGACAGTGAGTCGGACCGCAAGCGGGCCGAGGCCGACCTGGCCTACACCCTGCAGCAGAACATCACGCAGCAGTTGGTGAAGGAGCAGGAGGTGCAGGTCCAGGTCGTGGAAAAGAGGAAGCAGATCGAGGTACAGGAGCAGGAGGTGCTGCGGCGGGAGCGCGAGCTGGCCGCCACGGTGGTCAAGCCGGCCGAGGCCGAGCAGCAGCGCATCCGCACCCTGGCCGAGGCGACCAAGTTCCAGACCCTGACCCAGGCTGAGGGCCAGGCCCAGGCCATCCGCTCGGTGGGCCAGGCCGAGGCCGATGCCTCCCAGGCCAAGGGCGTGGCCCAGGCCGAGGTGCTCAAGGTGCAGGGCCTGGCCCAGGCCGATGTGATCAAGGCCCAGGGTCTGGCCGAGGCCCAGGCCATGGAGAAAAAGGCCGCCGCCTGGGCGCAGTACAACCAGGCCGCCATCATCCAGCAGCTCATCGAGGCCATGCCCAAGGTGGCTGCGGCCATCGCCCAGCCGCTGTCCAAGACCGAGCGCATCGTCGTCATCAGCGGCGGCGGTGGGGACGGGGCCGGGGCCGGCACCGCGCGCGTGACCCAGGACATCACCAACATCATCGCCCAGGTGCCCTCGGCGGTGGAGGCGCTCACCGGTGTGGACCTGATCGAGACGATCCGTCATCTCCCTGGGGTGAAGACGAGCCAGCCAAAGCAGGAAGGGTAGCCTGTCGACCAAGGCGGGGCCAGGTGGGGTGCAGCGCACTCCACCTGGCCCCGCTCCGTTTGGGGTTCTTCTGTAACCAGGCTGGCGGCGACAGCCAGACTGCCCGACAAGAGCAGGGCCGACCAAGCGCTAACGTGCTGGGGGGACCGGCGTGTTGGTGGCCGTCGGCTCGGGTGTGGCTGTCGGCTCGGGCGTGGCCGTCGGCTCGGGCGTGGCCGTCGGCTGGGGGGTGGCCGTCGGCACGGTCGGCGGCGGCGTGTTGGTGGCCGTCGGCACGGTCGGCGGCGGCGTGTTCGTCGGTGTCTCCGTCGGCACGGTCGGCGGCGGCGTGCTCGTCGCTCTGGTGGGCTCCCTGGTGGAGGGCGGGGGTGAGGTCGGCGCAGGAGTGGGCGTTGGAGGCGGGGTGGGCGTCGGGCTCGGCGTGAAGGCGGGCGTCGGTGGGATCGACCCGGGGATCGTCATGGCCGGCACGGTTGCGGATCCGGGCGGAGTTTCCGTCCCCCCGGGCGTGCCGGAGGCGAGTCCTGACGGCACGGTGGCCGAAGGTGTCGCGGCCGTCGTGATGAGAGCCGTACGGGCGCCCAACGCCGGCACCGTCGGCCTCGCGGTGGCCGGGCTGGCCAGGAGTTCCCTTCCCAGCAGGATCAGGGCCGCAAGCACCAGCAGGAGCACGAGCCCGAGCAGCGCGCCCTGCCAGCGGAGCACGAGGGGTCTGCCGGCGGGCCGGGCCTTGGGCTTGAGGGCAGGTACGACACCCTGGGCCGCCTCCCCGCTCAGGGCCTGCCGCAGCGCCGCCACCAGGCTGGCCCCGCTGGGGAAACGTTCCTGGGGATCCTTGGCCAGGGCCTCGCGCATGAACTCGTCCACTGCCTGGGACCGGGAGGCATCGGCGAGCTGGATCGGTGGGGGCGGCTGCCACAGCACCTCGAAGAAGAGCGCCGTGGAGGGATCGGCGTCGAAGGGATAGCGGTTGCACAGCATCTCGTAGACCACCACCCCCAGGGCGTAGAGGTCGGTCCAGATGCCGATCTCGCCTCCGGAAAGCTGCTCCGGGGCGACGTACTGCGGCGTCCCCACGATCGCGCCGCTGGTGGTCAGCGCGCTCCCGGTCAGGGCCCGCACCAGACCAAAGTCGGTCAGTACGGCCCGGCCGTCGCGATCCACCATGATGTTGGCAGCCTTGACGTCGCGGTGGACCAGCTTCCGCTCGCCGATATAGTCCAGCGCCGAGGCGATCTGCTCGGTGATGGCCAGGACCTGCTCGAATGGCAACGGGCCGCCTTTCTCCAGGATGGTGGAGAGCGGTTGTCCCTCCAGGTACTCCATCACCAGGTAGTGGAACTGCCCTTCCTGACCGACATCGAGGATCGAGACGATGTTGCGGTGCCGCAGGTTGGCTGCGGCCTTGGCCTCCCGGCCAAACCGCTCGACCAGTTCACGATCGGCGGCCAGGTGGGGGTAGAGGACCTTGACGGCGACGGTGCGCTCCAGCGCGGGATCATAGGCCCGCAGGACCACGCCCATGGCCCCTTGCCCGATCACCCGATCCAGCCGATAGCGGCCCAGGGTGCGGCCGACCCACTCCGTCATGGGAGAGACCTCGCTGTTTCGCCCGACACGCCCGACGGTCTAGCGCTCCGGGAAGGTGGCCGATACCGAGTACGGCAGCGTCGTCGTAAAGTTCTCGTCCGTGTAGAGCCGTATCCAGAACGTGCTTTCCACCAGGGTATCGGTGATGATCTGCCAGCCGTCCCAGGGGTTGTTGTCGTATGCGTACCAGCCCGTCGAGCTGTAGAGGAGCATCTGGCCGTGGATCCCCGGGGCATAGTTCCACATGTCCGCGGTGATGCGGCCTGGCCGGCCAGGGAAGGAGAAGAAGTCGTCCCTGTCATCGGGGCGGGCGACATAGGCCTGGCCCGAGCACAGCGGGCCGTTGGCCTCGCCGATGGAGTCATTGTCCTCCAGCTCCCAGAAGCTTCCGCTGGCCAGGTAGCAGCGGTTCCAGTCCCTGATGACCAGGGATAGGTAGATCGGCCGGGGTGCCCGCTGCACCGATACGGCGTGGGTGGCCGTATCCACGGCGCAGCCGTTGCTGGCGCTCATGGTAACGGGCTGGGGGCCGCTGGTCCCGTAGGCATGGACGACCACCCGGCCGGTCGCGGTCACGGTGCCCAGGTTCCAGGTATAGTACAGTGGCGCGAGGCTGGTGGCCGTGCCGGTGAAGGTGACCGGTTGGCCCACCATCGGGGTGACCGGTGTCCACACGAACTCGGCGTCGGACACTGGGCTGCAGGTGACCGTCACTGGCAGCGTCGCGGTGACTTCCTCCTGGCACGGGTTGGTGGCAGTGACGACGATGGCAAACGCGCCGGGTACAGTCCAGCTGTAGGCCGCGGTGGTGCTGACGGTGCCGTTGTCCCACACGAAGAGTACCGGCAACGTGGCGGTGGGTGGGCTGTAGGTGGCCGTGTACACCCCAGCCTCTCCGGTAAGGAGAGCGGCGGGGCCATGCACGGCGAGCCCTGTCAACGGGTCGCATGAGGTGGCCACCAGCACATCCAACGTGGCGCTGACCAGGCGGCAGCGGTTACCGACGGTGACAGTGATGGCGTGGGAACCCGGGGCGGTCCAGCTGTAAGCCGCGGTGGCGCTCACCGTGCCGTTGTCCCAGGTGATCGTCACCGGCAGGGTGGCCGTGGGCGGGCTGTAGGTGGCTGTGTAGAGCCCGGTCTCGCCCGGGTTGAGGTAGATCGGCCCGGCGATCTGCGCCTCGACCGGCGGGTAACAGGGATAGGCCACCGTGATGGGCCGGTTCGCGCTGACCTGGCTGCAGGGGTTGTTGACGGTGACGGCGACGGTGTAGACGCCGGGATCGGGCCAACCGTGGTAGTAGGCACTGGGGCCTGTTGCGCCGTTGTCCCAGGTGATTGTCAGCGGCAGGGTGGCGGTGGGCGGGCTGTAGATCGCCGTGTAGGTCGCGGGCTGCCCCGGTGCCAGGCTGCCCGGACCGCTGATCTCTGCCCCCGTGAGCGGCTGGCACACGGTCACGGCCAGGGCACCCTGGGCTCCGCCACAGGGGTTGGTTGCGGTGACAGCGACAGTGTACGTATCCGGGGACGTCCAGCTGTAGACGGCGATGGGGCCCACCGTGCCATTGTCCCAGGCGATCGCCACCGGCAGGGTAGCCGTGGGCGGGGTGTAGGTGGCCGTGTAGGTCGCGGACTGCCCGACGAAGACGAGGCTGGGCCCGCTTACGTCCGCCGTCAGTACAGGTGTGCAGTCATTGGCAGCGTACTTTAGGTCTCCGCTGCTCACGTCGTAGTAGCTGATGCGCGGCCGGCCGAGCCCATCCAGCGCCAGGGAGGTGTACTGCCCCACGTCGCCGGCGCTGTCCACGTGGTCGCACTGCCACGTGTTGTTCCCAGGGCCACAGTTCCCACCGGAGCCGACGTACTGGGCGTAGTGCAGGTCCTTGGCGAGCCCTTCGTAGAAGCTGATCCGCGGGCGGTCGGCCCCGTCCAGGGCCACGGAGGTATGTCCGCCCTTGTTCCCGACCCCCTGGATGGTGTCGCACCGCCAGGTGTTGTTTCCGGGGCCGCAGTTCCCGCCGGATCCGACGTAGCGGGCATACTTCAGGCTGTTCACGCCAAAGTAGCTGATACCGGGCCGGCCGTCAGCGGACAACGCCAGCGACGTGTAGAGCCCTGCCAGGCCGGCAGTGTCCAGGAAGTCGCATTGCCAGGCGGCCCCACCGCAGTTGCCACCGCTCCCGACAAAGTGAGCGTACTTCAGGTCGCCGTTGGTCACCGTGCCGTCATAGTAGCTGATGTGGGGCCGATCCATGTCGTCCAGCGCCAGGGAGGTGTGCTGGCCGACGTCGCCGGCGCTGTCCACCACCGCGCCGATCCAGGAGCTGCCGTCGAAGTAGATGCACCGCAGATCACCGTCGGAGGCGTCGTAGTAGCTGATATGGGGCCGCCCGCTGCTGTCCAGCGCCAGGGAGGTGTACCGGCCCACGTCCCCAGCGCTATCGATCGGCTTGATCTGCCAGGATGTGCCGTCGAAGAAGGCATACTTCAGATCGCCGTTGGAGGCGTCATAGTAGCTGATGTGGAGGTGGCCGGCACCGTCCACGGCAATGGAGCTGTACAGCCCCACGTCGCCGGCGCTGTCCAGCGTCTGGCAGTCCCAGCTATTGGCGGGCCCGCAGTTCCCACCTGTGGCCGCGAAGCTGGCGTACTTGAGGTCGCCATTGGAGGCATCGTAGTAGCTGATGTGGGGGTTGCCCGTGGCGTCCAGGGCCAGCGAGGTATGCGCGCCGACAGTGCCGGGGCTGTCCACCACGGTGACCTGCCAGATGAGCTGCTCTACCCAGGCCGTAGCGGGACCGCCGCCCGTGCTGCGGCTGGCCGTCGCCGGGGCCGGCAGAGCGGGGGAAGCGGCTGCGGCAATGGCCAGGAGCAGGGCCTGGAGCGACACGGCCAGGGATGCCGCGAGGGCCAGTAACCTCTTGCGCATCGTGCCTCCGAACGCCAACGAGCGACTGCCGGTCGGCCCTCAGCGGGCGGGCGCTGCGCCCTCCGGGCTCTCCACCCGGGTCCAGGCACCGTCCGGGGGTCTATCCGCCGAGGGTGAGCGCGCAGACGGCAGCTCGGCAGGCTGACCAACCCACTCCAGCGGCGGGACCACTGCCGGCAGGTGGACCGTGAAGGTGGAGCCCTGTCCCGGCCGGCTGGCAACATTCACGTACCCACCCATCAGGCGGCAAAAGCTCTGCACGATCACCAGGCCCAAGCCACTTCCCTGTGTGTCGCGGACGCCCGGGGGGTCATTCTCGCTGGGGGGACGGAACAGGTACTGCATCTCCAGCTCAGTCATACCTTTGCCGGTATCGGCTACGACAAAGGTGAGCCAGTCACCCTCATCGGCGTGCTGGCGTGCCACTTTGAGTTGGATGGTGCCCCGTTCTGTGAACTTCGCGGCATTGGTAAGCAGGTTGAGCAGGATCTGCTGCACCTTGGTCCGGTCGGCAGTCACGGTGCCGACATCGGCGGGGCAGCTGACTTGCAGGACATTGCCGTTCCTCTGGACCAGGGGCTGGCAGGTGGCCGCCACGTCCGCTACCAGGGGAACTAGATCGAACGTGATCGGCAAGACCTGAACCCTACCGGACTCGATCTTCGAGAAATCGAGGATATCGCTGATAAAAGCAAGGAGTTGGCGCGCGGCCATGCAAATCTTGTCCAGGTCGGCGGCGAGCTCGGTGGACGCCGACTCCTCGGCCTCCTCTTGCAGCAGCTCGCTGTAGCCGATGATGGCGCTGAGCGGCGTGCGCAGCTCGTGGCTCATGTTGGCCAGGAAGGTGCTCTTGGCGCGGTTGGCGGACTCGGCCGCTTCCTTGGCCCGGCGCAGCTCTTCCTCGGCCTGCTTGCGTGCGCTGATATCGTGGAGGATCACGGCAAAGAGCGGCGGATCGGCCGCCGAGATGCGTGTGATGGCCCACTCGATGGGGAACTGGGTGCCGTCGGCGCGGACGCCGACGGCTTCGATCAGCCGGTCGAACATGGAGCCCGCGCCCCGGGCGAGGTAGTATGACATGTCCCGGGTGGGTGTCTTGGCCGTGGAGGACCTCAGGACAAGCTCGGAGATCCTGCGCCTGGTGATGTCACTGCGTCGATAGCCGAACATCTTCTGCGCGGCCGGGTTGGAGCTGGTGATCTGCCCCCGCGAGTCCACGACCAGGATGCCCTCGAAGACGGCCTCGACGATAGCGCCCTCCCGCGCCGTACCCCCCTGGATTTCGGTGGCCATGTCACCCAGGGCTGCGGACAGCGCCGCCAGCTCGCCGCTGCTGCGGATCGGTTCCTGCTGCGACCAGTCCCCGGCGGCCATGCGCTTCACCGCGTTGGCCATCTCCTGCAAGGGCTGGGTGATGGACCGGCCGACCAGCCATGCCAGCAGAATTCCGAGCGCGACCGCGCCCAGCCCCACACCGAGCCCGCAGTTGCGCAGGGCATCGATCCTGGCCTGCAGCGGGGCCGTCGACAGGCCCACGCTGACCGCCCCGACCCGACGCTGGCCGACAATCACCGCCTCCCCGGCGACGAGCTGGTCGGGCCGCCACTCGAAGATGATCGTGTCGCTGCCGAGAAGCCGTTGCCCGAAGGGGTCGGCCGGGGCGGCGGCGTCACCCAGGACCTGGCCCCGGCTATCGTAGAAGCGGACAAGGCGCACCGTCGGTGCGTCCTGGAGCCGCTCGCCGAGTTCTGTCAGCCGCGCCTCGTTCCCAGAGACAAGCGCGTCCGCGGCGGCGTCCGACAGGCTGGCGAGCAGCACGGTAGCCCGGTCCTCCATGTCCGTGCGAAAGACCTGCTCCTCGCGGTAGATCGCCAGCAGAGTCAGGCCAGCCACCGCGATGACGACCAGGATCGTCATTGCCAAGGCAAGCCTGACTGCCACAGGAAAGCGTCGCCCAGTCAATGGGTACCTCTTTCTCCTATGACATCGAGTGTATGAATGCTGCCGAGCCCAGGTGGCCATCGGAGTGGCTGCACCCCAATGAGACCAGGCAGAGATGATCTGGCGCTCATTCCCTAGTCTGCATTCTAGCAGGCCAGGCTGGGTTTGTCAACAGCGCGCCCGGCCGGGGTGCGCGCCACTTGTGTCGGTGCAAGACGAAAGCGCTCCGCCTCGCCCGATGGGAGCCCACGCTGCGCCGGGCGCGTCGTGCCGCCCCAGTTCGGCGAGCTTCTGATTGCGGGCGGACCGTGCCAGGGTCGATCTGCAAACTTGTCGGGCGCCCGCCCACGGCGATAACAATATCGCGGTGGTGCACCACGAATGGCAAGTGCCCGGCCTGCAGGAAACGCGACGCAGCCGTACCATTGAGCCGCCCCTGCATGAGCGGCGTCGTGTCGTTGCCGGGGCCGGGCACTTGCCGGTCAAACCCGGCGACTTCATGCCAATCGTGGTTCGAGAAACCGTGGTATAATGTCCTGCAAACGATAGCAGGAGTAGACTGGAATGGCCCGACATGTGCGGATTGAGTGGTAGGAGGATGAGGCCACGCTGAAACAGCGCTACCTGGATGAAAAGGACACCCAAAACCGGACGAGTCTCCAAGCGTTCTGGCTACTGCGCGGCGGACGGGCGATTGGGGAGGTAGCAGGCATTGTGGGACGACATCCGCGCACCGTGCAAGACTGGGTGGCCTGGTATCGGCAGGGGGGCTTGGCCGAAGTCTTGCGCCATCGAGATGGGGGACCTGGGGGCAAGGGGTCGCGCCTGACGCCGGCGCAGACCCAGGAGTTGGCCGCCGCTGCCCGCGCGGAAGAGCAACCCGCGTGGAAAAAGGGGGATTGAGGGCGGCGTTAGACGCGGCGGGTGCCCCAGACGCCGCTGGCGTGCACTGGGGAGATGAGATGCGCGTCGGCTTGATCGGCCAAGTGCGCAAGGTGTGGGCCCCGCATGGGGTCAGGGTGGTGCAGATTCGAGCACCAGGACGTCTGGGCATATCTCAACCTGGCGGTCAACGGGTTGACCGGCGAACTGCGGTGGCGCTGGACACGAATATGGAAGGCGCGTCGCTTGCGCCAGTTGTGCAGTATGCGGGCAAGGAGGGCGTAACGACGCTGATATGGGATCGCGCGCGGGGGCACCGCGGCCCAGCATACGCGGCGGTCGAAGTGCGGCGGATTGAACAACCGCCATATTCGCCGGAGCTGAATCCGGCCGAGCGGGTGTTCGAGTACCTCCGGGCCCAAGTCGAGGGCAAGGTGTATGGTACGATCGGGGCCAGGCAACAGGCCATCGAAGCGGAACCGAAGAAGCTGCCTTGCTCCCGACACGGTGAAGCGATTAGCCGGCTGGAACTGGATTCGCCAAGCAGTTATTGGCATGTCTCAGACAAACACGGTTTCTCAATAGACGATTGGAATAATACACTCATGGATGAGGTTCTGCCGCCAGCGTCGCAGCCGGCGTGCCTCCGGGCCGCGACGACAACAGGCTCGGGTGAGGCTGCCGGTGTGCGGTTCTGCATGCCGGATATCGTCTGACAGCAACGGGAGGATTCCATGGACAAGTCGCGTTTGATCCCCGCGGTGCTCGTGCTCCTGGGGTTGGTCCTGGCCATCGGCGCCTGTGGGCCCGCCGAGAACCCCACTGCCATCCCGACCCTCACACCCCCCGCCACCGCCGGGCCGCCCACGGTGACGCCTCCGCCTACCCCCCCACCCATGTCCTCGCCGCAGCCGACGCCGTCCCCGACGTGCGTCGACGCTGCCAGGCTGGACGGCGAGGCCATTGTTCCGGAGGGCACCCTGTTGCCCGGCCAATCCTTCATCAAGACCTGGCGCCTGACGAACAACGGCACCTGTGCCTGGACCCAGGACTATGCCCTGGTCTTTGCCACGGGGGACCGCATGGGGGCGGCCGAGGCCGTTCCGCTGCCGGTGGCGGTCGCGCCGGGAAGCCCGGTGGAGCTGTCGGTCGCGCTGACCGCGCCGGCCGGAAGCGGCACCTACATGGGCCGCTGGCTCCTGCGCAACGCCAGCGGAGCCCGCTTCGGCGTCGGCCCCGACGCCCAGTCCTCGCTGACGGTGCAAGTCACGGTCTCGGTGGCACCGGTAGCGACGCCGACGCCCACGCCCCAGCCTCCGACCAACGCCTGGCGCGGCGAGTACTTTGCCAACCGCGACCTGAGCGGCTCGCCCGCACTGGTGCGCGAAGACAGCGCCATCGATTTCAGCTGGGGCTCGGCATCGCCCGACCCGGCCATTCCCTCCGACGGCTTCTCCGTCCGCTGGGTGCGCAAGTTCAGCTTCGAGCCCGGACCCTACCGCTTCTGGGCATCGGTGGACGACGGTGTGCGCCTGTGGGTGGACGACGTGCTCGTGCTCGACGAGTGGAGAAACGGCTCGCAGCGCGAGGTGACGGCCGACCACATGATCACCGCCGGCAGCCACAACCTGCGCGTCGAGTACTATGACCAGGGAGGGGCAGCCGTCATCCAGGTATCGTGGGACAGGATTACCTCTTTCCCCGACTGGAAGGGCGAGTACTGGGCCAACATGGACATGAGCGGGGACGCCGCGCTGATGCGCAACGACACCGCCATCGATTTTGACTGGGGCACCTCTGCGCCCGCGCCGGGCCTGCCGGCGGACGGCTTTTCCGCCCGCTGGACGCGTACTGCTTCCTTCGACGGCACCGACTACCGCTTCCACGTCGTCGTGGATGACGGCGCCATCCTGTACCTGGACGGCGAGGTTCTCCTCGATAGCTGGCGGGACGGACCAGCCCGCGAGCTGACCATCGACACGGCTGTGTCCGCGGGCCCGCACGGCGTACGGGTCGACTACTACGAGCACGGGGGCAACGCCAGGATCGAGGTCTGGTGGGAAAAGGTCAGCGCGGCCTTCTACGATTGGAAGGGGGAGTACTGGGCCAATGCCGACCTGAGCGGGACCCCCGCCCTGGTGCAGGGCGAGAGCCGCGTCGAGTTCAACTGGGGAGCCGGCTCGGCGGCAGGAGGCCTGCCGGTGGACAACTGGTCCGCCCGCTGGACGCGCACCGTCAGCTTCGACCCAGGGACCTACCGCTTCCACATCCTGGTGGACGACGGCGCGCGCCTGTGGATCGACGACGAGCTGGTCATCGACGCCTGGCAGGATGGCACGGCCCGCGAGGTCTCCACGGACCTGACCCTGGCCCGTGGGGCGCACGCGCTGCGGGTCGAGTACTATGAGCGGGTGGGTGACGCCCAGGTGCGCCTGTGGTGGGAGAAGGAGCAGTAGCGCCGCAGTTGCTGCCCGCAGCAACCGTCCCGCGCCAGCGGCAGGGGATCCTGACCTGCCGCTGGCGCCTTCAGGACGGCAGCAGGCCGTAGCGCTGCAGCACCTTCAGCACCTGGATGGTGGCCCCGGCGGCCAGGCCGGCGCCGTCCTCGGAGGCCCAGCTGCCGTCGGGCTGCTGGCGCCGCCCCAGCTCAGCTAGGCCCCGCTGCACAAAGGGGTGCTCTCTGGGCAGACCGGCCTGTTCCAGGCAGCTGAGCGCCCAGGCGATCTGCGACGACTCCCAGTCGGCGAGCGGCCTGCTCTCCAGCAGCTGCAGGCCCCGGCGGGCGGCCTCGGCATAGGCCGGCCCGGCCATCAGCAGGACGCTGGTCGCGATCCACGTGCTGTGCAGGTAGCCGTAGAACTTGCCGGTCTCATCCTGGTGCGCGAGGAGGAAGCCCAGGGCCTTCTGGCCGGCCGGTTCCGTGCCGCAGCCCTGCACGGTCAGCCAGTAGGTGGCATAGGCCGACAGGTACAGCCGCGTCCGCAGGTCGCCGATGGCCACCCAGGGCGGCAGCTCGTACTGGCCGATGGCCGGCTCCTCATCCCAGCCGCCGTCGGCCTGCTGCACGCTCCGCAGGTAGGCGCAGGCCCGCTCGGCGATGGGTGATCCCAGCATGCCCAGCTCGTCGAGCCACCACAGAGCCGTCAGGGTGTTGTCCACGGTGCTGAGGTTGCCGGCGACCATGCCGAAGGGGAAGCCGCCGTCCTCATTCTGCAGGACGACAAAGGGCTGAACGGTGGCCGGCTCCGGCGGGGTGCCAGCCAGGACCCAGTACAGGCGGGCTCTTTCCAATGCGGTTGCCCGGGCCTCGACAAAAGCGACCGCGCTCGCGAAATCCATCGCCACCGCTCGCCTCCACGGCGCCGACGCCCTGCTGACCAACGATCGCCGGATGGAGCGGGTGTCCACGCCGCGCGTCATTCTCCTGGAGGACTATGCCCCGCCTGGCTCCTGATCCAGCGCTCCTGGCAGGTCGGCCAGGGAGTCGAGCACCACGGTGGGCTGCACCGGCCCCTCCAGGTCCTGCGGCCGGAAGTGGCCGGTGCGCAGCAGGATCGTGCGCATGCCCACGGACTGCCCGCCGGCCACGTCCGACTCCACCCGGTCGCCCACCCCGGCTGCCTCGGCTGCCCCTACCCCCAGCTCCTCCAGGGCCATCCGGTAGCAGATCGGCGAGGGCTTGCCGATGAGAGTGGCCTTCTGCCCGCTGGCGCGCTCCAGCAACGCCAGCCAGCCGCCGACGTTCACCGTCGGGCCGTGCCGGCCCAGGTCGTAGGGGTCGGCCTGCATGACGACAAAGCCGGCGCCGTCCCAAAGCGCGCGCAGGACGCGGTTCAGCAGGTCGTAGGTGAACTGCTCGGCCATGTCGCCCAGGACGACGCAGTCGGCGCCCTCCTCGACCAGGTCCAGGCCGGCGAACTCCTCCCGGCCGTCGCCGGCGAGCAGGACCCAGCAGCGCGGCCGGCCCTGCTGGCGCAGGTACTGCGCGGTCAGGTAGGAAGCGGTCAGCACTTCGGATGGATCGATGGCATAGCCCATATCGCCCAACTGCCGGGCGACCGTGACCCGTGAGCGCCGGGTGATGTTGGTGAGCAGGCGCAGGGGATACCCGCGCCGGCGCAGCTCGGCCACCGCTTCTGGTCCGCCGGCAACCGGCCGGCCGGCCTGGTAGAACACGCCGTCGATGTCCAGTATGAGCGCGCGCACGCCCCGCAACCTGGGATCCGCCATGCCCCGTCCTTCTTCCTTCATCCCGCTACTCACCCCGCTGTTCGACCTCCACCAGGTCGTACTCCTTGCTGCCCAGCCCCAGCGCCGCTGCCGCGTCGACGTGCTCCTGCCCATCCACCCCCAGCGTCGCTGCCAGCACCCGCTCCCCTGGCCGGACGCCGCGGTCGGCAGCCAGGGACTGTGGCAGGGCCGCGGCCCGGTTGATCGCGTCCAGCGTGGCCTGTTCCACCGCGACCACGTCGTCCGAGGCGTAGATGCCCTGATCCTGCACGACCGGTGTGTCGGCCGTCGGCATGCAGTCACACTCGGGCTGCACCTCCAGGGCAAAGTTGAGAAAGACGACCTTGCCAGGGGCAAAGGTGCGCAGGACGGCCTGGGCGGCCTCGGCCAGGCCCTGCTGGAAATCGAGTCGGGTCAGCCCCTCGAGGCGGATGGCCCCCTCCTGGCAGACGCGCGCGCAGCGGCCGCAGCGCCAGCAGCGCTCGTCCAGCACGCGCAGGGTATCGCCCTCCAGGACGATCGCCTCGGTCGGGCAGACGTGCAGGCAGTCCAGGCAGAGTATGCAGGCCTCGTCGTCACGGATGAGCCGTCCCTCGCCGTGGGCAGCGTGCAGGTGGCCACGGGCCTTCTGCCAGTCTCCGCCGCGGTCACGGCCGGCCACGCCGCCCATGGCCAGGTTTTTGATGGCCCCGCCGTACCCGGCCTGGATGTGCCCCTTGCAGTGCGAGACGACGACCATCGCCGGGGCATCGTGGATAGCAGTGGCAATGCGCACCTCGCCGAGCACCGGCCCGGCCGGCACGGCGATGCTGTCAAAGCCGAAGAGGCCGTCGGCCAGGATCACCGGGCAACCCAACGACTGCGGGTTCAGGCCCTCCTGGTTGGCCACCTCCAGGTAGTCCCAGCCGCGGATACGCACCGTGTCGGTGACGAACGGCTTGGCCCCCGTCGCCCGAACCGCCTCCACCACCTTGCGCACGAAGAACGGCCGCACGATGCGATGAGAGCCCTCGGAGCCAAAGTGCATCTTGACGGCGACATACTCGCCGGGCTCGAAGCGGCCGGACAGTCGCAGCCGTTTCAGGACCTCCTCCAACTTCCCCGCCAGGCTGTAGCGATAGTCCCAGCGGCTGGCCCGCGCCGAAGCGAAGAACACGGTACTGGCCATAGCACAGCCTCCTTTCTGGGGCGGTAACCCCGCGCTATTCTAGCACAAGGGGGCCCGGCGGGCAAACTTGCGCACCGGACCGAGTCAGTGTATAATGCGCCATGTAGGGCTCTCGTGGCATCAGTCTGGGTGTCCCTGCCGGCACCCGGCCCGGGAGGAAGGAGCCGTGCCCGACCTTCAGGTAGACCTGGCGCCCCGCTGCGCGCGCGAACTGCGGCTGCGCAACCCGGTCATGGTCGCCTCGGGCTGCTTCGGCTACGGCCTGGAGTACGCCCGCGTCTTCGACATCCAGCGGCTGGGGGCCATCGTCTGCAAGGGCACGACGCTGCGGCCGCGGGCAGGCAACCCGACCCCGCGCCTGGTGGAGACGCCGGCCGGCCTGCTCAACTCGATCGGCCTGCAGAACCCCGGCCTCGCGGCGGTCATCGCCGAGTACGCCCCACTGTGGGCCGAGTGGGAGGTGCCGGTCGTGGTCAACATCGCCGGGGAGACGGTCGCCGAGTACGCCGAGATCGCCCGGCAGTTGGACGAGGTACCCGGGGTGGCCGGACTGGAGGTGAACATCTCCTGTCCCAATGTCGACGCCGGGGGGATGGCCTTTGGTGTGGACCCCCGCGCGGCCGCGTCTGTCACCGCGGCCGTGCGCCGGGCCACCACGCTGCCGCTGCTGGTCAAGCTGACGCCCGGCGCGGCCGACATCGCTGCCGTGGCTCGGGCAGCCGTGGAAGCCGGGGCCGACGCCCTGAGCCTGATCAACACCGTCCGCGGCATGGCGATGGACGTTGACGCCCGGCGGCCAGTCCTGCCGCGCGGCGTCGGCGGGCTCTCTGGGCCGGCCATCCGGCCCATCGCTCTGGCTATGGTCTACCAGGTGGCCGAGGCCGTGGACGTGCCCGTGGTCGGCATCGGCGGGATCGGCGACGCCCACGATGCCCTGGAGTTCATCCTGGCTGGGGCCAGCGCCGTGCAGGTCGGCAGCGCATGTTTCGCCGACCCGCAGGCCCCCCTGCAGGTGCTCGACGGAATTGACGCCTGGATGCGGCAACAGGGGATTGCCAGCATGGCCGAGATCATCGGCGCCGGGAGAGCGAGAGGAGGACAATCGTGACCATCTGGGCCATCGCCCACCGGGGAGCGTCCGACAAGTACCCGGAGAACACGCTGCTCGCCTTTGAGCGCGCCCTGCAGCTCAAGGCCGATGCCGTGGAGTGCGACGTGCACCTCTCGGCCGATGGGGAGGTGGTGGTCATCCACGACCCCGAGGTGGACCGCACTACCGACGGCCGGGGGGAGGTGGAGGCGATGCGGCTGGAGGAGCTGCGCAAGCTCGATGCCGGCTCATGGAAACAGGCCCGCTACGCTGGCCAGCGCATCCCGACCCTGCGCGAGGTGATCGAACTGGTGCGCGGTCGGGCCCAACTCTTTGTCGAGGTCAAGGGCCGCGCCCCCGACCTCCCGCGCCGGCTGGTCGAGGTACTGCAGGAAAGCGAGGCGCTGGAGCACTGCTGGGCCTTTTCCGCCCACCAGACCACGCTGGAAGAGCTGCGCCGGCTGGCCGCCGGGCGGCTGCGCGTCCGCTGGCGTGAGGGCATGGAGACAGGCGACTTTGTCCTGACCTGGCCGGAACGGCTGACCGAGTCCACCGTGGCCGTCTACCGCGAGCGTGGCATGCGCGTCTTTACCACGATCGTCGACCGCACCCCCAACGGCCGGGCCCGCGACGAGGCCATCCGCATGGTCCGGCTGGGGATCGACGGCATCATCTGCAACCGCGTCTCCCTGTTGCGCGACGCCTACGAGAGCGTCCGGGGCAAGGCCGGGATCGGCGGATAGGCTCGCCAGGGGCACCCGGCGCAGCCAAGGGGAAGAGACAGCAGGCACCAGAAAACCGGCAGATCGGCAGGACGCCCGGCACGAGGCTGTGCCGGACGTTTCTTGCTCTCGCGGTCGCCGATTGACTGGGCGCGGCAACCCGAGTACAATAGAGGCCGGCGGAATCATGTCCTGCGGTTCCTCGCACGCCGTGGCGGTCGGGCACGACGGCATGGGCGAACGGCCGTCGCAGTGAGGTCCGGCCTGTGCGGGGAACCAGGCATCCGGGACAGGAGGGCCCGATGGTCACATCGGGAGCACCCCGCTGCCCGTGCTGCGGGGCCGACGTACGATGGGGTGAGCGAAGCTGCCCTTACTGCGGCAGCGCGCTGGTGGCCCGGCCGCAACTGGTGCCCGGAGGCCTCCTCAGCGGTCCCTTCCCCCGCCAACTGCGCGTCCTGCGCAAGGGCATCGTACGCGCTAGCCACCGCCTCTACGACGGCGACGTCTTGCTGGGGACCTTTACCCAGCGCTGGCCGGCCGGGGTCAAGTTCGCCTCGGCCCGCGGCTACCGCTACCGCACCCGCCGCAAGAAGATGATCCGCATGGTCCTGCACTGGACCTGCGGCCCGACCCTGGTGGCCTGGGTCGAGCAGTCGCGCCTGTGGATCCGCCGCTATCGGCTGCACTATGGCGGCGCTCGTTACTGGCTGGCCTCGACCTCGCCCATGTCGCTGCGCTTCCAGTTGGAGACAGAGGAAGGACACGTGCTGGCCGAGGTCAACCCGGGCGTCCCGTTCCGCCGCCGTGCTCCCAGCCTGGTCGTGCGTGCCCCGGTCTCCCTGGAGCTGGTCGCCCTGGCCTATGCCACAGCGCTGGTGCTGTGGCGCCAGTCGGCCACGGCATGACGCAGAAACAGAAGCAGGGGCGCAGCGCACCGCGCCCCTGCCGTTACCGCACCCTTACCGCACGTTCACCGTGACCTTCTTCGGCTTGACTTCCTCGACCTTGGGGATCTCGACCGTCAGGACGCCGTCCTTCAGGGTGGCCTGGACCTTGTCGGCGTCGACCCGGGTCGGCAGGGCCACGCTGCGCTCGAAGCGGCCGTAGCGCCGCTCCACGCGATGGTAGCGTGCCCCCTCGACTTTCTCCTCCTGCTTGGTCTCCCCGCGGATGGTCAATACGTTGTTGGTGATGTTGATCTCGATGTCCTCGGGCTTCAGGCCGGAGGCCGAGGCCTTGACGACAAAGGCCTCGTCGGTCTCGTACATGTCGAGCGCCAGCGTACCGGTGGCCTCCCAGCCGAGCGAAAGCCACGGGCGCAGGAAGCCCTCCTCCAGGAAGCGGTCCATGGCCTCACGCAGGCTCAGCGGCCGGGTAGGATCCCAACGAATGATCTCGCTCATCGTCATCACCTCCTGTTCTGTTCGATCGAGCGGGGTTGCCCCGGAGGGTACACCCGCCCCAACTGCTCTTGCTGGCCTCTGTTCTAGAACAGGCCCATTAGAAAGGCGCTAGAGGACCCGTACCGTTCCGTTAGCAGCTCGTAAGGGCGTTACGTCAGCGGCGCCGCGCGCGCAGACCGGCCAGTCGCTCGAACAGCTCCCGCTCCTCTGCGGACAGGTTGGCCGGCAGGCGCACACTCACCGTGGCATAGAGGTCGCCGAACTCCCCCGGCGCCTTGAGGCGGGGCATGCCCTGGCCGCGCAGGGTGAACCTGCGCCCGTTCTGCGTCTCGGGCGGGATCTTGAGCTTCAGTGTCGTGCCCTTGAGCGTGGGAACGTCGGCCTCGCCGCCCAGGACAGCCGCGTACAGGTCCACCGGCACCTGGACGTAGAGGTCGTCGCCCTTGCGCTCAAAGTGCGCATGGGGCGCCACCTGGACGAGCAGGTAGAGGTCGCCGGCCGGCCCGCCGCCCAGCCCGCGCCCACCCTTGCCGGGCAGGCGGATGCGCGAGCCGGTGTCCATCCCGGCTGGGATCTTGACCTCCAGCCGGCGCACGTGGCCATCCGGCTCCTGGAACTCCAGCACGCGCTTGGTACCGTGGTAGGCTTCCTCCAGGCTGATCAGGACCGGCTGCTCGACCTTCTGGCCGGCCCGGGCCGGCTGGCGCACGCCGCCACGGCGGCCGCGGCCCGCGGCGGCCGGCTGCCCGCCGAAGAAATAGGAGAAAAAGTCGGAGAAGCCGCCCAGGCCGCCCTCGCCCATGCCGCCGCCCAACCCGCCGAGCAGGTCCTGCAGCTCCTCGGGGGTGACGGTGCGGTACTGCGTGCCGGGCTGCCCCCCGGCCGGGGACCAGCCAAAGGGCCAGGACTGGGCCTGCCCGCCGGCGCGCTGCCACTGCTCGAAATCCTTCCAGCGCGAGCCCAGTTCGTCGTACTTCTTGCGCTTGTCGGCGTCGCCGAGGACCTCGTAGGCCTCGTTGATCTCCTTGAAGCGTTCCTCGGCGGCCTTGTCGCCAGGCTTGACGTCGGGGTGGTATTGGCGGGCCAGCTTGCGGTAGGCCTTCTTGATCTCGGCCTGGCTGGCGCCGCGCTCCACGCCCAGGATGCGGTAGTAGTCTCTATATTCCACGGACACAACCTCGAACCCAGCAGGTGGCGAGTATCTAGTATCAGGTGTCAAGTATCAGGTGTCAGGCAACTGCGCCGAGCTGGATCAGTCACCCTGCCACCCCATACTTGCTACTTGGGCTTTCCCACCGACTCTCACCGCTCTATTGTACCAAAGCCCTGCCCGACATTCAAGCCCGCGCCACAACGACCCGGGCCGGGCGCAGCAGCCGGCCGTGGTAGCGGTAACCGCGCTGTACCTCCTGCACCACCTGCCCGGCGGCCGCGGGATCGGGCACCGTGCTCAACGCCTCGTGCACCTGGGGGTCAAAGGGCTGGCCCTCGGCTGGCACGGCCTCCACCCCCTCTCGGGCGAGGAAGCGCTGCAGCCCCTCCCACGTCAGGCGGACACCCTGGCGCAGGCCCGGCTCGTCGAGGTGCTGCAGGGCGCGCTCCAGGTTGTCGGCATACTCCAGGAACTCGCGCAACAGCCGGCGCCGCTCCTCCTCGACCTGCTCCTGGGCCCGCTGCTCGGTGCGGCGGCGGAAGTTGGCCATGTCGGCCATGGCCCGCAGGTAGAGGTCGCGATAGTCGTCCGCGGGCGCGGCCGGCCCCATGACAAAGGGGATGGCCTCTTCCTCACCCGCGGGCTCGGCCGGCGGGGCGGGGCCCTCCGTCTCGGCTGGGATCCGGTCGTGCTCGTCACCACTTTGGATCGGTATGCGCATGCGGCACCTCGTCAGGACATGATTGCCCCAGGCTAGCCGGCAGACGTTAGAGGAGCGTTGGAGGAGCGTTGGGGAGCCATTGGCGGGGGAAGGACGAAGAACCGAAGACAGAGGACCAAGGACGACGGACCACGGACGATGGACCACAGACGACGGA
>CAZTIG010000013.1:0-82591 GCA_964613665.1 uncultured Chloroflexia bacterium
GAACTTGAGCTGGGTGAGGGGGTCGGGCGGTGGGCGGCGGGCCTTGCGGCCGAAGTAGCTGCCCTCTTGCTCCTCTTTCGGCGCCAGCTCGCTGATGCGCCGGAGCAGCCCTGTATCCGCCGGGGGCGTGGCCGGCGCGGGGCTCGTGGTGGTACGCTCGGTGGGCGATTGCCCGCCTATGCGGCCGAGGAGCCCGCCCTCGGTCGCCGGGGTGGAGGGAGCGGCCGGCCGGGGTTGTGGGGACCCGACCGGCGGGGCCGGCGCCGGCGTGGTGCCCTTCTCGGGCTGTGCCAGCCGGCGGGTCAGGCCGCCTTCCTCTTCGGTTGGCTTGGGGACGCCGGTCCCCAGGCGCTTCAGCAGGGGCATCGGTCTGGCCTGCCGCGAGCGGCGGCGAGCTGTGAGACTTCCGGTACAGAGGGAGACGGCGCCCCGGGCATTTCCCTCGTGCTGCTGTGACCTGGATCATGCTGCGGCCCGGAGGAGCTTGCCTCCAGGGCCATTATACCATGAGAGCGAGCTTTTGACATGGCTCAGATATCGAGGAGATGCCCCAGCTTTTCCTTCTTCGCCCGCAGGTATTCGCGGTTGGCCGGGGTCGGCGGGATCTCCAGCGGCACCCGCTCCACGACCTCCAGGCCGTGGCCGCGCAGGCCGATGATCTTGCGCGGGTTGTTGGTCAGCAGGCGGATCTGGCACACGCCGACGTCGCACAGGATCTGCGCGCCGATGCCATAGTCGCGCAGGTCGGCGGGGAATCCCAGGCGCTCGTTGGCCTCGACGGTGTCGAGGCCCTGGTCCTGCAGCTCATAGGCGCGCAGCTTGTTCAGCAGGCCGATGCCGCGGCCTTCCTGGCGCATGTAGAGCAGCACCCCGCGCCCCTCGCGGGCGATGGCCTGCATGGCCGCGTGGAGCTGCTCACCGCAGTCGCAGCGCTGCGAGCCCAGGGCATCGCCGGTGAGGCATTCGGAGTGCACCCGCACCAGCACCGGCTCGTCCGGCCGGAATGAATCGCCCATCACCAGGGCCACGTGATGCTCCCCGTTGATGGTGTTCTCGTAGGCGATAGCCACGAACTGGCCGTAGCAGGTCGGGAACTCGGCCCTGGCGACGCGGCGCACCAGCTTCTCGTGGCGGCGGCGGTACTCGATCAGCTGCGCCACGCTGATGATCCGCAGGTCGAGCTGCTCGGCTATGCGCTCCAGGCTGGGCAGGCGGGCCATCGTGCCATCCTCGTCCATGATCTCGCAGATGACCGCGGCCGGGTAGAGGCCGGCCAGGCGAGCCAGGTCCACCGACGCCTCTGTCTGTCCGGCCCGCACCAGCACGCCACCCTCCTTCACCCGCAGGGGGAAGGTATGCCCGGGCATCACCAGGTCATCGGGCCGGCTCCGCGGGTCCAGCAGCACCTGGATGGTGCGGGCGCGGTCGTAGGCCGAGATGCCCGTGGTGACGCCCTCGCGCGCTTCGACGGAGACGGTGAAGGCGGTGCCGAAGCGGGAGCGGTTGTCGGCGACCATCATCGGGATGCGCAGTTCGTCCAGCCGCCGGCCGTCCATCGGCACGCAGATCAGGCCGCGGCCGTGCCGGGCCATCAGGTTGATCGCCTCCGGGGTGACCTTTTCGGCGGCCAGGCACAGGTCGCCCTCGTTCTCGCGGTCCTCGTCGTCGATGATGATGACGAGCCTGCCGGCGCGATAGTCGGCGATCGCTTCTTCAATGCTTGACAAAGGCATCTTCTTCCTCCATACTGCCCAGCCGGTGGGCCAAAACGGTCAAACGTTGGAGCGTTCGAACGTTTCAACATCTATCCAAACCCATGTTCCGCCAGGGATTGCCAGTCGACCGCCCCGGCCTCTCCGCCCCGCAGCAGTCGCTCCACGTACTTGGCCACGATGTCCACCTCCAGGTTGACCGGGGCGCCAACGGGCTGCTGCGGCAGGGTGATGTGGGCCTGGGTGTGCGGGATCAGGGAGACGGCGAAGCGCTGCCCTTCCACTCGGGCCACGGTCAGGCTGGCCCCATCCACGGCGACAAAGGCCCGCGGGACGACGTAGCGCATGACCTCCGAGGGAGCCGAGACCTCCACCCAGAGGGCGTTGCCCTCTGTCCGGCGGGCGGCCACCCGGCCCACGCCGTCGGTGTGTCCCTGGACCAGGTGGCCGCCCAGCCGGGTCGAGGGCAGCACGGCGCGCTCCAGGTTGACCGGGCTGCCGGGGCGCAGTTGGCCCAGGTTGCTCTGGCGGAAGGTCTGCGGCATGACGTCCACGACGAAGGAGCGGGCAGCGATGCCCGTCACCGTCAGGCAGACCCCGTTGACGGCGATAGAGTCGCCCGGGCGCGTTCCCTCCAGGACGGTGCCGGCGGCGATCACCAGCCGGCCGGCCGCGCCGGTCTGCACCTGCTGGACGACGCCGATCTCCTCGATCAGGCCGGTGAACACCCTAGCCTCCTCGGCGCGGGTAGCCGCTGACCAACAGGTCCTCGCCTACCTTTTCCACCCGCACCCGCTCCAGGCGGGTTGCCTCTTGCAGGTGGGCGAAGCCCGTTCCGCCGACGGCGCCGGGGGCCTCGTGCCCGCCGATGATGAGTGGGGCAAGCAGGGCCAGCACCTTGTCTACCAGGCCGGCGCGGAAAAAGGATCCCAGCACGATGCCGCCCCCTTCGACCAGCAGGCTGGTCACCTCGCGCCGGCCCAGCTCGGCCAAGAGTGCCGCCAGGTCCACGCGCCCCTGGCCGTCGGCGGGAAGGATGAGCACCTCGACGCCGCGCGCGGACAGGGCAGCGCGCCGCGGGGCGGGGAAGGCCGCCGTGGCGGCGACGAGCGTTTTGCCGGGGAGGGTGGGGTCAAAGACGTGCGCCTTGAGTGGCACCCGTCCTCGGCTGTCGAGGACGACCCGCAGGGGGTGGTGGACCTCGCGGCCGGGCCGGCGCGTGGTCAGGAGCGGGTCGTCGGCCAGGATGGTATCGGTGCCCACCAGGATGGCGTCGACGGCGTCGCGCAGCTCGTGGGCCCACTGGCGGGCGGGCGGGCCGCTGATCCAGCGCGATTCTCCGCTGCGGGTGGCGATCTTGCCGTCGAGGCTGGCGGCGTACTTGGCGATGACAAAGGGCCGGCCGGCGGTGATGTAGGTGATGAAAGCCTCGTTCAGGTCGCGGGCCTCCTGCTCGCACTCGCCGACAAAGGTGCGGATGCCGGACTCCTCCAGGCGGGCGCGGCCCTGGCCGTTGACGCGCGGGTTGGGGTCGAGCATGGCCATGTGCACCGCGGCGATGCCGGCCGCGATGAGGGCCTCGGTGCAGGGCGGGGTGCGGCCGTGATGGCTGCACGGCTCCAGGTTGACGTAGAGGGTGGCGCCGCGGGCCAGCGCGCCGGCCGCCTGCAAGGCGTGGACCTCGGCGTGGGGCGTGCCGGCGCTCTGGTGATAGCCCTGGCCGACGACGTGGCCGTCGCGGACGATCACTGCCCCGACCAGCGGGTTGGGACTGGTGCGACCGCGGGCCCGGGCGGCCAGCGCCAGCGCCTGCTCCATGTAGCGGCGGTGCGGCGACTGCTCGGTCATGACAACACCCCGAAGGCGTCCCTTCGGGGCGGGCTGGGCCGGCGGTCTCTGCTGCCAGCGGCCACGGCCTTCTCCTGTCCGGACTGTACCGTCGGCCCCGGAATCGCACCGGGTCTGCCTGTAGCGGCTCGCGGGCTTTCACCGCCGGTCGGGAGTAGGCTTCCGCCGGGAAGCCGCACCCTGCCCCGAAGGCCGGTATCGATTGCGCAGACCCAGGATACACCGGGGGGCCGGCTTTGTCAAGTGGGGTTGCCCTGGATGGTTTTGACAAAGCCCTGGACTTGTGCTACTATCCTGCCAGGTGTGGGCCGGGATTGCTCCGCACATTGTTCTCCGGCAGGGTCCCCAGGCAGGACCTTGACGATCCTGGTGGAGTCGGAGCGAGCCGGCCGGGGGTGCCATGCCAGAAGACCGTTGCCCGACCTGTGGGGCCCTCCTGCGCAGTCCGGCCGGCCCCTGCCCGTTCTGTGCCGAGGCCCAGCGCATACTCCGGCAGCTCACGGAGGCGGAGTCCGTGCGGCTCTGCACGCACTGCGGAGCCATCCTCCAGGACGACGAGGAGGACGTGTGCCGCGCCTGCCGCCTCAAGGAGAAGGCCGCCCCTGTCTGGCGGCGCGACGATCGCATCGCCGCGTGGATCCGCGAGCGCTTCGTCGAACCGGGAGCAGGCTCCGAGGCCATCGTCTGCCCGCACTGTCGGCAGGCCGTCCCGCTGACCTTCAAGTACTGCCCGCACTGTGGGCGGCCACTCGCCCTTGCTCCGACCGAGACACCGGTCACAGAAGCCATCCCGGCAGCGGTGCCGGAGAAAACGGCCGCCGAGGAGGCCGTTTCCGCACCATCCGAAGCCGAGATTGAGGTCTCTAGACCGCCGGAGCGGTCGATTTCGGCGGAGCCAGCGCCAGAGCCATTCTGGCAACAGGCTCGGAAGTGGCTGAGCGATCAATTTCGACCGGCCCGACCCTCTGTGGAAGAGCAGCGTACCCCGTTCTGGCAGCAGGTTGGCGGGTTCCTCCGCAGCCTGTTCCGGCTGAAGGCGGAGGAGCGGCGTGCCAACACGCTGCTGCTGGTCCTTCTGGCGGTGCTGCTACTGGGACTGGTGGCAGTGGCCTTGTTCTGGCTCTCGATGCTGCGTTCCGGCACGGTCATTTTGCGCTAGGGCGGAGCCTGGATTGGACGACTATCGACGCCCCGAAGCGAGCGAGCATTATGAGCGAGCCATGGCCCTCGAGCGGATCGGCCGCATCGACGAGGCCCTGGCCGAGTACCGCCGGGCCGTGGACCTCGACCCGGGGTTCGCCGCGGCCTACGAGGCGCTGGGCTACCATTACCAGCGGCGCGGCCTGCTGATGAAGGCCCTCGACGCCTTCGAGACGGTGGCCCGCCTGGAAGGGGGCTATACGGCCCACTTCAACGAGGGGTACATCCTGGTCGAGCTGGAGCGCTACGACGAGGCGCTGGAGGCGTTCCAGCGCTGCCTGGCGGAGATACCCGAGGATCCCTCTGCTCTGTACGAGATCGCCTACGTCTCGTACGTCCAGCGGCGGCTGCCGCAGGCCCTGGAGGCCCTGCGCATCCCGCAGCAGGCTTATGAAGCGGACTGGCGGGTGCACAACCTGGCGGCAGCCTGCAGCATCGGCCTGGAGCGGTGGGCCGAGGCCGAGGCCAGCTACCAGCGGGCATTGGAAGTGGCCTCTGCAGCCGACGAGGTGGAGGAAGCCCGGGCCGGGCTCCTGATCGCCCAGCGGTACCAGGAGTTCCCTGCGGGCACGCCACTGGGGTTCAAGGAGCGGGTCTATGCCGATGGCGGCGCGGTCGCCCTGGGGACGGCGGGGGACGATGGCCTGGTGATCCTACCCCGTGCCGACCTGACCCCGGAAGCCATCGCCGTGACCTTGCGGCGGCTGGTGCGGCTGGAGCGTGCGCTCGACATCGGCCTGACGGCGGTGGTAGCGGTGGACCGGGCCTCGGTTGCGCTGGCGGCGGTTCTGGCACAGATGCTGCGCGTGCCGCGCCGGCAGCTCTCGCAACTGGCCCCCGGGGACCGCGCCCTGGTCGTGCTCCTGGTGGGCCAGCAGGCCGAGTTCCTGCAGGTGGCCCTGGAGCAGGCCCCGCCGGGGACCCTTTCCTTCGTTCACGCCCTGGGCTGGTATGGGGAGCAGGACTTCCTGCCGGACTTGGTGGGCGTGCCGCTGCCCGATGGCTCGGTCGGCGCGGCGGGGCCGGCCGGCGACGGCCCGCAGGATCAGCAGGCCTTCCTGGAGGCCCTGCTATCCGCCAGCTCCGTGGTCGCCGACGAAGCGAACAGCAAGGCCCAGCTCCGCTACTACACCGTGGAGCATCGCCGCCTGCGCTGGCTGGCCAGGCCCTAGCCTCCTTTACAGCGGTCCGCAGATCGGGTACAATGCCCTCCGTGGGAACTTGCCGGGGGCGCGGACGTACAAAGAACGTGGCTGTTGAACCCGGAAGCCACGAAGCAGGGGCCTGACCTGAGACAGGGGCAGGGACTCTTTCAGATTCGTTGGCTTCTTGTTGATGAGTCGTTACCCGGGAATCCAGAATCCCTAGTTGCAGCCAAGGAGGAGGACCATGACCGATTTTCGCGAGCGGATCTTGAAGCCGGACGAGGAAAGCTGGCTGAAGAAGATCGCCAGGCGCATCCCGGGCTACGGTGGCTACCTGGACAAGGAGATGCGCCGTGACGCCGACAAGCTCCTGCGCATGTTCATCGCCGACCAACTGCAGCAGCAGAACAAGCGCCTCACCGAGGCCCAGGCGGAGCTGCTCAGCGCGCCCGGCGGCCTGGACCTGATGGACGACGTGGACCGGGTGCAGAAGAAGCTGCAGCTGCTCATCGACCGCCTGCGCACGGCCATCTACGGCTACGCCGGCTGGTTCGATTCGATCACCATCCGCGAGAACGAGCTCAACGCCCTGTACGACTATGACGCCACCCTCATGGAGGGCGTGGACCAGGTGCAGGCCCAGGTGCAGGCGTTCGTCCACGCCGCGGCCGGGGATGGCGACCTCAAGGCCACGCTGGCCGCGCTGCGCGGGACGTTGGGCGAGCTGCACGAGAAGGTGGATCGCCGCAAGGACGTGCTCACGGGCGCGGTGCCGCCGGTAGCGCCGGTGGCGCCGGTGGCTCCGGTCGCCGAGCAGGCTGCGCCGCCGGCCCCGACCTCGGAGGAGGTGCCGCCGGTGGCCCCCGACCTCGGGGTGCAGGGGTAATAGGGGCTGTCGGCTGCCGGAGGCAGTCGAGCCAACGAGTGCATGAGGAGGAACGATCATGGCCATTCTGGAAGTCATCGAGTTCCTGGATGAGAGCGGAAAACAGATCATCCACCGCGTCCCCGAGCAGGGCGGCGGCGAGATCCGCCTGGGGTCGCAGCTCACCGTGCGCGAGAGCCAGGTCGCGGTCTTTTTCCGCGAGGGCAAGGCCCTGGACGTGCTGGGCCCCGGGCGGCACACCCTGAACACGGCCAATATCCCGATCCTGATCGAGCTGCTCAAGCTGCCCTTTGGGTCCAAGAGCCCCTTCCGGGCCGAGGTTGTCTTTGTCAACATGAAGGAGTTCATCGACATGAAGTGGGGCACCCCATCGATGATCCCCTTCCGCGACAAGGACTTTGGCATCGTCCGCGTGCGCGCCTACGGCACCTACGCCATGCAGGTCTCGGACCCGCAGCTCTTTGTCAACAAGATCGCTGGCACGCAGGGCATCTATACCACCGACCGGGTGGAGGAGTACCTGCGCGGCATGTTGGTGGCGCGCTTCGCCGACCTGCTGGGGGAGAACCTGACCTCGGTGCTGGACCTGGCCGCCAAGTACGACGAGCTGGGCGCCGCCGTCCGGGCCAAGATGGTCGACGACTTTGGCGCCCTGGGCCTGGCGCTCAAGGCCTTTTACATCAACGCCATCACCGTCCCCGAAGAGGTGGAAAAGGCCATCGACGAGCGAGCCCAGATGGGTGCCCTCGGCGACATGAACGCCTACATGCGCTTCAAGGCCGCGCGGGCGGTAGGGGATGCCGCGCAGCAGCAAGGCGCCGGCGGGCTGGCCGGGGCCGGCCTGGGCCTGGGCGCCGGCGTGGGGCTGGGCGGCGTCCTGGGCGGGACGATGGCCCAGGCCTTCCAGCCGCAGCCGGCCGGTGCGCCGGCCGCTCCCGATGACGTCCTGAAGCAGCTGGACGGCCTGCGCGCGCAGGGCATCCTGAGCGAGGAGGAGTACCAGGCCAAGCGGCAGGAGTACCTGGCCCGCAGCCAGCCGGAGCAGAGCGTGCCCGACCTGCTGAAGCAGCTGGCCGCCCTGCGCGACCAGGGTGTGTTGACGGCAGAGGAGTTCGAGGCCAAGAAGAAGGAGCTGCTCAGCCGGCTCTAGCGGCCTCTGGTTTGCTGCCGGCCATCGGCGGGCGGAGAGCGCGGGGCACCGCGTTCTCCGCCCTGGCGTGAGGACGATGCCGCGCCCGCTCGACCGAGCCCGCTCCCTCTACCTGGAAGGGTGCTACCGGGAGGCCCTGGCGCAGTACCTGGAGGCGCTGGTGGCCGATCCGGACGACCCTGCCGTGCATTGCGGCCTGGGCGAGGTGCTGGAGGCGCTGGGCCGGCCGGGGGAGTCCCTGGTGGCCTTTGACCAGGCCCTGCGGTTGGACCCTGGGCATGCCTGGGCCCACTTTGGCCGGGGGGGCGTTCTGCAGGGACTGCGCCGCTACGACGAGGCGGCCGCGGCCTACCGGCTGGCGGGCGCGACGGAGCCGGGCGAGGCCGCTTTTCACCGTGCCCTGGGGGTGGTGGAGTACCTCCGCGACGACCTGGACGCCTCCCTGGAGGCCTACCATCGGGCCTTGCAGGCCGACCCCGACGATGCCCTGTCCCACTATGGCTGCGGGCTCGGCCTGGACGCCCTGGGCCGGCCGGAGGAGGCCGGCGCGGCCTACCGGCGGGCGCTGGCCTGCGACCCGGCCGACGCCTGGCCGCACCTGCGCCTGGCCGGCCTGCTGCGGCGGCAGGGCTGGCCCGGGGCGGAGGAGCATCTGCGCCTGGCCGGCGACCTGCTGGGCGGGGACGATCCTTGGGGCCAGGCGGTCCTGGCCGCCCTGCAAGGGCGCCAGGCCGAGGCCATGGCCCGGGTGCGCGAGGCCGTGACCCGCCTGGCCGAGAGCGCCGACTGGCTGGCGCGCGACCCCGACCTGGAGCCGCTCCAGGCCGACGAGCGTTTCTGGCTGATCCTGCGTGCCCGCAGGCGCGGGGGCGAGGGGTAGGGAACCTGGCGGCCCTTCTTCCCGAGCAGCCGGTTCGGCAGGGCCATGGTCAGAGGGAGAGGGACAGGTCCGCTACCGGCCTGGCAAACCGGGCCAGGTGACTCCCCGTGTCTACCCTCCGCGGGGTCCCGGCGGGCGCGTGGCCAGTTGCTTCAGGTCCTTTCCCAGCAGGGCAAAGAGCACCGTGCCGAGTGCCCCGCAGGCAAAGGCGGTCAGGAAGTTGGCCGCGGGCGATACCTGCCAGAGAAAAGCTCCGGCGAAGGAAACCAGCGCCACGACCACATCCCGCACCAGGTAGTACGTGCCAAAGGTCCCCGCCTTGGCGTTCTCGGGGGCCAGGTCCATGATGAGGGCCTTGCGCGTGGGTTCTCCAAACTCCTTCAGGCCGCGCAGGACAAAGGCCACCACCAAGGTGACGAATGTACGGGAGAAAAAGAGCACCAGGGGGAAGAGGGTGAAGAAGACAAAGGTCATGACTACGAACGGTTTCTTCGTGTAGCGGTCGGCCAAGTAGGCGATGGGGATATAGATCAGCATGGCCGTGACCATTTCGACGGTGGTCAGGAGGCCGAACTGCAGCTCGCTCAGCTTGCTGTTCATCTCCACGACCCAGATCACGACAAAGGCATAGGGGATCTGCTCGGCAAAGCGGATCAGGATGTCGGACAGGAGCAGGTTCATCAGCGGGCCGTTGCGGACCATCTGGCCGAGCATCGTGGACAGGCGGAGCGGCTCGCTCTTCTTGCTGCCGGGGTCCTCCTGCATCAGGGACCAGACAAAGGCGATGGCCACGATGCCCAGGAGAAAGGCCACCCCGAAGGCGATGCGGATGCCCAGGATGCGGTCGGAGAGGCCGATGACCAGCCCCCCGACGACCGGCCCCAGGGCCATGGGGATGCGCCGGACGAAGGAGTGCACGGTCACCCCCATGGTGCGCTTGTCTTTCGGCACGACACGGGAGACCATGCTCATGACCGCTGGCAGCGAGATCGCCGTCCAGGCGATGAAGAAGACGGCTCCGATCAGCACGGCCTGCCAGGTGGGGATGAGGATGACCAGGGCGTAGCCGAGCATGGCGACGAGGGTGAAGACGATCAGGGCCTTCTTGTAGCCGATCCTGTCGCTCAGGTAGCCGCCCGGAAAGGAGTAGAGGGCGCTGAGCAGGTTGTCCATGGAGTTCAGCGCACCTACCACCAGCGCCGAGCCCCCCAGCGCGACGATGTAGAGGGGCAAGAAGCGCTCGGCCATCTTCTCGCCCAGGCCGATCAGGACGACCATGACGATCATGGCCAGCACGCTGCTGTTGAGACCGAAGAAGGCGATGGCCCGCCGGGTCACGGCGGCCAGAGCGCCCGGCTCCCGCGCCGGCTTCGTGCCGGCCGCCGATGGTTGCTGGGCCTGCCCAGAGCTATCGTTCATCGCCGCTGATCCACCCCAGGGGTGCAGACCCTGGCCAACGGGCCGGACATCACAGGTTCCCCTCTCGGACACGCTGCCGGCAATAGGCATAGAGCGCGTCGTAGACGATCCACTCGGCGGCATTGACCTCGTGATCGTCCCTGTAACCGAGGTGGCGGAAGCCCTCGGCGATGGCACGCAGCCCCGGTCCCTCGGGCTGGTTGTAGAGCGTGTTGTCCGTGTCAGCGCCATTGACGATCCGCCCGAGCAGCACCAGCGCCGGATCGTGGATGAGATCGTATCTCTTCAGAATGGCCTCGAAGGAGCATTCCTGCCCGTGGTGCCCCAGCTCCACGCCGGGGAAGTCAAATGGGATGGCCCCCTCACGCTCGGCGACGACCAGGACCTGGTCCTTGGGGACAAATAGGAACTCGGCCGGGGGGTCGACGAACCTCTGGATGAGCCAGGGACAGGCGACGCGGTCGACGTGGACATGCTCGCGGGTGACCCATTTCATTGCGATCCTCCTTGGGTGGCAGACTGCCGCCGGCCCGTTGCAGTGCGGATTATAGCACCGCGATGCCGGTGGCGCAACGAGTTGCAGCCGCTTCCGAGTTATGCTATAATGCCTGCATCGGGCGACTAGCTCAGTGGGAGAGCGCTTCCTTCACACGGAAGAGGTCACTGGTTCAAACCCAGTGTCGCCCATAGGACACGGATGTGCGGGCGTGGGCACATCCGTGTGTTGTTCGGCGGGATGCCACAGCCGTACCAAAGTCGCCGGCCTTGACCGGCAAGTGCCCGGCTCCGGCAACGGCACGACGCCGCACATCCAGGGACACGGCAATGGTACGGCCATGCCGCACTGTACGCCGGCCGGGCACTTGCCATCCGCTGTGCATCGGCGCGACCTTGATATCGCCGTGGCGGGATACAATCCGCACTTGACAGCAGCCGCCAAAAAGGGTATGCTTACGGCAGCGCGGTTGTGAAGGAGGGCGGCATGCCCTGGATGTACTATGTTCCCTGGCTGGACATCTTCTTGGGGCTGCTCTTCCTGGGCCTGCTGGCGCTGGGGTTCTGGCAGGGCCTGCTCAAAGAGCTGTGGTTCCTGATCTCCCTCTACCTGGCGGCCATCCTGGCCTCTCTCTACGGCCCGACGATCGGCCGGCTGATCGGGCTGGAGGTGCAGAGTCAGACCGGTGGGCGCAGCGACGTGGTCTCCAGCGCCGTGGGCTTTTTCATCATCTTTGTCGTCGCCGTCCTGCTGCTGTTCTGGTTGATCTCGGCCCTCTTCAGCCGTGTGCGCCTGCGTTCCCAGCTCCTGGTGCTGGACAAGATCGGCGGCGTCGCCGTGGGGTTGCTCACCTCCTTCACCGTGGTTTCCTTTGTCGCCTTTGTCCTGAACGCGTTCCTCGTCGCGCAGACCGGCGAGGCGGCGTGGGCCTTTGTGAACGTGCTGCACACCCAGCGCGCTTCCTCGCCGCTGCTGCAGCTCTTCCTGGCCGGCCGCTCGGTGATCACAACGATCGTCATCCCCTGGCTGCCGGAGATTCCCAGCTTCCTGAAAGTGTAGCGACCATGCACGAGCCCTCCCTCCATGCCCTGGAGTACCACAAGGTCCTGGAGCGGCTGGCGCGCCAGACCTCCTTTTCGGCCGGCCGCGAGCTGGCCCTGGCCCTGCGCCCGGCGACGGCCCCCACGGAGATACGCCGCCGCCAGGCGGTCACCGGCGAGGTCGTGCGGTTGCTGCGGGCCGGTTCCCCCATGGGGCTCGGCGGCGCCCACGACGTGCGCCCCCTGGTCGAGCGGGCCGAGCGCGAGGGACTGCTGGAGCCCCACCAATTCCTGGACATCCTTTCCACGCTGCAGGCCGCCGGCCAACTGCAGCGCGCGCTGCAGCGGTTGGACACGACCTTCCCCATGTTGCGCGAGTGGATCCCCGAGCTCTATCCGCTGAACGCGCTGCAGCAGGCGATCACCCGCTGCATCGGCCCGGAGGGAGAGGTGCTGGACAGCGCCAGCCCGCGCCTGGCCTCGCTCCGCGCCGAGATCCGCGGCCTCAACAACCGCCTGAACGAGCGCATGCAGGCCCTGCTGCAGCGCTACCGCACCTCGCTGCAGGAGGCGATCATCACCCAGCGGCAGGGCCGCTTCGTCCTGGCGGTCAAGGCCTCCAACAAGCGCAGCGTCCGGGGCCTGGTGCACGACCACTCCGCCAGCGGGGCCACGCTGTACATCGAGCCGCTCGAGGTCGTGGAGCTGGGCAACGAGCTGCGCGAGACGGAACTGGCCGAGGAGGAGGAGGTCCGCCGCATCCTCCTGGACCTGGCGGCGCAGGTGGCCTCCGCGGCCGCGGAGGTGAACCAGACCGTGGCCACGCTGGCGCAGATCGACCTGGCGCTGGCCCAGGCCCGCCTGAGCCTGGAGATGGCGGCGGTCGAGCCGGCCCTGGTGGTGCGGCAGGGCGAGGGGCTGGCCCTCTTCCCGCCCACGATGGCCGCGGAGCAAGGCCTCTGGCCGGCCGCCGTGCCCTTGCCCCGCGGCGAGGCACCGCTGAGCCTGCCGCGGGCCCGCCATCCGCTGCTCGATCCGGCCACCGTCGTGCCGATCGACGTACAGTTGGGGGGAGCCTTTCGCGTCCTGGTGATCACCGGCCCCAACACCGGCGGCAAGACGGTGGCGTTGAAGACGGTGGGCCTGCTCGCCCTGATGGCCCAGGCCGGCCTGCATCTGCCGGCGGGCGAGGGCGCGCGCGTCCCCGTGATGGAGCGGGTCTTTGCCGACATCGGCGATGAGCAGTCCATCGAGCAGAGCCTATCCACCTTCTCCTCCCACATGACCCGCATCATCGGCATCCTGGCCCAGGCCGACGCCGCCTCCCTGGTCCTCCTGGACGAGCTGGGGGCGGGGACCGACCCGGTGGAGGGCTCGGCCCTGGCCCGCGCGCTGATCGAGGCGCTGCTGCAGCGCGGCAGCCTGACGCTGGTGACGACGCACCACTCCGAGCTCAAGGCCTACGCCTACACCACGCCGGGAGTGCAGAACGCCTGCGTCGAGTTCGACGTGGAGACGCTTTCCCCGACCTATGTGCTGACGATCGGCCTGCCGGGGCGCTCCAACGCCCTGGCCATTGCCGGCCGGCTGGGGCTGGACCAGGCGGTCCTCTCGCGGGCGCGGGAGTGGCTGACCGAGGAGGACATGCAGGTCGAGAGCCTGCTTGGGCAGATACAGCAGGAGCAGATCGAGCTGCGCCGGAACTTGGAGGAGGCCCGCGAGGCGCGCGAGCACGCCGGCAACCTGGAGCGGCGGCTGGAGCGCGAGATCCGCGACCTGCAGCGCCAGCGCCACGACATCCTGGCCCAGGCCCAGGCGCAGGCCGACGCGGCCCTGGCCGAGGTGCGGGAGCGCGTGGAGGCGCTGCAGCGCGAGCTGGCCTCGGTACAAGTCACCCGCGAGTGGCTGGCGCGGGCCCGCGAGCAGATGAAAGCGGCCGAGCAGGCTGTCCCGGAGGTGCCGCCGGCCCCGGCCGAGCCGCAGGTGGTGCTGGCGGAAAAGGGCGAGATCCTGGCGGTGGGCGACGCCGTCTGGGTGGAGAGCCTGAGCGCGCTCGGCGAGGTCCTGGGCCTGGCCGACGGCGCGGGCCAGGTCGAAGTCCAGGTGGGCAGCTTCAAGGTGCGCCGGCCGCTTTCCGACCTGCGCAAGGCCGGCCGGCAGGAGGAGCGGGCCGCGCGGCTGGTACAGGTGCCGGCGGCCGGCGCGCCCCCGCCGCTGGAGCTGGACCTGCGGGGCTGGCGTGCCGCCGAGGTGGAAGGGATGCTGGACCGCTACCTGAACGACGCCTACCTGGCGGGGATGCCTTTCGTGCGCATCATCCACGGCAAGGGAACCGGGGCGCTGCGCCAGGTGGTGCGCGAGGCCCTCTCCGGGCACCCGCTGGTATCCTCCTTCGAGGGCGCCCAGGACCGCGATGGCGGGGAGGGGGTGACGGTGGTGCGCTTGATGCCGAGGTGAGACGCAGACCAACTACGAACGGCCCACGGACACACGAATGAAGTGGGTTGGCATTTGCCTATTCGTGCCTCACTCGTGGATAGTCTGCGCGCGCTCTGCCGCTGCGGTATCTGTAGATGGCTCTCTTTTCATCGGTTCTATTGGACCTGAATCGACTCTGCAACCTTCAGCAGCTCCGACATGGGATATTCCCCGTACACTTTCAACTTCAAACTGCCCACCTGCCAGGTCACGCTTCCAGGATAGTGCCAAATGCGGCCATCACCCAAATCCTGGTTGCCAGGATCTGCCCCCATGCCTGCGCTGCCATTCACGCTGATGGGGACGAAAGGCGGTTCAATTACGTGAGACCAGTCGATGGGCGAGGTTTCCTGATGCACAATCACGGTGACACCAGAACCATAGACCAGAGCCAACGATCTGAGGGTGGCCTCCGGCGGGGAAACCCAGACCTCTGCCAGGTAGGCAGCTGCGGCATCCCCCGGTAGATACCTGGGGACGGGCATACTGAAGGGAAGGCGGCTTTGAGCAACTTCAAGCGTTACCTTCTCACCCCCAATGGGAGTATCCAAGGGGGAGTACAGCCCTGATGTTGTTTTCTGCCAGGACAGCCGAGGAGTCGGTGTAGGCGAATGGGGCGACAACGACCCCACCGGGCCACTGCATGCCAGCAAGAGGGGGATTAGGGCAAGAGCCGCCCCCAATACCAGTAGCACGAGGGGGTAACTTGTCAGATTTGCCTTTGTTGCTTTCATCTTATACATCCTCCATAGCTAGGGGCAACTCCTCTTGACCCAGAATTCGGTATTCGAGACCTTGCAGGAAGCATAGTCCGGATCACCGTCACCGACAGTGGTCCAATTGGGCCACGGGTGAAAACTTCGACTGCTGTCCGCATACTTGAGGGTCCAATAATGGGTGTTCCCATAACTTGAGTCCTGGAGGCTATGCCTCTCTTGAGCAGCTCTGATCGCTGATCCAGCGACGAAATGATGCCCCCAGATCTCCTTGACAGAGCCGTCCACAATGTACTTCCACCTCCTATCTCCAGCAACAACCTCCGAGACCAGTTTGTCGGTGTGACTGGTGGAAGGGGAGACAGGGCCATAGAGGTGTTCTGTATAGACCCCACCCATCACCCTTACGCCGAAGAACACCAACCCCCTGTCTGGGCCTTTGACCCACCCGATCTCGACGCCGTCAGTCTGATCCTCATGGACATAGATCGAGTTGACCCAGGCGCTCTCACGATATATCGTGTCATCGCATACTGTAGGATCGGTTGTCGTGTTGTATCCCGAATTCCCGTAGAAAGTTCCATTCACCTGCGGAGCAACCGCCATCATGGTTATGTTACAGCAACAAGAGATGCCTTGAGCCGCTGCCCCTCTCAAACCACCCTCCAGGATCACAGGGACCACAATCAGGAGTATGCCGACAATCACCCCTGTTCTCTTGCACCTAGACTTGGTCCTGGCACGGAATTCTGGTGAAGCCATCATAACCTCCTTGAATGAAGCCTGCAGCTCCCAGTTTCGGCCTCAGCTACTTTCGCGGCGGCACTTCGTATGTGCCCGTAGTCTGGTAAGGAACAGAGTGGAGCGCCGTCGTCGCCACTCTGCTTCGCTCCACGGCTTGCCACAAACCGCGCTTTCTATACAGACCATCCGCCGGGAGAGATGGTTGCTCCCCGGCTAGTATTGGCTCGCAGGAAGGGATGTGGGGACCAGTCAGGAATCAGTATACCACAAATCTATCATCGTGTCAACTTGATCTAGGCAAAATCCTACCCCCACCCGAGATGAGTATTCCTATGTCGCCGCAATAGAAGTTGGAACAGAAGCCCGCCCTTTGCTCCTTGCTTGTCCCCCACGGGCATGGTTCTTCACCCTAAGTCTGCTCCCGCACGCTCCTGACCGCCTTTTCCACTAACCGTGCGCGCGACATCCACAGCTCGCAGCGCCGCAAGCACAGCGGCCGCCGCACGCGCAGGCCGGTCAGGCGCAACAGGACCTTGGCGTGTCTTGTCCCCGATGCAGAAGCGCCCCAAAGGCATCCACTCTGCCGTATTCAGCATTTGGCAAAGCTTCCACACTGTGCTATCAGGTTTATGAACGACCGTTTAGAGAGGAGCAAGTTGTGGAAGAGCAGCAGTTCAGCAAGGGGGAACAGACCCGGCAGAACATCCTGGCCGCGGCCAAAGGGCTGTTTCTCGCCCAGGGCTACGCCGCCACGACCATGCGGAAGGTGGCCCGGGCTGTGGGCATCACTCCGGCGGTCATCTACAACTACTTTCCCGGCAAGGACGCTCTCTTTGCCTCCCTGCTGCAAGCAACCGCCCCCGTGGAGCATCTGTTTGCCCAGATCCGCGAGCTGGAGGCCGACACAGCGGAAGCGCTTCTGCAGCAGGCTTTTCGTAGCGCGATCGAGATCTTTAGTCGTCACGAAGACTACTTCCGGCTGGCCCTGATCGACGCCCAGGAGCGCGGAGGTGCGACGCTGACCAGTTTTGTGCCCAAGGTGTTGCCTCATGCGCTCGAGCTACACCAGCGGCTGGTGGCCTTGGATGCCGCCGGGGGCCGGCTCAGGGACGTCCCGTACTTTGTGTTCTTGCGGGCCCAGATCAGCCTGATCGCGGGCTGGATGTTCACCAAACGCGTGGTCGAGTCGGCCAAGGCGCTCCTCCGGTTGCCCGACGTCGACTGGGCGCAAGCGCTGGCGGATGTGTTCCTGCATGGGGTATTGAATCCACCCGGGTCGAGCGGGGGGTAGGGTCATGGACGCCGTTGTGGAAGCGGTCGATTTGCGCAAGCATTTTGGTCCCATCCGGGCTGTGGCCGGGTTGGACCTGGCCGTCCAGGCCGGCGAGATCTATGGCCTGCTGGGGCCCAATGGCTCGGGGAAGACGACACTCGTCCGCCTGCTGATCGGCCTGCTCCGGCCCACCTCGGGGCGGGTCAGCGTGCTGGGGCAGGGAATACCCAACAAGGCTGTTCTGTCCCGGGTCGGGTACATGCCCCAGTCCAGCGCCCTGTACGACGACCTGACGGTGCAGGAGAACGTGGCCTTTTTCGGCCAGATGTGCGGAGGGGTCAGCCGGGTCTGGGTGGACGAGGTGGTGGCGCTGGTCGGGCTGGAGGAGCGGGCCCGCAGCCTGGTGCGCACCCTCTCCGGGGGCATGCGCCAGCGCACCTCGCTGGCCTGTGCCCTGGTGCACCGACCCCGGCTGCTGCTCCTGGACGAGCCCACCGTGGGCGTGGATCCCGCGCTGCGGGTCGCTTTCTGGGAGCACTTCCGCCGGCTGGCGGCGCAGGGGGTCACGCTCATCGTCTCCAGCCACGTGATGGACGAGGCCGAGCGCTGCGATCGGTTGGGTTTCATGCGGCAGGGGCAGTTGCTCGCCGAGGGCTCGGCGGCCGAACTGCGCGCGCGGGCCGGCCGGCCCACGCTGGAGGAAGCCTTTCTCTGCTTTGCTGCCGGCGCCGAAGGAGGCCCGCGGTGAACGGGCGGCGGGTGCTGATCCTGGCCTGCCGGGTCGTCCGGCAGATCCTGCGCGACCGGAGGACGCTGGGCATCCTGGCCCTGGCGCCGATCCTCGTGCTGGTGCTGGGGGCGCTCCTCTTCCGCGCCGAAGCCGCGGTGATGCCCCTGGGTGTGGTCAACGAGGACCGCGGCGTCGCGATCCCCATGGCCGGCACGTTCTCCCTGGGGGAGCGAGTCGTCGCCGAGCTCGAGGCGAGCGAGTCCCTGGAGATCGTCCCGCTGCGCGGCGAGGAGGTCGATGCCCGGCTGCGCGATGGCACGGTGCTGGGGGCGGTCACCTTCGGGGAGGACTTCTCGGAGCGGGTTCACCAGCAGAACGAGGTGGCCGTGGACCTGCGCCTGGAAGGATCCAATCCGGCGCAGAGCATGGCCATCCGCGCCTGTGTGGCCGAAGCCGCGGTCAAGGCGCTGGCCGGCCTGGCCTCTGCCGGGCTGGGGGTTCCTGGTGCGCCGGCGGGGCCAATCCAGGCACCAATCACCATCACCGCGACCTACCTTTTTGCCGGTGCAGAGTTCGATACGATGGATTTCGTCGCTCCGGTCTATATCGGCTTCCTGGTGATGTTCTTTATCTTTCTCCTGACCTGTGTCTCCTTCATCCGCGAGCGCTCGCAGGGGACGATGGAGAGGCTCCTGGCCACGCCGGCCAACCGGCTGGAGGTGGTCCTGGGATACATGGCCGGCCTGGGGCTCTTTGCCCTGCTGCAGGTGGCGGTGATCGTCCTCTTCAGTGTCTGGGTGATCCGCATCCACTTCCTGGGCAGCCTGGCCCTGCTCTTTGTGATCGTGGGACTGCTGGCGGTGGTCGGGGTGAGCATGGGCATCCTAGCCTCGGCCTTTGCCCGCAACGAGTTCCAGGTGGTGCAGTTCATCCCGCTGCTGATCATCCCGCAGGCCCTCTTGAGTGGCCTCTTCTGGGCCGTGGAGGAGATGCCCGGCTACCTGCAGCCGTTCGCCTACATGGTGCCGCTCACCTACGCCAACCGGGCGCTGCGCGATGTGATGCTCCGCGGCTATGGTCTCGCCGAGACCTGGCCAAACCTGGCCATCCTCCTGGGTTTCGCCGCTCTGCTCATCGGCCTGGGCGCGCTGACGATGCGCCGGGAGGTGGCGTAAGCAGCCGGCACAGAAGCCCTCCTTTTGCTGCCGCCAGCCGTGCGGCCAGCGCTTCGATTTCTTCGCGATCCTCCAGCCGGGCCAGCCACTCCGCCGGGATGGCCTCCGGCCCCAGCCGGGCCGCGCTGAGCGCGCCGGCCATGCAGGCGATCGAGTCGCTGTCGCCGTCGGTGTTGGCGCCGCGGCGCACGGCGGCGACGTAGTCGTCGGGGTAGCGCCGGACACAGTACAGCGCCAGGGCCACGGCCTCCTCGCCGACCCAGCCCGCGCCCAGGTAGTGCAGGGCCTCCTCCTCCTCCTCGTCCTCTCGCTCCAGGCTGCGGACGAGCCGGCCGATGGCGGCGTCAAAGTCGGCCGAGATGCCGGCGCAGAAGGCGAGCACGGCGGCGGGCCACTCCTCCACCGGCCGGCCGTCGAGGGCCAGCTTGACCAGGTAGGCCATGCCGATGCAGGCGGCGTCGGCGGCGGGGTGGCCGTGGGTGGCGATGCCGCTGGCGTGGGCCACCTGGCGCAGCCGCTCGGGGTCGTGCTGGTAGAGGTAGCCCACGGGGGCCACGCGCATGGCCGAGCCATTGCCCTTGGAGCCGCGCACGCCGCTCTCTGTCCAGGGGCGGCCCTGCTCCAGGTTGCGCGCCCCGGCCAGGCAGGTGTTCCCGGGAGCCCGCCTGGGGGTGGAGGGATCGTGCAGCCAGGCCACGTACTGCCGCCCGACGGCCGCCATCAGGGTATCGAGGTCGGCGGCCGGCGCCTCGACCAGGGCGCGGGCCAGGTAGAGGGCCATCTGGGTGTCGTCGGTATAGAGGGCCGGCGTGGGTGGCTCCTGGATGCCGGCCGGCCCGTAGCGCCGGTAGATCGCCGGCAGGTGAAGGAACTCGGTGGGCGCGCCCAGGGCGTCACCGCAGGCCAGGCCCAGCAGGACGGCACGCGCCTGCGCCAGGACGGCGGTGCCGGGCGCTGGCGTCGATAGCTGGGCCATGGCTGCCCCCCGATGGCTGGGTGTACGCTCGCTCCCAGTATACGCCCGCGGCATCTGTTCGTCAAGTAACAGAAGCCACGGCCGTATCAAAGTCGCCGGCCTTGACCGGCAAGTGCCCGGCTCCGGCAACGGCCCGACGCCGCACATCCAGGGACACGGCAATGGTGCGGCCATGCCGCACTGTACGCCGGCCGGGCACTTGCCATCCGCTGTGCATCGGCGCGACCTTGATATCGCCGTGAACAGAAGCGCGGAATACTTGACTCCGCTGTCGTGCTGTGCTACAATTGTCTACCTAGACGGCCGCTTGGAGTGCGACACAGCCCAGCATCGCTCTCTAGGGTATTCCGTTGAGGAGGTGAGCCAAGACCGCAGGGCCCTGGTACGGCCAGATTCTCGGATGCCGATTCCACAGATGAATCCGGAGGAGAAGCTATGTCTGGCAAGCGCGCGCTGTACGTTTCCTTTGTGCTCCTCACTCTGGCGGCAACCCTGCTGGGTGCATGCGGCCCAACCCCGGCGCCAGCGACCTCCGTGCCGCCGACCGCGGTGCCGCCGACCGCGGTGCCGCCGACCGCGGTGCCGCCCTATGAGCCGATGAGCTACGCCGCCCCGGACTGCACCTATGGCGGCGAGATGAAGGCGATCGAGGCCCTGGACGAGCTGACGGTCAGGTTCACGCTCTGCTACCCCGATCCGGCCTTCCCCTCCAAGGTGGCCTTCTCCGCCTTCCCGATCAACGACACCGCCTACCTGGAACAGACCGGCGGCGGCGGGGCACTCATCGACCAGCCCAACGGCACAGGCCCCTACAAGCTGCAGAGCTGGACGCGCGGGTCGGAGCTGGTCATGGTCCGCAACGACGACTACTGGGGTGGGCCGGCCAAGACCGAGAAGCTCATCTTCCGCTGGAACTCCGAGGCGGCCCAGCGCCTGGTCGAGCTGCAGGCTGGCACCGTGGATGGCATCGACAACATCGCCCCCGAGGCATTCGATATCGTCGCCAACGACCCCGATCTGCAGCTCATCGAGCGCCCCGGCACCAACGTCTTCTACCTGGGCATGAACAACTTTTTCCCGCCCTTTGACAACGAGCGGGTGCGCCAGGCTTTTGCCATGGCCATCGACAAGCAGCGCATCGTCGACAACTTTTACCCGCGCGGCTCCTTCACCGCCTCCCAGTTCATGCCGCCCTCGATCTTTGGCTATACCCCCGAGGTCACCTGGTGGCCCTATGATCCCGATCAGGCCAAGCAGATCCTCACCGAGGAGGGGCTGCTTCCAGGCATGAAGACTACCATCACCTACCGCGACGTGGTCCGCGGCTACCTGCCGCAGCCCGGCGTGGTCGCCCAGGACATCCAGGCTCAGCTGGCGGCCATCGGCGTGACCGCTGAGATCGTCGTCATGGAGTCCGGCGCTTTCATCGACGCCGCCGACGCCGGACAGCTCGAGGGCTTCCACCTGCTCGGCTGGGGTGCCGACTACCCCGATGCCACCAACTTCCTCGACTACCACTTTGGCAAGGGCGCCTCCAAGCAGTTCGGCGACGGGTTCCCCGACATCTGGGAGGCCCTGGACAAGGGGGCGGCGCTGGCCAAGCCCGAGGAGCGCTATCCCTGGTACGTCCAGGCCAACGAACTGATCAAGCAGCACGTGCCGATGATCCCCATCGCCCACGGCGGCTCCGGCCTGGCCTACAAGGCCGATGTCCAGGGGGCGCACGCCAGCCCGCTCTCCAACGAGCAGTTCGCCCCCATGGATCCGGGTGGCCGCAACACCTTCGTCTGGATGCAGAACGCCGAGCCCATCGGCCTCTACTGCGCCGACGAGTCGGACGGCGAGTCGCTGCGCGCCTGCGAGCAGATCAACGAGGCCCTGCTGGGCTTTGAGATCGGCGGGTCCGCTGTGGTCCCCGGCCTGGCCACCCAGTGCGATGCCAACGCCGACCTGACCGAGTGGACCTGCACCCTGCGCTCCGGCGTCAAGTTCCACAACGGCGCCACCCTGGACGCTAACGACGTAGTGCTGTCCTACGTGGTGCAGTGGGATGCCGCGCATCCGCTGCACGTGGGCCGCGATGGCAGCTTCACCTACTGGAGCGGCCTGTTCGGTGCCTTCCTGAACGCTCCCAAGTAGAGCAACTCTGTGCGCGCTGGTGGGGTGTTGGCCAGTCCAATGCCCCACCAGCGCGCCCTCGCAGGGAAGAGCCCATGATCGGCTACATCGTCAGGCGGCTGCTGCTGGCCATCCCGGTCCTCCTGGGCATCCTCTTCGTGACCTTTGCCGTGGCCCGCTTGCTCCCGGGCGACCCTTGCCACGCCATGCTGCAGGAGAAGGCCACGGAAGAGGTCTGCGCCGACTTCAACCGCCGCTTCGGTCTGGACCAGCCCATCCCGATCCAGTTCGTCGACTACATCGGAGATGCGGTCCAGGCCAACTTCGGCAATTCCCTGCAGCAGGGCCGCCCGGTGGCCGAGCTGCTGGCCGAGCGCCTGCCGACCACCCTGGAGCTTTCCCTCGGTGCCCTGCTCTTTGCGGTCATCATCGGCATCCCCCTGGGCATCATCTCGGCCTACTGGCGCAACTCGATCGCCGACGTCTTCACCATGGTCCTGGCCAACATCGGTGTCTCTATGCCGGTTTTCTGGCTGGGGCTGATGCTGGCCTATGCCTTCGGCGTGCTGCTGAAAGGCACGCCGCTGGCCCTGCCGCCATCGCACCGCGCCGCTCCCGGGATGGCCCCTCCCCCGCTGTACGCGGGCTGGGGTACGCCGCCGGCCGAGGGGACCCTGTGGCGCTGGATCCTGGACTTTTTCTCCAATTCCTACCTGTTCAACAACCTGGTGACCGGCCGCTGGTCGGAGCTGTGGGATGCTTTCAGGCACCTGATCCTTCCCGCGGTGGCGCTGGGGACGATCCCCATGGCCATCATCGCCCGCATGACCCGCTCCAGCCTGCTGGAGGTCCTGGGGCTGGACTATGTCCGGGTGGCCCGGGCCAAGGGCCTGCGCGAGCGCGCCGTCGTCATGCGGCATGCGATGCGCAACGCCTTGCTCCCCGTGGCCACAGTCATCGGGCTGGAACTGGGGTACCTGATGGGTGGGGCCATGCTCACCGAGACGATCTTTGGCCTCAACGGGGTCGGTACAGCCCTGCTCACGGCGATCACAGCCCGCGACTACCCGGTGATCCAGGCCTTTACCCTGGTCGTGGCCATCATCTTCGTGGTGGTCAACCTGCTGGTGGACCTGCTCTACGGCTTTCTCGATCCGCGGGTGCGCTTCGAATGAACCTCGTCGGCCAGTTGGCCGTGCAGATGCCTGATGACAAAAGATAGGGTGATGAGGCTGTTCACCAGGAAAGAGAGACGCCGGGGGGGCCGCGCGACTGGCAGCCTATGGCGTGACGCTATGCGCTACCTGGTCCGCCAGCGCTCGGCCATCGTGGGCATGGTGATCCTGGGGGCGATGCTGCTGCTGGCCGTCTTTGCCCCGCTCATCAGCCCCTATGACCCGGTGCTGCCGATGATCCAGCTGCCCGAGCAGACGGCACTGATCTCTGCGAACACGTGGAGCTGCAAGAGCTGCTGCTACGTCTACGATCCTGCCGTGGGCGACCCCGACCACGGCATTCCCCCCGGGACGCAGTTCGCGGCCCTGCCCGACGACTGGGTCTGCCCGGTCTGCGGCGCTTCCAAGAAGGACTTTCAGAAGCCCACGCTGGTGCGCCAGCCCCCCTGCGTTCACGCTCTGGGCTGTTGCCAGAACTGGCCGCAACACATCCTAGGCACCGACAGCAACACCCGCGACCTGCTCAGCCGTGTGATCTACGGCTCGCGCTATTCGCTCTACGTCGGCTTCGCCTCGGTCGGGTTCGCCATCGTCATTGGTTCGCTGCTGGGCGCAGTGGCTGCGTATGCCGGTGGCTGGGTGGACAATGTTCTGATGCGCATTATGGACGTGCTGATGGCCTTTCCGGCCCTGATGTTGGCCATTGCCATCGTCTCGGTGCTGGGGACCGGGCTGGTCAATGCCCTGCTGGCCATCGGCATCGTCTCCATCCCGGCCTATGCCCGCGTCATGCGGGCCAGCGTGCTCTCCGTCAAGGAGCGCGATTTCGTGACCGCCGACCGGGCCCTGGGCTTTTCCCCGGCCAGCACGCTGTTTCGCCGGATCCTGCCCAATGCCCTGGCCCCCATGATCGTGCAGGGGACGCTGGGCATCGCCACCGCCATCCTGAATGCCGCGGCTCTCTCCTTCCTGGGCCTGGGCGCGCAGAAGCCGATGCCCGAGTGGGGTGTCATGCTGGGAGACGAACGGTCCTATGCCCTGACCAACCCTCACCTGGTCCTCTTCCCGGGCCTGGCGATCATGCTGACCGTGCTGGCCTTTAACCTGCTGGGCGATGGCCTGCGCGATGCGTTGGACCCCCGGCTCAACCGCTGAGGCCACCTGCTGCAGAGGGAAAGCGATGAAGATGGGAACCCAGCGCGAGATCGCGGCCGCTACCCCCCCAGGCAGTGTCCTGTTGGACGTCCGCGACCTGCGCACCTACTTCTACACGCAGGATGGTGTGGTCAAGGCGGTGGATGGGGTCGACTTTGTGGTCCGGCGGGGCGAGATCGTCGGCCTGGTGGGGGAGTCGGGCTGCGGCAAGAGCGTCACCTCGCTCTCGATCCTGCGCCTGATCGCCTACCCTGGCCGCATCGTTTCCGGCCAGGTCTTTTTCGACGGCGTGGATCTGCTCACCCTGCCGCGGCGCAAGATGCCGGACATCCGTGGCGACCGTATCTCGATGATCTTTCAGCAGCCGACGAGCTGCCTGAACCCGGTCTTTCACGTTGGTTTCCAGCTCTCCGAGGTGCTGGACATCCACAAGCTGCTGGAGAGCCGCGACCGCCGCCAGCGGGTGATCGAGCTGCTCGGCATGGTCGGTATCCCCGACCCGGAGAAGCGGGTCCACGCCTTCCCGCACGAGCTGTCGGGCGGGCAGGCCCAGCGAACGATGATCGCCATGGCCCTGGCCTGCACCCCGGAGCTGCTCATCGCCGACGAGCCGACCACCGCCCTGGACGTGACGATCCAGGCCCAGATCCTGGCCCTGATGCGCAAGCTCCAGGCCGATCTGGGGACGGCCATCATCCTGATCACCCACGACCTGGGGATCGTCGCTGACATGGCCTCGCGGGTAGCGGTGATGTACGCCGGCAAGATCGTCGAGGAGGCCGACACGCTGACCATGTTCAAAGAGCCGCTGCATCCGTACACACAGGGCCTGCTCGCCTCGGTTCCGGTGTTGGGCCAGGTCAAGACAGAGTTGGACGTGATCCCCGGCATCGTGCCCAACCTGATCGACCTGCCGCCGGGCTGCCGCTTCGCGCCGCGCTGCCGCCAACGCGAGGAGCGGGGGCTGGAGATCTGCACGCAGGAGGAACCGGAGCTTTCTGCCGTTGGCCGGGGGCAGAAGGTGCGCTGCTGGTTGTACCGCTGAGCTCTGCCGGGCGGCCGCAGGGCTGTCCTCGGGGGGCCCGTTGCTGGTGCTGCTGAGGGACAAGACGTGGAGCACAAGGCCGAAACGCTGATCGAGGTGCGCAACCTGGTCAAGTATTTCCCCGTCCGCGGCGGCATCTTCCGCACCGTCCGCGCCTGGGTCAAGGCGGTGGACAACGTCAGTTTCACCATCCGCGCCGGCGAGACGCTGGGGTTGGTGGGTGAATCCGGCTGCGGCAAGACGACCATCGGGCGTACCATCCTGCGGCTGATCGAGCCGACCAGCGGGCAGGTCCTCTTTGCCGGCAAGGACGTGACGCGGCTGGCGGCGCGCGAGCTCAAGGCCATGCGCCGGCAGATGCAGATCATCTTCCAGGACCCCTACTCCTGCCTGGACCCGCGCTCACAGATCGGCAGCATCATCGGCGATCCGCTGGCACTGCACAGCGAGAAGAGCGCCGCCGAGAGACTGCGTACGACGCTCGGGTGGGTGGGTATAGCATTGGGCGCCGTTGTCGGCGCGCTCTGCGGCTTTCTCGGCACCTACCTCTCCCACCTGGCCATCGGTACCGTAGTCATTGGCGCCATCATCGCCGCGGTCGGGGGACTCTTCCTGTTGGGGGGATGCCTGGAGGCAGTCGCCGGCCTCGTCCATCTGCAGAGCGGCCGGGAACGGCTCCGCCTGGTGCTGGGAGCGTTGGCGATGGTGCTGGGGGGCGCCGCCGGCGGGTTCGCCGGCGTGGCTCTCTCCGGTTTCTTCAGCCCGGACCTGGATACGGCACTCCTGGTAGGACTGGTCGGCGCGGTTGTGGGCATCCTCCCGGGAAGGATCTACTTGCGGAATACCCTCACAGCCAGGATCACGGCCGAGCGGCTGCGGACGGTGCGCGATATCATGGACAAGGTGGGGCTGGCGGAGGACCACATCCGCCGCTATCCGCACGAGTTCTCCGGTGGTCAGCGCCAGCGCATCGGCATTGCCCGGGCCCTGGCCCTCCGCCCGAAGTTCATCGTCTGCGACGAGCCGGTTTCGGCGCTGGATGTCTCCATCCAATCGCAGGTGCTGAACCTGCTGCGCCAGCTGCAGCGCGAGTTCAACCTGACCTACCTGTTCATCGCGCACAACATGAGCGTGGTCGAGCACATCAGCGACCGGGTGGCGGTGATGTACCTGGGCAAGATCGTCGAGTTAGCCAGTCGGGAGGATCTCTACCGCAGTCCGCTGCACCCGTACACCCAGGCATTGATGTCGGCCATTCCCATCCCGGACCCGACGGTCAAGCGCGAGCGGATACTGCTGCAGGGGGACGTGCCCAGCCCGGTCAATCCCCCTTCCGGCTGCCGCTTCCACCCGCGCTGCTGGCGGGCGATGGAGGGCTGCTCGCAGAAGGAGCCGGCGCTGGTGGAGGTCGAGCCGGACCACCAGGTTGCCTGTTTCCTGCTGCACTCGCGCAGCGTGGAGTGAAAACACCTGTGCCCGGCACCTCCGCGGTGCCGGGCACATCTGCCTGATCCTGGTGGAGCTGAGGGGATTCGAACCCCTGACCCCAACACTGCCAGTGTTGTGCTCTCCCAACTGAGCTACAGCCCCCCACAGGGTCCTGGTGGAGGCAGGGGGATTCGAACCCCCGACCTCTACAGTGCGATTGTAGCGCTCTCCCAGCTGAGCTATGCCCCCAGGATTTCCAGCGTGTTTCAGTATAAGGCAAGTGCGGGGCTTTGTCAAGTTGAATGAAGGGCCAAGTTGGGGTATAATGGCGACGATAGGGCACCATAAGGGCCTGTGGAGCAGTGTTTAGCGGTATGGCACTGGCAGCCTTCTCGCTGATGGCTGACCGCTCGTTCGAGGAACGCGATGCCCACCCTGGAGGAGATTGCCGCCGAGATCGCCCGGTGCACGGCCTGTGCCCTGAGCAAGTCGCGCACCCGCACGGTCCCCGGCGAGGGCCCCCCCGACGCCGCGATCATGTTCATCGGCGAGGGTCCCGGCTTTCACGAGGACCAGCAGGGCCGGCCGTTTGTCGGGCCGTCGGGGCAGCTCCTGGAAAAGATGCTGGCCTCTATCGGCCTGACCCGCCAACAGGTCTTTATCGCCAACGTGGTCAAGTGCCGGCCGCCCAACAACCGCGACCCACTGCCATCGGAGGTGGAAACCTGCCGGCCCTTCCTGGACCGGCAGATCGAGTGCCTCGACCCGCGCATCATCGTCACCCTGGGGCGCTACTCGATGGAGCGCTACTTTCCGGGGGCCAGGATCTCCCAGGTGCACGGGCGAGCCCGCCGCGAGGGCCGTCGCGTCTACCTGCCGCTGTACCACCCGGCCTATGTCCTGCGCAACCTGGCGGCGTTGCCCGTGGCCGAGGCCGACTTCAAGAAGATCCCCCGCCTGCTGGCCCGGCTGCAGGAGGTCCTGGAGCAGGAGTCCCGCGGCGGCTTTGCGCCGGAGGAGCCGTCACCCGAGCAGCCGGAGCAGACCGATCCGCGCCAGCTGCGCCTGTTTTGACGAGGACCAAGGACCGAAGACCAAGGAAAGGATGTCGGGCCGGGGCCCGGCCTGGACCGCCTTCTGTGGAGGAGCAGACAGTGGAAGAACAGGTCGTCGTTGAAAAGACCTACCGCCTCAGCCGGGCCGGCCGGCGCATGGTCTATCTCCTGCTGGCTGGCGGCGTGCTCATCTGGCTCTTTGCCCTGTGGATGCTCAAGAACACGCTGCGGATCAGCCTGGGCAACTTCCTGCCCAGCGTGAAGCTGCTGGTGAAGCGCGTCATCGGCTACGCGGGCACCCAGCCCCTCTCGGCCGAGGAGGCCATTCCGGCGGTCATCATGCTGGTGTTGGTGCTCGTGGTGCCGCTGCTGATCTGGAACATCCTGGAGGAGCTCAAGGCTTCCTATACCGTCGGGCCGGCCGGCTTCACCTTCCGCTCGCTATGGGGGATCGCCCTGCGCTACTCCTGGGATGAGGTCGCCGCCCTGCGGCCGGTGGACGCCGAGTCGGAGGCTCCCCTGGACGAGCTGGTGGTGCGTACCTCGCACCTGGCGAGCATCCGCAACACGCTGGCCCGCTTCCTGCACTGGCAGGCCTACGGCCGGCACAAGCTGCCCCTCTACGGCGGGTTGGAGGAGCGCGACGACCTGCTCGGCCGCATCCGGGGCTACATGGCCGCCGCGGTCGCTGGCGAGGCTCCCGCAGCAGGCGAGGGGGAGCTGCCGCCGGCCACGGAGCCACCGGCCCCCGCCGGTGTATCCCCGGCCGCGGAGCGCCCCCAGGAAGCGGCCCCTCCGGCAGAGACCGGGACCGGGCCGGAGACGGTTTGAGGATGCCATGGCTGAAAGCGTACGCGTGATCCCCCTCGGCGGGGTCGCCGAGGTGGGCCGGAATATGTGGATGGTCGAGTACCAGGACGAGATCCTGGTGATCGACGCCGGCCTGATGTTCCCCGAGAGCGACATGCTCGGGGTGGACCTGATCCTGCCGGATATCTCCTTCCTGCGCGAGCGCGCCGGGCGCATCCGCGCCGTGGTGCTCACCCATGGCCACGAGGACCACATCGGGGCGTTGCCCTACCTCCTGGCCGACATGGGCACCCCGCCGATCTATGCCACCCGCCTGACCCAGGGGCTCGTCGCCGTCAAGCTGCGCGAGGCCGGACTGCAGCGCACCTCGGAGATGCGCGAGATTCGGCCGGGCGAGGATGTCCAGGTCGGTCCCTTCCAGCTCGAGTTCTACCGCGTGGCCCACAGCATTCCCGACGGCGTGGGCGTGGTCGTCGGGACGCCGGCCGGCCTGATCGTGCACTCGGGCGACTTTAAGCTCGACTATACCCCGGTGGACGGCCGGCCCACCGACACGGCCAAGCTGGCCGAGCTGGGCCGGCGCAACGTTCTGGCCTTTCTCTGCGACTGCGTGCGCGTCGAGTCCTCCGGCTACACGCCGCCGGAAAAGGTCGTCGGCGATACCCTCGATGGCATCTTCAGCCAGGCCGAGGGGCGGGTCATTGTCGCTACCTTCGCCTCGAACATCTCCCGCATCCAGCAGGTGCTCGACATGGCCTACCGCCACTACCGCAAGGTCGCCGTGGTCGGGCGCAGCATGGAGGGGAACGTGCGCATGGCCCAGGAGCTGGGCTACCTGCAGGTGCCCGAGGAGACGCTGCTGCGCCTGTCGGACGTGCTGCACCTGCCGCCCGGCGAGGCGGTGATCCTCTGCACCGGCAGCCAGGGCGAGCCCATGTCGGTCCTCAGCCGTATCGTCAACCAGGACCATCCCCAGTTCACCATCCGCTCCGGCGACACGGTCATCTTCTCCGCCAGCCCAATCCCGGGGAACGAGGAGGCGATCCACCGCGTGATCAACAGCTTCTTCCAACAGGGGGCCGAGGTCGTCTACAGCGCTCTGTCCCAGGTACACGTCTCCGGGCACGCCAGCCAGGAAGAGCTGAAGATGGTCCTCAGCCTGGTCAAGCCGCAGTTCGTCGTGCCGATCCACGGCGACTACCGCCACATGGCGCTCTACCGCAAGCTGGCCCGCGCCCTGGGCTATGGCGACAGGCAGGTGCTGATGCCGGAGAACGGCTCGGTTATGGAGTTTGCCCCGGAGGTGGGCCAGATCACCGGCAAGGTCAACTCGGGCAACATCTTTGTCGACGGCCTGACGGTGGGCGAGGTGGACCACGTGGTGGTGCGCGACCGCCAGATGCTGGCCCGCGACGGTATCCTGATGGTGGTGGTGGCGGTGGACCGGCGCAGCGGACGGGTGGTGGCCGGCCCGGACATGCTCTCGCGCGGTTTTGTCCCCGGGGGAGAGGGCCAGGATGTCCTGGAAGAGGCCCGCGATGTCGTCCTGCAGGCCCTCGATCACGGCGGCGGCGATGTGCCCTCGGACTGGGATTTCGCCAATCGCAAGATCAAGGACAGCCTGGGCAAGTTCCTGTACAAGAAGACCCAGCGCCGGCCGATGATCCTGCCATTGGTGATGGAAGTGTGAGATGGCCAGGCGGCGCACGATCCGCAGGAAATCTACCTCCGGCAGGCGCTCCAGCAGCCGGTCTCGCAGCACCGGGCGGCGCACGCCGCGCCGCGCCCAGCCGCTGCGCTTCAACCTGGACCCGCGCCTGCAGCGGCAGATCCTGGGGCTGGTGCTGCTGGCGCTGGCGTTGATCGGCCTGGTGGGGTTCATCTCGGGGTTGGCGACCCAGACGGGGTTCATGTTCCGGCTCTTTGGCTGGGGCGGCTTCCTGGTGGCGCTGGCCCTCGGACTCGTGGGGGTGCTGCTCCTGCTGGGGGAGTACCGGCAGGAATCGTACCTGCAGTGGAACGACATCCTGGGCGGCGTGCTGCTGCTGCTGGCGGTCCTGGGGCTGTTCAGCCTGGGCATGGCCGAGCGCGTGGATCCTCCCCCGGACGGGGCCGGTGGCGGCGGCGTGGTCGGCTGGGTGGTCGCCCGCACGCTGGCCGTGGCCCTGCCGCTGACCTGGGTCGGGGCGCTGCCGATCCTGTTGATCGCCGGCCTGATCGGGGCCATGCTGGCCTTTGACGTGACCATCCACCACGTCGTGGCTTTCTTTGGCGGGATCGGCCGGCGGTTGGGCCAGGCGGCCCAGTCGGTCCGGCGGCGCGCCCGCCAGCCGAAGCTGGTGATCCGCACCCCGGCAGAGGAGGCCCGCCCCAGGCGGCGGCAGGAGCCGGCCGTGGAGGGCGAGGTCCTGCCCGCGCGCCATGGGGAGGCCGAGGCCGCGGCGGAGGAAGAAGAGGAAGAGGGGACTGCCAGGGAGGAGGTCCTGCCGCGGATCATCGGCCGCAGCGAGCAGCGCGGCACGATCTCCATGGCGCCGCCGCCGGCCGGCGAGTGGCACCTGCCGCCGCTGGACCTCCTGGAGACGGCCGGCGAGGCCGAGGTCAGCCAGGCGGAGATCCGCCGCCAGGCCCGCGTGATCGAAGAGACGCTGAACAGCTTCAACGTCGTGGCGCGCGTCGTCGAGGTCAACTGCGGGCCCACCGTGACCCAGTTCGCCCTGCAGCCCGGCGTGGGCGTCAAGGTGGCCAAGATCACCGCCCTGGCCAGCGACCTGGCCCTGGCGCTCTCCGCCTCCAGCATCCGCATCGAGGCCCCCGTGCCCGGCCGGCCGGTGATCGGCATCGAGATCCCCAACACGGCCATCTCCCTGGTGGCCCTGCGCGAGATCCTGGAGAGCCCCATCTTCCAGGAGAGCAAGGGCGCACTCAAGGTGGCCCTGGGGCGGGATGTCTCCGGGCAGGCGGTGGTGGACGACCTGACCAAGATGCCGCACCTGCTGATCGCCGGGACGACCGGCTCGGGCAAGAGCGTCTGCATCAACTCCCTGATCGTCAGCTTCCTCTACCAGCACAGCCCGGACTCGCTGCGCTTTATCATGATCGACCCCAAGCGGGTAGAGCTGAGCATCTTTCACGACCTGCCGCACCTGGCCTTTCCGGTGGTGACCGAGATCAACGGCCGGCGGGCCGGCCAGCCGGCCTCCGCCGCGGCCGAGGTCGATGCGCTCAAGGCGCTCTACTGGGCGACACAGGAGATGGAGCGGCGTTACCGCGTCTTTGCCCGCGAGGGCTTTCGCAATATCGCCGGCTACAACAAGGCCGCCCGCGCCGAGAGCAATCCCAACCTGCCGCCGCTGCCCTTTATCGTCCTGGTCATCGACGAGCTGGCCGACCTGATGATGGTCGCCCCCGAGGAGGCCGAGACGATGATCTGCCGGCTGGCGCAGCTGGCCCGCGCCACCGGCATCCACCTGGTGCTGGCCACGCAGCGCCCCTCGGTGGACGTCGTCACCGGCCTGATCAAGGCCAACTTCCCGGCGCGCGTCTCTTTCGCCGTCTCCACCTCGGTGGACAGCCGCGTCGTGCTGGACATGGTCGGGGCGGAGCAACTGCTGGGCCGCGGCGATGCCCTCTACATGGCCCCCGATACGGCCAAGCCGATCCGCATCCAGGGCAGCTACGTCTCCGACGAGGAGATCGAGCGCGTGGCCACTTTCTGGAAGGAACAGGCTCCCGCGGAGCCGGCGCCGCTCTCGCCGGTGCAGCTCACGATGCCGCTCTCCTGGCACGAGGAGGCCGAGGAGGAGCCGGAGGACGAGCTGCTGCCGGAGGCCATCGCCCTGGTGCGCAAGCACAACCGGGCCTCGGCAGCGCTGCTGCAGCGCCGGCTGCGCGTCTCCTACAACCGGGCCTCGCGGCTGATCGACCTACTGGAGGAAAAGGGCGTCGTCGGGCCGGAGGAGCAGGGCCGCTCGCGGGAGGTGCTGCTCGATGCAGGTGAGGAAGAGGTGTAGGGAGGGCGGCCGGCTGCCAGAGCGGTGCCGTGGTGCGGCGATTCCAGCAAGGTGGGCATGGCGAACAGGTGAGGTGGCGTAATACGAGAGCGAATCAGCGTGAATCCAGGCGTTCAGGGTCTCCTCATCCTTGACCTTGACGGCACCCTCTTCCGCACCGAGACGGTCTCCATCCCGGCCGCGCAGCGAACGTTCCAGGCCTTTGGCCTGCCCATCCCACCAGCGCGGGAGATCTGCCCCTTCTTCGGCCGGCCCAGCGCCGACTGGCACGCCTGGCTGCGCTCCCTGTGCCCCCCCGAGATAGCCGAGCAGGTGCTGGCGGCGGTTGACCGCCGCGAGCTGGAGCTGGTCCCCGAGACGGGGGAGCTCTACCCCGGCGTGCGCCAGGCCCTGGCCGAGCTGCGCGCCCTGGCGGCGCAGCTGGCCATCTGCTCCAACGGCCCGCAGGCCTATGTCGAGCGGGTGCTGGAAAGCCAGGGGATCGCCGGCCTCTTCGACGCCGTCCGCTACCGCACGGCCGACGGCGGGGACAAGCCGGCCATGGTCGCCGAGTTGCTGGCCCGGCTGCCGGCCCGGCCGGGTGTGGTCATCGGCGACCGCGCCGACGACGTCGCCGCGGCCCGGCGCAACGGGCTACGGGCCATCGCCGCGGCCTACGGATATGGTTCCGCGCCGGAGTGGGCCGGCGCCGATGCCGTGGCCAACGCCCCGGTCGAGCTGCCGGGGCTGGTGCGGGCCATACTATGAGGAGGGAACCATGAAGCTCAGCGCGCGCAACGTGCTGGAGGCCCGCGTCAGGCAGGTCACACTTGGCGCGGTCAACGCCGAGGTCATCCTGGAGCTGCCGGGCGGCCTGGAGATCGTGGCCATGATCTCCAAGGCCTCGGCGGAGGACCTGGCCCTGTCACCGGGAAAAAAGGCCTATGCCGTCATCAAGGCCACGAACGTGATGGTGGCCGTGGACTGAGCGGGGCCGCCGACGTCTACCAGCCGGAGGAGCCCCCGCCGCGCCGGCCGCCGGGCGTCCCGCCCCAACGGGTCGAGCCGCCGCCGGTGGGGCTGCGGCTGGGAGAGGGGCTCCATCGGGAGGAGCCACCCCCGCTGGGGCGCGGAACGGAGCTGGGTTTGAAGGGGGTCGGCCGGGGCAAGCCCCAGCCGCCGGCCGGGCGCGGGGCAGCCGGCTTGCCGGCCGGGCGGGGCGGGGCCGGCGTGGGCACAAAGATCGGCGCACTGATCGGCCAGCGAGCCTCCTCGGCCCGGCGAAAGTCGCGCTCGGCCTGGGAATAGGCCCGGCCGGCCAGCGCCTCTGCCTCTGCCGCCAGCGCCACGGCCTCCTCCAGCGCCTGCCGCCGGGCCAGGTCCTCCTGGGCCTCGGCCAGGGCGGCCTTCCTTCCCATATCGGCGAGCCTGGCCGACGCTTCCTCCTGGAGCTGGCGAGCATCCCTGCCGACGTCCTGGTTGTGGTCCAGGAGGTAGTGGCCGGCGCGGGAGACGGCGGACTCGGCGCTGCGCCGGGCCGCGCTCAGCTTGCGGCGCAGGCGCTCGATCGTCTCGTGCTCGTCGCGAGCCGCCGCCAGGATGCGGTCGGCAGCCTCATTAGCCTGGCGGGCCAGGGCCACGGCCTGCAGGTAGTCGGGCCGCTCCCGGCTGAGCTCGCCCGCAGCCTGTGCCAGCTCCTGGCGCGCTTTCTCCAGGTCGGTCTCCATCTGTTCGCGGATATCCGGGTCGTACTGGCTGATGTACTGCGCCGCCCGGTCCACGTCGGCCTGGGCTGCCTGGATCTCCTGGGGGGCCTCCTGGCGGGCCTTTTCGAGGCTCTGCTGCTGGGCCTGGATGCTCCCGATCAGGCCCACGGCCTCGTCGAGCCAGGCGTCGGCCTGCTGCAGGCGCTGCTCGGCCTCCCGCCACTTCTCCTCCTCGCTCGCCGCCAGGCCGGCGCAGGCCTCCTCGAGCGCCTCGGACGCCCAGTCGACGCGGTTCTCGGCCTCGGTACCGTTGCCGCGGACCGTCTGCCAGGAAGATTCGGCATAGTGCTGAGCCAATTGCTCGAAGGCGGCAGCGCCGGTATCGATCAGCGCCTCGACCTCGGCGATGCGCCGGGCCAGCTCCGCCGGCCGGCCGGCCGCGGTCGCGGCCTGCTCGGTCAGTGGCGCGACCTCGGCCGCCAGGGCCAGGGCCCCCTCGGGGTCCTTCTCCGCTGCGGTGGCGCGGGCCGCGGCCAGCTTCTCCGCGGCCCTCTGCAGCAGCCGTTCGGCGGGCCGGTTGGCCGCGCCGGCGCTGCGTTCGGCCGCCTGGGCCTGCGCCTGCGCGATGGCCGCCTGGGCCTGCTCCAGGGCCGCGGGCAGTCCGGCGGCCATCTCCCGCAGGGCCTGCATGCGCTGGCGCACCACCCCGGTCGCCTGGTCGGCCTCGTCGAGGGTCTGCTGTAGCTCGCGGTAGGAGGCCTCGTAGCCCTGGTACTCCTCCGGGCTGAGCCCGGCGCGATCGGGGTCGTTGCCGGCCAGCTCGAGGTTCTGGTAGTCGGCGTTGGCCCGCTTGACAGTGCGCTGCGCCTCGGCCAGCTGCTGGCGCAGCCGCTGGGCCTCTGCCGGGGGGAACTCCCGGGCCAGGGTGTCGATATCTGCCTCCAGGTAGGGGAGCTGCTCGTCGAACTCGAGGAGGCGCGAGGCCACCTTCAGCTTGGCCTCGCGGGCACTCTGCCGGGCCCTGTTGCGCGCCGCGCGCCGGCCGAGCAGGATGGCCGCGGCCACCCCGCCGCCGGCGACGGCCAGGCCGCCCAAGGCCACGCCGACGATCGCGCCCCCCGAGCCGGCGCCGGCCGGCGGGGCCGCCGCGGCCGTGGGTTGGGCCGTGGGCGCGGAGGTCGGCCGGGGATGCTGGTACAGGTCGATCAGCCGGCCGACCTCCTCCAGGCCGGCGGCCAGGCCACCGGCAAAGTCGCCGCTCTGGAAGCGGGGGTTGATTTGCCCGGACAGGATGCGCGAGTATTCGCTGTCGAGGGCGGCGGACCAGGACTCGCCATAGTAGAGGCCGGTCTGCCGCTCCTGCACAGAGACGGCCAGCACGACCAGGTTGCCCTTCATTCCGCCGCCGGGGGCCTGCCAGCTCGGGCACTGCTGCACCCGCTCGTCGACGAAGAGGTCGAGGTTGTTCAGGCCGGTGCTGGCCACGGTGAATACGCGCACGTCGGCCCCCAGGCCCTCCAGGCGGCCGGCGGCGGCGCGGACCCGGTCGATCTGCGCCCCCAGGACGCCGGCCTGGTCGACGACCTGCTCGTCGCATGGCCAGGAGGCCTGGCCCTGGGCGGCGCTGTGGGGGCAGAGGGCCAGGGCCAGCAGCAGGGCGGCCAGGAGAACGTAGCAGCGCTTGTCGCTCATCGTCATCTCCGCTCTCTCGGTTCCCCCTGGAAAGAGGGGCTGGGGATATTATAGCGGACCGAGCCGCCTTTGCCAAGACGCGTTTCGCGGCGCCATGGTTTGCGATGTGCGCGGTCGCGGTATCAGAGCATGGTCCTGTAGAGCACGGCGACCTCCTGTTGTAGCTGCCGGCCGGCCCGCCGGGCGTCGTCGCCGCGCCGCGCGCTGTGGGACTCGAAGAAGAGCGGTCGGCCGACGGCGATGATCCGGCGTGGCCGATAGACGGCCAGCGGGTAGACCGGCAGTGGGGCAGCGGCCAGTTGCTGGTAGAGGGGGCAGAGCAGGAGGAAGCCGCTCAGGAAGGGGCGCAGGTGCGTCTCCGGGTCGGTCTCTCCCTGAGGATCTTCGGGGAAGATGAGCAGATTCTGTCCCTGCTGCAACAGCTCCAGGCTGCGCCGGAAGCAGTTCATGTAGCGGTGGCGGCGGCGGTCGACCGGGATGCACCGCATGCCCTGGATCAGCCGGACGGTGAACCAGGAGAGCACGGTGGAGACGGCCATACCGAAGCGGCCGCGCAGGTGCCAGATGGGGTGGACGAAATCGTCGTACAGGTAGCGCGGTGCCCGCCGGGGGTCGCTCATCTCGGCGATGACCCACGGGTAGAAGCGCACCGGCAGCGACAGAACCACCTCCACCGGCCCGGCGCTGTCCAGGTGGTTGGCGACGTAGATGGCCGGCCCGCCGTCGCGGATGTTCTCCATGCCGCTGACGCGGTAGGCGAAGGGAAAGCGCAGGAGGCGGATCGCCTTGTAGGTCAGGTCCATGCCGTGCTCCGGCCGGCCTCTCGCCGGGGTCGTGGGGCGTTGCCGCCAGGGCAGCGGCCCGGTCGGCAGTATAGCACAGGGGGGGGCCGCCGGCAAGCAAGGGAAAGTTGGGGGTGGCGAGGGTCCGCGAAGGACCCATCAGATCTCCAGCCAACCCCGAGCTATGACGGGGCAGCCGTGGACCGCGGGAGTTCTTTTGACAAAGTCGCCGAAGCGCGCTATAAAGGGTGCTGCACTGCTGGTTCTCCGAAAGCGGATCATTGAGCAGAGGGGTTGCGTCATGGCGGTCCTCAGAGGCGGTGTAATCGGATTCGGCAACATCGGCCAGAACCTGACCGAGTATATCAACCGGCAGCGCAGCGATGTGGCCCGGGTCGTGGCTGCCTGTAACAGGGGGCGGGCGAACCTGGACCTGGCCCGAGACCGCTACGGTCTGGCCGCCACCCACGACGCGCAAGAACTCGTGCGCATGGATCTGGACTTTGTCCTGGTTGTCTCGACAAGCCATGCCCATGCCGACCAGGTGGTGGCTGCAGCCCAGGCCGGTCGCCACGTCTTCTGCGAGAAGCCGATCGCCCTGAACCTGGCCGACGCCGACCGCATGATCGCGGCCGTGGAGTCGGCTGGGGTCGTCAACGTGGTCAACTACTCCATGCGCTACATCGACGGCTACCGGAAGATCCGTGAGCTGGTGCAGTCCGGGGATCTCGGCCAGATCATGACCATCTGCCACTTCAAGACCCGTGCCTTTGGCCTGTACGGCGCAGGGGCACGCCACCGGGCCGTGGTCGAGCCAGAGGAATCGGGCGGCTGGACGGTGCACCACGCCTGCCACGACATCGACTTTCTCTACTGGCTCAATGGGCCGGTGGCCTCGGTATATGCCGGGACGCAGACGACAGTCCCGGACAAGGACTCGGAAGAGGCGGTCCTGGGCCTTGTGACGTTTGTCAATGGTGCTATGGGAGTCATCGGCGATTCGGTCTGCTGCATCCGTGACCACTACACCCAGATTATCGGCACACAGGCTTCACTGGTCATGACGGGCGAGCATGATCGGACGGTGCTGCGTCTGCATCGCGAGGGACAGCCCCAGGAAGAGTTGCTGCCGGCCCGGGATTCGAAGCGACCCGGTGGGGGGATCGACCACTTCCTGGAGTGCATCCTGCAGGGCCAGCCTTCGCCCAACTCGCTACGCAGCGCCCGGCACTCGCTGGCGGTAGCCCTGGCCATGCAGGAATCGGCGCGCACTGGGCAGGTGGTCACCCTGGGCTGATGGCCGCGGCGATGGGGAACGCCTGGACCGTGGAAGCAATGCAGCGGTCCAATACGCGTCTCGAGGAGACGAGGCGGGCGCAGCAGTGCCTGCCGGAGAGGTGCGGGTGGAGGATCCTTTGAGAGAGCATCGTTTGGGCAAGACCGAGCTGCAAGTCTCCCGGATTGGGTTCGGTGGCATCCCGATCCAGCGGCTCACCACGGAGGAGGCGGTCCGCGTTGTGCAGCGCTGCCTGGAGCTGGGGATCACCTTCTTCGACACGGCCACCGGCTACACGACCAGCGAGGAGAGGATCGGCCAGGCGCTGGCCGGCAGGCGGGAGGAGGTGGTCCTGGCCACCAAGACGATGGCGCGGGACCGGGCTGCCGCCCGGCAGCACCTGGAGCAGAGCCTGCTGCGCCTGCGCACGGATCATGTCGACCTGTGGCAGTTCCACAACGTCAGCACCGCAGAGGCGTATGTGCAAGTCCTGGGACCCGGTGGGGCGATGGAGGCGGCACTCGAGGCCCGGGAGGCCGGCCTGGTTCAGCATATCGGCATTACCAGCCATTCCCCGGGCATCGCCCGGCAGGCGGTCCTATCGGGCCACTTTGAGACGGTCCAGTTCCCGCTCAACTTTGTCACCGACGAGGCGCTGCACGAGTTGCTTCCGCTGGCCCAGAGCTGCGACCTCGGCTTCATCGCCATGAAGCCCTTTGCCGGGGGTATGCTGGACGATGCCCGCCTGGCCATCAAGTGGCTGCTCCAGTTCGATGGCGTTCTGCCCGACCCGGGCATCCAGAAGGTGGAAGAGATCGAGGAGATCGTCGGGATCGTCGAGGGGCCTTGGGAGCTGACGCTCGCGGAGCGGCAGGCACTGGAGCAGATCCGGGCCGAGGTCGGCAGCCGCTTCTGCCGGCGCTGTGACTACTGCCAACCCTGTGCCCAAGGGGTGCCCATCTCCACCGTGCTGAACCTGCGCAGCTTCTGGAAACGCTTTCCCCCCGAGCGGTTCTTTGCCGGCTGGCTGGCCGAGGCCGTGGAGGCTACCCGGGGGTGTATCCAGTGCGGCGAGTGCGAGGACAAGTGCCCCTTTCAACTGCCCATCCGCGATATGGTCGTCGAGAACCTGGCCTTTTACGATAGCCTGCGGGAGTCGGTCCGATGCGGAGAGTAGCCCTGGTCACCGGAGCAGGACGGGGGATCGGCCTGGCCATTGGCCGGAGCCTGGCAGCGGAAGGCTGTGACATCATCGTGGGTGACATCCATCCCCCCGCCCAGGTGAAGGACGCGCTGGCCGAGTTGACCGCGCAGGGGGCGGAGGTGCTCTACTGCCACGCCGATGTGGCCGACTCCGCGGCGCGGGAGCGCATGCTGAACGAGATCCGACAGCGCTTTGGCCGCCTGCACATCCTGGTGAACAACGCCGGGGTCGCCCCTCAGGTCCGGGCTGATCTGCTCGAGGCGACCGAGGAGAGCTACGACCGGGTCATGGCCATCAACCTGAAGGGTCCGTACTTTCTCACCCAGGCCGTGGCCCGCTGGATGATCGCCCAGCGGCAGGAGGACAGCGCCTTCTCCGGCTGTATCGTCAACATCTCCTCGATCTCGGCTACCGTGGCCTCCCCCAGCCGCGGCGAATACTGCCTCTCCAAGGCCGGTGTGAGCATGGCCACGCGGCTGTGGGCGGCGCGGCTGGGCGAGTTCGGTATCCCCGTCTACGAGGTCCGCCCGGGAGTGATCATGACGGAGATGACCCGGCCCGTGCAGGCCAGGTACGATCGGCTCATCGAAGAGGGCCTGATGATCCAGGCTCGTTGGGGCCAGCCCGAGGATGTCGGACGAGCCGTGGCCATGCTGGTCCGTGGCGATCTCCCCTACTCGACCGGCCAGGTGGTCATGGTCGATGGCGGGCTGACGGTGCCGCGATTGTAGCTCTGGGAATCTCCGAAGGTGACGATGCGCGAGGAGAGATTGGACACGGCCGGCGGGGCGATCCCGCTTCGCTGGGTGCACACCCTGGTCGTCGGCAGTGGTGCCGCCGGGCTGAGCGCGGCGGTCCAGCTCCACGCCCACGGGGTCGAGGACGTGCTGGTGGTGACCGAGGGACTGGAGATGGGCACCTCGATCAACACCGGCAGCGACAAGCAGACCTACTACAAACTCTCGCTGTGCGGGGACGAGGCCGATTCGCCCCGGGCCATGGCCGAGACCTACTTTGCCGGAGGCAGCATGCACGGCGATATCGCCCTGGTGGAAGCGAGTCTCTCCGCGCGGGCCTTTTTCCACCTGGTGAACCTGGGGCTGCCTTTTCCCCGCGACCGCTACGGCCAATTCGTTGGCTACAAGACCGATCACGACCCGCGGCAGCGGGCCACGTCGATCGGTCCGTACACCTCCCGCGAGATGTGCCGTGTCCTCATCCAGCAGGCGAGGAGCATGGGCATCGAGTTGCGCGAGCGGAGCAACGTGGTCCAATTGCTGACGCTGGGCGAGGGGAAGGAGAAGCGTGCCGCCGGGGCCATCGTTGTCACGGCGGAGGGCCAACTCGAGGCCTACGCAGCGGAGAACGTGGTACTGGCTGTGGGCGGCCCCGGCGGTCTCTACCGGGACAGCGTCTATCCGCAGGTCCACACGGGCGGGATCGGTCTAGCCCTGCTGGCCGGGGCGCGGGCCCAGAACCTGCCCGAGTCGCAGTATGGCCTGGCCTCGACCCGCTTCCGGTGGAACGTCTCCGGCACCTACATGCAGGTGATCCCCCGCTTTGTCAGCATGGCCGCCGACGGCGTGAGCGACGAGCGCGAGTTCCTGCGCGACTATTTCGCCTCCACGGACGAGATGAGCTCGCTCATCTTCCTGAAGGGCTACCAGTGGCCCTTTGACGCGCGCAAGGTGATCGGCGGATCCTCGCTGATCGACATCCTGGTCTATGTGGAAACCGTGCTGGCCGGCCGGCGGGTCTTCCTCGACTTCTGTCGCAATCCGGCCGGCTTCTCCCTCGCCGGTCTGGGAGACGAGGCGCGGAGCTACCTGGCCCGCTCGCAGGCACTGCTGGCCACGCCGCTGGAGCGGCTGCGTCGAATGAATCCGGCGGCCATCGAGCTTTTTGCCGAGCACGGCATCGACATCGCTCGCGAGCCGCTGGAGATCGCCGTCTGCGCGCAGCACAACAACGGTGGTCTGGCCGGCAATATCTGGTGGGAGTCGGTGAACGTCCGGCACCTCTTTCCGGTGGGCGAGGTGAACGGCTCCCATGGTGTCTACCGGCCCGGCGGGTCGGCGTTGAACGCCGGCCAGGTGGGGGCCTTGCGCGCCGCGGAGTACATCGCCAATCGCTATGCGGACTGGTCCGTGCCGGGCGAGGCGGTGCGACTGGCGGCAACTGAGGCAGCTGGCGGTATCCGGGATTGGGTCAAGCGCTGCGCCGGGGCCGGGTCGTCGTGGCAGAGCGAGCGGGCGGAAATGCAGGAGCGTATGACGCGCGCCGGGGCCCACGTCCGCTCGCTCGCGGAGCTGCCCCCTGCCGTGTCCGAGGCCTGGGCCCAGTGGCGCCGGCTGGAGCGCAGTGGCTGCAGCTACCAGGGGCCCGGCGAGATGGCTGAGGCCCTGCGCAACCGTCCGCTCTGTTTCGCCCACGCCGTCTACCTGGAGGCGATCCACTTTGCCCTGCAAAGCGGCGTGGGCAGCCGTGGGTCGGCCGTCGCCCTGGCCGCGGATGGCAGGCCAATCCACGACAAGCTGGGCGATGCCTGGCGCATTGCCCCGGAGGGCCCAGCCTTTCGGGAGAAGGTGCTGGAGACGACCGCCATGCCCGACGGCCGGGTGAGCAACTGCTGGGTGGACCGGCGGCCCATCCCCGCTACCGACGCCTGGTTCGAGACAGCCTGGGCCCACTTTCGCCGCGGGGCGATCTATGAGGATGGCGGTCCTGGAGCGAGCGAGTCGCGCTGAGGAGGAGGACAGAGATGAAACAGGTGGTTACCTTCGGAGAGATTATGCTGAGGCTATCCCCGCCTGGCCATCAGCGCTTTGTCCAGGCGCGGAGCCTCGACGTCGTCTATGGCGGCGGTGAGGCCAATGTGGCGGCGTCCCTGGCCCACTATGGTCTGGCGGTCGAGTATGTCACACGGCTGCCGGCCCACGAGATCGGCGACGCCTGCCTCAACTTCCTGCGGCAGCATGGCGTCGGTACGCGGCACATCGTCCGCGGCGGCGAGCGCCTGGGCATCTACTTCCTGGAGGTCGGCGCAGCGCAGCGCGGCAGCAAGGTCATCTACGATCGGGCCGGGTCGTCGTTGGCCACTATCGGCCCCGGCATGATCGACTGGAAGAGTGTGTTCGTGGAAGCCGACTGGTTCCATTGGACCGGGATCACGCCGGCCGTTTCCGAGGGTGCCGCCCAGGCCTGCCTGGAGGCCGTGCAGGTGGCCAGGGAGACGGGCCTGACGGTCTCCTGCGACCTGAACTACCGCAAGAACCTCTGGAAGTGGGGCCGGCCGGCCGGGGAGGTCATGCCCGAGCTGGTGCGCTGGTGCGACGTGGCCATCGGCAACGAGGAGGATGCCGAGAGGGTATTCGGTATCCGGGCTCCGGAGGTCGACGTGCTGGCGGGCAGGGTCGAGGCGGCTCCCTATGTCGAGGTCTGCAACGAGCTGGCGCAGCGTTTTCCCAACCTGCGGACGATCGCCATCACACTGCGCGGATCGCTCTCCGCCAGCCACAACACCTGGAGCGCGATGCTCTGGCAGCAGGGCCAGGTGTACACGGCCCGTCAGTACGACATCGTCGATATCGTCGACCGGGTCGGCGGTGGCGATAGCTTCTGCGCGGGCTTGATTTACGGCCTGCGCGTCTATGGCGACGTGCAGCGGGCGCTGGACTTTGCCGTGGCCGCTTCCTGCCTGAAGCATACCATCCCGGGTGATTTCAACCTGGTCAGCGTCGCCGAGGTGGAGAAACTGATGGGCGGCGACGTCTCGGGCCGGGTCAGCCGCTGAGGAGTCGAGGAGGTATCTGCCATGGAACACGCTACGCTGGGGATTGAACGCATCCACATCCTGCGAGTGGATCCTGGGGAGGATGTGCTGCTCTCGGTGAACCGCTTCCTGGCAGAGACGGGGCTGCAGCAGGCGGTGGTGTTGGGGGGCTACGGCACGCTGACGTCCCACCATCTGCACTGGGTGAAGCACGATCGGTTCCCCACCGAGCATGTCCTGGGCCGGGGCGCAGGGGGGATCGAGATCCTGGCTATGAGCGGGACCGTCGTCGGGGGGGAGCCGCACATCCACGTGACGCTTTCCACGCCTGCCGGGGCCTACGGGGGCCATCTGCACGAGGGCAGCACCGCATATGTCCTATGCGAGATCTTCTTCGCCGAGGTGGCCGGCCGCAGGCTGCGGCGCGAGCCGGTGGCGGTGGAGGTGCCCGGCATGGGAGCCGGGACAGTTCTCCGGCTTACCTTTGGGCCGGCGGCCGACTAGCGGCCGCTGGCTGCGGGGTTGCCTGGAACAGCGGATCAGGAGGAGATCATGGCGCGCTTCGATCGTCTGACCGTGCTGAAGGCGATGCTGGAGACCGGGTTGGTGCCCGTCTTCTACCAGGCCGATGTGGAGGTTGCCCAGAGGATCGTCGCCGCCTGTGCCGAGGGCGGGGCCCGGACGATCGAGTTTACCAACCGGGGCGACCGCGCCTGGAATGTCTTCACCGAGCTTGCCGCCTTCGTCGACCGGACCCTGCCTGGGGTGATCCTGGGCGTGGGCTCGGTCGTCGATGCCCCCACGGCGGCGCTGTACATTGCCAGCGGGGCCAACTTTGTGGTGGGCCCGCTCCTGAGTGCCGAGGTAGCCCGGGTGTGCAATCGTAGGAAGATCGCCTACTGCCCGGGCTGCGGCAGCGTGAGCGAGATCTCGGCGGCGGAGGAGATGGGGGTGGAGATCGTCAAGGTCTTTCCGGGTGCCGAGGTAGGGGGGCCGGCCTTTGTCAAGGCGGTGCTCGGGCCGATGCCCTGGACCCGTATCATGCCGACCGGCGGGGTCAAGGCGACGCGGGAGAGTGTCTTTGCCTGGATCCAGGCCGGCACGGCCTGTCTGGGCATGGGCAGCAACCTCGTCCGCAAGGAATGGGTCGCTGCTGGTGACTATGGCGCGATTCGCGACCTGGTGTGCCAGGTGCTGGCATGGGTACAGGAGGCGCGGTCGAAATGACATACCGTCGGATGGCTTCGCTCAAGACCACCCAGGATATGCGCGCCCATCTGGCCGCGCTGGGGGTCGATCTGCCGTTGGACGAGCAGGTCGAGGCCGGCTCGGGGGCGCCGCTGGCTCAGCCGTACCGGCTACGGAGCGGGTTCACCGTCGGCAACCGCTTCTGTGTCCTGCCCATGGAGGGGTGGGACGGGACCACGGACGGACGGCCGACCGACCTGGTAGTGCGGCGCTGGCGCCGTTTCGGCCAGAGCGGGGCCAAGCTGATCTGGGGCGGCGAGGCGGTGGCGGTGCGCCCGGACGGCCGGGCCAACCCCAACCAGTTGTTGATCGATACCAGGACGGTGGGAGAGCTGGCTGCGCTGCGGCAGGCATTGGTGGCCGAGCACGAGGCCCACTTCGGCTGCAGCGGTGATCTGCTGGTGGGGCTGCAACTGACCCACTCGGGGCGGTTTTCTCGTCCGAGCGAGAAGGCGCGGCCCGAGCCGCGCATCCTCTACCACCACCCTCATCTCGACCGCCGGGTGGGCCTCACTGCCGAGGCCCCGGTGTGGAGCGACAAGGAGATCGCTGCGCTGGTGGAGGACTTTGCCCGGGCCGGCCGGCTGGCCCAAGAGGCCGGGTTTCACTTTGTCGATGTCAAGCACTGCCACGGCTACCTGGGGCACGAATTCCTCAGCGCGCGCGACCGCCGGGGGCGCTATGGAGGTAGTCTGGAGAACCGGACGCGCTTCCTGCGCGAGGTCGTAGCCGCCATCCGGGCCAGAGCGCCAGGGCTGCAGATAGGGGTGCGGCTGAGCGCCTTTGATTTCGTGCCCTTTCGGCCGGGTCCCGATGGGCAGGGCGTGCCCGAGCCGTTCGCCGGCCCGCTCTACCGCTACGCCTTTGGCGGCGATGGCACGGGCACGGGCATCGATCTGGACGAGCCGCGGGCCCTGCTCGACCAGCTGGCCTCGCTGGACATCGAGCTGGTCTGCATCACCGCGGGCAGCCCCTACTACTGCCCGCACGTGCAGCGGCCGGCACTCTTTCCGCCCTCTGACGGCTATCGCCCGCCGGAGGATCCTCTGGTGGGCGTCGCCCGCCAGATCGCCGTGACCGCGGCCTTGAAGCGCTATCGTCCGGAGTTGGCGCTGGTGGGCTCGGGCTACTCCTACCTGCAGGAATGGCTGCCCCATGTCGCGCAGGGAGTGGTGCGCAGCGGTCAAGCCGATTTCGTGGGTCTGGGGCGCATGATGCTATCGTACCCGGAGATGGCTGCCGACGTGCTGGCCGGCCGGCCGCTGCAGCAGCGGCGTATCTGCCGTACCTTCAGCGACTGCACGACTGCGCCGCGGCAGGGGCTGGTCTCAGGCTGCTATCCGCTTGACGAGTTCTACCGGGGACGCCCCGAAGCCGCTCTGCTGGCCGAGAGAAAACGAAATCCTCCGGCTTGAGTGGGCCGCGTCTTGCAGTGAATAGCCCCAGGCACAGGGAACCACGTGAGGGCTTGCCCGAACTGGGCAGCCCCTTTTTATGTGTATTGACAAAGGAGCCTGCTTCTGCTATAATGCCGTTAGCGTTATCGGTAGCGATAACGGACAGTGGAGGTTCCAGCATGCCCCGTCGTATCACCATGGCCGATGTAGCACGTGCAGCCGGTGTCTCGGCGATGACGGTTTCCCGCGTGCTCAACAACAAGGGCGACGTCAGCGCGGAGACGCGCCAGCGCGTCCGCGAGATCGTCAGGCAGTTGGACTATCGCCCCAGTGGTGTGGCGCGCGGGCTGGTGACGCAGCGCACGGGCACGTTGGGCCTGGTCGTGCCCGATGTGGCCAACCCGTTCTTCTCCGGTGTGGCGCGTGGGGCCGAGGATCAGGCTTACGCTGAGGGTTATAGCGTCCTCCTATGCAACACCAATGAGGACCCGCAGCGTGAGGTGGCCATCCTGCGGTCGTTGGAGGAGAAGCGTGTGGACGGCCTGGTCCTGTGTAGTTCCCGCCTCGATGAGAAAATCCTCCGCTCGCTCCTGGAGCGTCACCCTGCCGCTGTCCTGGTGAATCGCCGGCTGGAGGGCGATAGTGTCGGCGTGGTTCTGGCGGACGACGAGGCCGGCTGTCGGGAGATGACCAAGCTGCTGTTGCAGGCCGGCCATCGGGCCATCGCGTTTCTGGCTGGCCCGGCGGTCTCCTACAGCGGGCAGCAGCGCACGCGCGGCTACCGGGCTGCTCTGGTCGCGGCCGGCCTACCGTACAACTCGGCCTGGGTACGCCACTGTTCAGCCTTTGTCGAAGGTGGGCTGGTGGCAGCTCGCGACCTGCTCATCGCCTACCCCGAGCTGACCGCCCTCGTCTGCTACAATGACCTGGTCGCCGTGGGCGCGCTGCAGGCATGTGCCGAGCTGGGTCGCCAGGTTCCTGGCGACTTGGCGGTCGCTGGCTTTGACGACATCCCCCTGGTCGATCGGATCACCCCTGCGCTGACCACCTGTCATGTGCCGCGCTACGATATGGGCGCTCAGGCGATGCGGCTGCTGTTGGATCGCATCCACGGCTGTTCCGAGGAGTGCCAGGAGGTGGTGCTCCCCGTGGAACTGATCACCAGAGCCAGCGCGCCATAACAGCGTGCCAGCTGAAGGGCGGCTCCGGGGAATGTCCACAGCACCTGCGTCGCCGAGAACCCAAGAGACTCTTGACAGGAGGCCATGCACATGGTATACTGGTAGCGCTAACGTTATCGCTAACAATGGCGGTAACCAGAGGTCCACGGCAAAGGAGGTGGGGACTCGAAGCATTCCGTTCACGCGCAGGATGGCCCAGAAGCCCAGGTACCACACAGGCAAAACGGGAGGACCTCCGATGGCACATGGTAAGAACAACATGCTGCGGTGCACAGTGGTAGTCTCCATCTTTGTGTCCCTGTTGCTTCTCACTTCCTGCGGGCCTACGACTACGGCGGTGCCTGTGGTTCCCACGTCCAAGCCCGCGGATACGGCTGCTCCCGTCCCCACAAAGACGCCCGTCGCGACGGCGGAGCCCACCACCATCCCCGCTCCTACCTATCAAGAGGCTCCTCAACTGGCAGCCCTGGTCAAAGAGGGCAAGCTGCCGCCCGTGGAGGAGCGCCTTCCTGCGAATCCCCTGGTCGTCCAGCCGGTCGAATCGGTCGGTCAGTACGGCGGCACCTGGTACCGCGGCTGGCGCGGCATCAACGACTTTCACTGCTTCGGCCGCATCGTCTACGAGCCGATGTTGCGCTGGCCCCGCGACCCCAAGGATCCGGTCCAGCCGGGCTTGGCCGAACGCTGGGAATGGTCGCCTGACGGCAAGGAGTTGACCCTCTACCTCCGCGAGGGGCTGAAGTGGTCAGACGGTGCGCCCTTCACGGTCGACGACATCATCTTCTGGTGGGAGGACATCGAGAACGACCCCACCATCACCAAGGCCCCGCACGCCGAGTGGATCGTCAACGGCAAGCCGATGACGTTGGAAAAGATCGACGACATCACCATCAAGCTCAAGTTCGACGGCCCCAACGGTCTGGCCGAGACGGTGGGCCTGGCCTTTCACGGCAACCAGTGGCCGCTGGGCTTTGAGCGCTTTGGCTTCTTCGCTCCTCGCCACTACCTGGAGCAGTACCATCCCAAGTACAACGCCAGCGCCACCTACGAGATGTTCGAGGAAAAGGCCCTCGAATACAACCCCGAGCGGCCGGCCATGACCCCCTGGGTGATCAGCAACTGGGAGACCGGGGCCGATCACATGATCGCCACGCGCAACCCCTACTACTGGAAGGTCGACATCGAGGGGAACCAGCTGCCCTACATCGACGAGGTTTACTTCTACCTGGTGCAGGACTCGGCAGCCGTCAACAACCTGGCCCTGGCCGGCAAGCTCGACATGCAGCATCGGGCCATCGAGCTGAACCAGTACACCGTCTACCAGGAGAATGCCGAGGCCGGCAACTACCACATGCTCCTGTGGCCGCAGGCCCAGGCTTCGGGCCTGACCTTCTTCCCCAACCAGAGCTACCCCGACCCGGCCTATCGCGAGCTGCTGCAGAATCTCAAGTTTCGCCAGGCCCTCTCCCAGGCGATCGACCGCGAGACGCTCAACCAGGTCCTCTGGCTAGGGCTGGCCACCCCGCAGACCATCAGCGTCGTGGAGGACTCGGCCCTCTACCAGGCCGACATCGCCAACATCTATGGCGAGTATGACCCGGAGTTGGCCAAATCCCTGCTCGACCAGATCGGCCTGCCGGTGGGCTCCGATGGCATGCGCACCTTTGCCGACGGCACGCCGATCAACCTGGTGATCGAGACCTCCTATACCGGCGGTTCCCTCCTGGACGGCATTGAGCTCGTCGCCGAGCAGTGGCGGGCCATCGGCCTCGGCGTCAGCGTCGAGACCATGTCCCGCGACGTCTACTGGCCGCGGGCCTGCGCCAACGAGGTCATGATCGCCACCTGGACCACCGACCGCGGCCTGGTGCCGATGGTCGACCCCATCTACCAGTTCCCCTTTGACGAGCGCTCCTGGATGGCCCCCGCCTTTGGCACCTGGTACAAGACCAGCGGCGCGGAAGGCGAGGCGCCCACTGGTGTGCTGAAGGAGCTGCAGGACCTCTACAACCAGTACCGCGCCGCGGTGGACCCGGCCCAGCAGCTCGAAATCGCCAGGAACATCGTCCGGAAGACGACGGAGAACCTCAGCGTGATCCAGACCTGCGGTGGCTCTCCTGGCCCTGTCGTGGTCAAGAACTACTTCCACAACGTCATGGAAAACCACACCTCCGACTGGATTATCATGACCCCGGGCACGCAGGACCCGAGCCACTTCTGGATGGATCCCCACTAGTCTCGCGGTGAGGAGGGGCCTGCCGCCAGCAGGCCCCTCCCCCCATCTGCAGAGCCGAGGGTAGCGAGATGCTTGGCTATGTCCTGCGGCGCCTCTTGGGGATGATCCCGACCCTCCTGCTGATATCGGTCATCATCTTCATCGTCATCCAGCTGCCCCCGGGCGACTTTATCACCTCCCTACAGGCCAATGTGGCCTCCACAGGCGGGGGCATGGACAAGCAGGTAGTCCTCAGGCTGCAAGAGGTGTATGGCCTGGATCAGCCGATGCACATCCAGTACCTGCGTTGGATCTCCGGCTGGCCCAGGCTGGACTTTGGCTACTCGATCGAGTGGCGCGCCCCGGTCTGGGATGTGATCGGCAGCAAGCTGGCCTATACCCTCTATCTGGGCTTCCTGTCGTTGCTCTTTATGCTGGTTGTCTCCATCCCCATCGGCATCTACTCGGCCACGCATCAGTACTCGGCCGGTGACCATATCCTGTCGGCGATCGGGTTCTTCGGCCTCTGCCTGCCCGGCTTCTTGCTGGCACTGGTTTGGATGTTCCTGGGCATCATCGTCCTGCACATCGACGTCGGTGGTGTGATGTCCCGCCAGTTCGAAAATGCCCCGTGGACGCTGGAGAAGATCGGGGACTATCTCAACCACCTCTGGCCGGCCGTGGTTGTCCTGGGCCTGTCCAGCACGGCCCAGCTCCAGCGCATCATGCGCAGCAGCCTGCTGGATATCCTGGGTCAACAGCACATCATCACGGCCCGCGCCAAGGGCCTGCCCGAACGCAAGGTGATCAACAAGTATGGTGTGCGCGTTGCCATCAACCCGCTCATCAGCGTCATTGCCCTGGAGATCCCCAAGATCATCAGCCAGTCGGCCCTGGTGGGCATCGTGATGATGCTCCCCACTCTGGGGCCAGTCTTCCTCCGCGCCCTGCTCAGCCAGGATGTCTACCTGTCGGGAACGATCCTGCTCGTCACGACCGTCCTGCTCATGCTCTCGAACCTCCTGGCTGATGTCGTCCTGGCCTGGGTCGACCCGAGGATCGTCTACTCCTAGAGGGCGGAGGTCCCGATGGCGAGGAAACCTGCAGAGGCCTGTTCGGAAGATATCTTCAAGCAGTACGAAGAGGCTGCCCGTGCTGGGAGAGGCCTGCAGGTGGAGGAGAAGGCAGTCGATCCACGGACGGGCCGGTCGCTTGAAGCGATCTATGGGGCCTCCCAATGGCGGCTTATGTGGCGCAAGTTCCGGCGCAACAAGGCTGCCCTCATCGGCGGCATCGCCATCGCCCTTTTCTATCTGGGGGCCCTCCTGGCCGACTTTATCGCCCCCTATACCCTGACAACACGCTTCACCAAGTACATCTATATGCCGCCGCAGACCGTTCACCTGTTCCACGACGGCGTATTCCAGCCCCATGTCAATGGCGTGAAACTGACGATCGACAAGAACTTGCGCAAGATCTACACGCCTGTTCCGGAAGAAGTCATCCCGCTGCAGTTCTTCTCCCACGGAGTCCCGTACAAGTTCCTGGGGTTGATCGACACCGATATCCACCTCTTCACAGCTCCTGGGGGCATCGTCTCCCTGCTGGGCACCGACAGCCAGGGGCGTGACCTCTTCTCCCGCATCATGCTGGGCAGCCAGGTCTCGCTGACGATTGGGCTCGTCGGAGTCATCCTGTCCCTGATCATCGGTTCGGTGCTTGGCGTTGTCTCCGGCTACTACGGCGGCTGGGTGGACAATCTGATCCAGCGGCTGATTGAGCTGATCCGCTCCTTCCCTGCGATTCCGCTCTGGATGGCTTTGTCGGCGGCCATTCCACAGAGCTGGACGGTCCTGCAGACCTACTTCGCCATCAGTGTGATCCTGTCGCTGATTCAATGGACCTGGTTGGCACGCCAGTTGCGCGGCGTGGTGCTGTCGCTGCGCAAAGAGGACTTTATCCTGGCGGCCAAGCTCGCCGGGGCCAGTGACGGCTGGATCATCTTCCGGCACCTCGTTCCTGCCACGCTGGGACAGATCATCGTCGTCTCGACGCTGGCCATGCCTTCCATGATCCTGGCCGAAACTGCGCTCAGCTACCTTGGCCTTGGGCTGCGGCCGCCGGTGACCAGTTGGGGTGTCCTGATCCAGGAATCCCAGAACATGCAGACCATCGCGCTCTACCCGTGGTTGTTCCTTCCGGCCGCCTTTATCGCCGCAGCCATCCTGGCCTTTAGCTACCTCGGCGACGGGCTGCGCGATGCCGTCGATCCCTATACGATCTAGGGGGCGCTGATGGAGCAGGCAACGTCACGCTCGATCGTCGAAGTCATCAACTTGAAGACCTATTTCCGCACACTGGATGGCACCGTCCGCGCGGTCGATGGTGTCTCCCTGCAGGTCAAGGAGGGCGAGACGCTGGGGGTGGTGGGCGAGTCAGGCTGTGGCAAGAGCGTGACCGCCTTTTCGATCCTGCGACTGCTTCCAAAGACCAGCCGCATCGTGTCGGGGGAGGTCTGGTTCGATTGGGGGGACGGCAGATCCCCCGTCGACCTGGCTACGGTCGACCCCAACGGGAGCCTCATCCGCAGCATCCGCGGCAACCGGATCGCTATGATCTTTCAGGAGCCACTGACTTCGCTTTCGCCGGTGCACACGGTGGGCAGCCAGATCGCTGAGGCGGTCCAACTGCACCAGCAGGTGGGAAAGGAGGAAGCCCGTGAGCGGGCGATCCGCATGCTGGAGCAGGTGGGGATTGCCATGCCCAAGCAGCGCTACCAGGACTACCCGCACCAGTTCTCCGGTGGTATGCGCCAGCGGGCGATGATTGCCATGGCCCTCTGCTGCAGCCCCTCCCTGCTGATTGCCGACGAGCCCACGACCGCGCTGGACGTGACGATCCAGGCCCAGATCATCGAACTCATGAAGTCCCTCCAGCAGCAGTACGGTATGGCCATCATGATCATCACCCACAACCTGGGGGTCGTCGCCGAGATGGCCGACCGGGTGGCCGTGATGTATATGGGTCGCATTGTCGAGACCGGCGACGCGCGGTCCGTCTTCCATCGCCCGCTGCACCCGTACACCGTGGGCCTGATGCGCTCCATTCCCCACCTCGGTCGCCGAATCAAGACCAGGCTCACGCCGATCCCGGGCAGCGTCCCCGATCCCTACTCGGTCCCGCAAGGCTGTGCCTTCATGCCGCGCTGCCCGGTACACAAGCGGGACTGCTGTAGCCAGGCCGGGGAGACCGAGCTGATCGAGGTGGAGAGCGGCCACTTTGTGCGCTGTCCGATCTACCGCTGAACGCCGCAAGAGGCTGAGCGCACCGATGGACGAACCTCAGGAAGAGAACGTGCCGACCAAGAAGCCCATACTGCTGCATGTCAGCGATCTCAAGATGCACTTTCCGATCCAGAAGGGATTCCTGCAGCGGACGTCCGGCTACGTCTATGCCGTGGACGGGGTGAATTTCTTCGTCCGCGAAGGCGAGACCCTCGGCCTGGTGGGGGAGTCCGGCTGCGGGAAGACCACGGTGGGCCGCTGTATCCTGCGGGCCTATCGCCCCACCGCAGGCCAGGTGCTCTACCGCCAGGACGACCACATGGTGGACGTTCTGAAGCTGCGCGGCAGCGTGCTCAAGCCGATCCGACGCCAGATGCAGATCATCTTTCAGGACCCGTTTTCCTCCCTGAACCCGCGCATGACGGTGATGGACATTGTCAGCGAGCCGCTGCGCATCCACGGTGTCGCCAGAGGCGCCGACCTCCAACTGCGGGTGCGCGAGGTCCTCGAGGCCGTCGGCCTGCGGGCCCAGCACATGAACCGCTACCCCTATGCCTTCAGCGGTGGGCAGCGCCAGCGCATCGGCATCGCCCGCGCCCTGGCCCTGCGGCCCAAGCTGATCATCTGCGACGAGCCGGTCTCGGCCCTGGACGTCTCCATCCAGGCCCAGACGCTCAACCTGCTCGAGGACCTGCAGAAAGACTTCGGCCTGACCTACCTGTTCATCGCCCACGACCTGTCGGTAGTGGAGCACATCAGCGATCGTGTGGCGGTGATGTACCTGGGCAACATCGTCGAGCTGGCCGCCGCCGATACACTCTACGCGGACCCGCTGCATCCCTATACCGAAGCCCTGCTCTCCGCCGTCCCGCGCACCGACCCGGACCGCGTCTCCCAGCGAATCGTCCTGATGGGTGACGTCCCCAGCCCGGCGAACCCACCCGCCGGCTGCAAATTCCATCCGCGCTGCCGCTACGCTATCGATCTCTGCAGCCGGCAAGCCCCGCCGTGGCGCGAATTGAGAGGCGACCACTGGGTCAGCTGTCACCGGGCAGAGGAGTTGGAGCTGGCCGGTATCGATTACGTCTGACGTTGGTGACTGTGCAAAGTCACAGCAGCACGAAAGGCCCAGGTCGCCGTCTCCCTACGCAGAACTCGCCAGTGCTGGCGGGGAGGCAGCTGCATACCGATTCATCCAGCGAGGTGAAGGATGCGGCAGGAGCGTCGGGATGACTGCGTTTTCAGGCGAGGCGCCCGACTTCTGGGGGCCAGGAGCCGGCAGGGGCGATCAAGTGAGGCAGTCAGCAGAATCGATCCGTCCCGCTTCCCGCCCGTGATCTCGAAGGAGGCCAACCATGCGGTACTTTGCATCACTGGAGACCAACCCGGGGTTGAACGGGCTGCCCCACAACCCGTGCCAGCTCCTGGACCTGCAGCTGCTCGAGCTGTCGGCCGGCGGGCAGTTCATCTTCTCCACGGGCTCCCGCGAGTTCCTGGCCGTTGTTCTCGGCGGGCGGGCTACCTTCGAAGTGGCGGGCCAGCGCTTTGAAAGGGTCGGCGGCCGGCCCAACGTCTTCTCCGGCAAGCCCCACTGCGTCTACCTGCCGGCGGGTGTCGAGTGCGCCATCACGGCGGAGGGAGTGGTGGAGATTGCCCTGCCGAGCGCTCCCAGCGACCTCGTGGTGGATCCCTACCTGATTGCCCCGGCCCAGGTCGCCAGCGGCGTCTGGGGTGCGGCCAACTTCAAGCGCTCCTTCCACCAGATCCTGACCCTGGCCGCCCAGCCCGAACTGCCGGCGCGGCGGCTCATCGTGGGCGAGACCTTCACACCCAGCGGCAACTGGAGCACCTATCCACCCCACAGACACGAGGTCGACGATCTGCCTCGCGAGGCCGACCACGAGGAGATCTACTTCTTCAAGCTCAGCCCGGCCGACGGCTTTGGCCTCTGCCGCTACTACAACGACCAGGGCGAGGAGGCCAACTTCACCGTGCGCAACGACACCGCCCTGCTGGCACCCTACGGCTACCACACCGTGGTCAGCGCCCCGGGCTACACCACCTACTACCTGTGGTTCCTGGCCGGCGAGCACCGCGTCCAGGCCACCGTGGACGATCCCAAACTGGCCTGGGTCGGCCGGACCGTGCCGATGCTGAAGGAACTGGGGCACTGACATGGGCGTACTCGACCTGTTCCACCTCGACGGCAAGGTGGCCCTGGTCACGGGGGCCGGACGGGGCCTGGGGCAGGCCATGGGCGTCGGCCTGGCCGAGGCCGGCGCCGCAGTGGCCGGCCTGGACATCCTGCCCCTGGACGAGACCAGGGGCCAGATAGAGTTGCTGGGCCGGCCCTTTCTCGGTGTCGCCTGCGACCTGCGTGACGCCTCGGTCGAAGGACTCGGCAAGGTGGTGCAGCAGGTTGTCGACGAAATGGGTCGCCTGGACATCCTCGTCAACAACGCCGGCATCATCCGCCGGGCGCCGGCCCTCGAGTTCAGCGAGGCGTACTGGGATGACGTCCTGCAGATCAACCTGAAAGCGCTCTTCTTCCTTTCCCAGGCCGCCGCGCGCGTGATGGTGCAGCAGGGTGGCGGCAAGATCATCAACGTGGCCTCGATGCTCTCGTTCCAGGGCGGCATCCTGGTGCCCTCGTACACGGCCGCCAAGAGCGCCGTGGCCGGGATCACCCGGGCCCTGGCCAACGAGTGGGCTGCCCTGGGCATCCGCGTGAATGCTATCGCCCCCGGCTACATGGCGACGGACAATACGGCTCCTCTGCGGGCCGACGCGGAGCGCAGCCAGGCCATCCTGGCCCGCATCCCGGCCGGCCGCTGGGGTGAGCCGGCCGACTTGCAAGGCGTCGTTGTCTTCCTGGCCTCCTCTGCCTCGGACTATATGCACGGGGCGATCGTGCCGGTGGACGGCGGGTGGCTGGCGCGCTGATGGGTGGAGAGCAGCAGCCATGAAAGTGGGCGTGCGTTCGAACGACGGGGCGCCCGAGCGACTCCTCTTTGCCCAGCAGATCGGCGCGGACGGCGCCAGCATCTGGGCTTCGGCCTGCCCCGCGTACGAAGAGCGCGGGTACCTCACGACCGCGGACGTCCTGTCCATGCGCCGCCGCTTCGAGAGGTACGACCTCGAGCTAACGGGCATCGGCTTGGGCGGCAACTGCCTCAAGGACCAGCTGCTGGGGCTGCCGGGGCGCGATCGGGAGATCGAGAACGTCTCCCGGACAATCCGCGCGATCGGCGAGGCCTATGCCGACGGCGCCGCTGCCCCCGTCGTCATCATCGATCAGCGCACTACCTACTGGGCGCCGCGCGGCCCCTTCTGGCACCCGGGGTACGAGCGGCTGCCCGTCGGGTGCGGTGGGGCGCTCCTGACGACTTTTGATGCCGCGCGGCTGCAGGGAGAGCTGGACGACCGGCCGGCCGGCGAGGTGTCCCTGGAAGAGGTCTGGTCGCGCATCGCCTACCTGTACGAGCGCATCGTCCCCGTCGCCGAGGAATCGCGCGTCCGGCTGGCCACCCATCCCGACGATCCCCCCATGGCCTACTACCGGGGTGTGCATCAGGCGCTGATCAGCGGCGAGAGCCTGCAGCGTCTCACCGACCTGGTGCCCAGCCCATACAACGGCTTGCTGCTCTGCCTGGGCTGTATGCAGGAAGCCGGGGAGGACGTCCCCGCCGTGATCCGTTCCCTGGGGCAGGGCAAGATCTTCTACGTCCACTTTCGCAACGTCCTCGGCACCGTTCCCCGCTATACCGAGGTGTGGCCGCACCAGGGCGACGGCGACATGGTTGCCAACCTGCGGGCACTGCACGAGGTGGGATATCAGGGCTACCTCGTGCCAGACCACCATGTCGGCATCAGTGGCGACAGCGACTGGCTGCCCTTCAGCCGAGCCTGGCAGGTCGGCTACATCCGCGGCCTGCTGCAGGCGCTGGGCATCTGAACGGGAGGAAGCATGGCCGCCTTCCAGTACGAACAGCTGCCGGTCACCGCGATCCGTCCGGGGGCAGAGCGCCGGCTGGCCTACACCGACCACCTGATGATCGTCGTGGTCGACTTCTACGATGGACCGCAGGAGCAGCCGGATCCCCCCCACGCCCACCCGCACGAGCAGGTCTCGTACGTGGCCACCGGCGAGATCATCTTCTTCATGGACGGGCAGCAGACGCGCCTCGGCGCGGGGGACGTCTACGTCGTGCCTTCCGGGAAGCCGCACACCATCCAACTGCTCAGTGAGCACGCCCGGGTGATCGACAGCTTCACGCCGATTCGGGAGGACTTCTTATCCCAGGAGGAGGAATGATGGTTGGCGACAGATGGCCCGCGGAGATGCGCGAGTTCAGGGACGAAAAGACCGGGCGGACGATCCTCCAGCTGACGTCGCGCGGCAACAACCACCACCTCTACTTCACCGAGAACTCGTTCGACCTGCATCGGGACGAGATCATCTTTCTATCGGATCGCGGGTCTGGACAGGACCGGACCCCGGACGAGGACCCCGTCTACAACCTCTTCCGCATGGACCTTTCCAGCGGCGAGATGGTCCAGTTGACCGCCGAGAGCTCCTCCCTACACAGCGTGACCAAGACGGCGGACAGCCGCATCGTCGTCTACATGGTGGGGAGCCAGATCAAGCGCCTCGATCCGGCCAGCGGCCAGGTCACCGTGATCTATGAGGAGGGCGGGGACTATAGCCTCGGGGCTCCCTCGATCAGCCACAACCGGCGCTACGTGGCCTTCTGCCGCAACGAGAAGGTCGACGTTCCGCGCGGGCCCAACTACGGTGGCTTCAAAGAGAGCTACTACAGGATCAAGGACGGCCGCATCACCCTGGCCTACCTGGACGGTTCGGGCGCACGGGACATCTACAGGGACACCCACTGGCTGGGACACTTCCAGTTCTGTCCGGGCGACAGCACCCTGGCCACCTTCTGCCATGAAGGACCTTGGAACCTGGTCACGCAGCGCATTTGGCTGCTCGACTTGGTCGCGCGCGAGGCCCGGCCATGCTTTCGCCAGCAGGAGCACGACTCGATCGGGCACGAGTTCTGGACCCAGGACGGCTACATCTTCTTCGACGATCGCGGGCCCGGCCACGATGGCACCATTACCTCGGAGCGCACGCAGGCCGTGGCCACCGATGTCGCAGTCAAACAGCAGGTGATGGTCCCCTTTGTCGGGCTGGTCGACCGGCGCGGCGAGCTCGTCCGGCGCATCGACATGCCCTACTACTGCAATCACTACCATGCCAACCCGGACAATACCTGGCTGGTCGGTGACGACGTGGACGACATCGTCCTGATCGATATCTCGGGATCGGAGGCCAGGCTAACGGTCCTGTGCAGCCACGGGACATCCTGGCACACCCAGACGGCGCACTGCCACCCTACCTGGAGCTGGGATGGCCGGCGCATCCTGTACGCCTCCGACCGGGGCGGGCGGATCCAACTGTACATCGTGCGGCCCTGACGCCGCTGGAGGAGGTTCGCGTGAAGTATCGACCCCTGGGCCAGTGCGCCATCCCCGCGCCCATCGTCTCGATGGGCTGCTGGGCCATCGTCGGCGACGAGACGTGGGGCCCGCAGGACGAGAGCGAGTCGATCGCCACCATCCACGCAGCGCTCGACGCTGGCGTGACGCTCTTTGACACGGCCGAGGGCTATGGCCAGGGCTACTCGGAGACGGTGCTGGGGCGGGCCCTGGCCGGCCGCCGGCCCGAGGCGCTGATCGCCACCAAGGTCAGCGGGCGCAACCTGTCGGCCGCAGCCGTCCGCCAGGCCTGTGAGCGCAGCCTGCAGCGACTGCAGACCGACTACATCGACCTGTACCAGGTGCACTGGCCCAGTCGCGTCACCCCCCTGGCCGAGACGCTGGCCACGCTGGAGGAGCTGCGCCGAGAGGGCAAGGTGCGAGCCATCGGGGTGTGCAACTTTGGCCCACGAGACTTGGACGACCTCCTGGCGCTGGGGCGGGTGGAGACGAACCAGCTGCCCTACAGCTTGCTCTGGCGGGCCATCGAGTTCGAGATCCGGCAGCGCTGCGTCGAGGCCGGGATGGGGATTCTCTGCTACAGCCCCCTGGCGCAGGGGCTCCTGACCGGCAAGTTTGCCTCGGCGTCCGCGGTGCCGGATGGGCGGGCCCGCACGCGCATCTTCTCCGGGGAGCGAGCCCTGGCCCGCCACGGCCAGGCCGGCCAGGAGGAGGAAGCCTTCGCCGCCCTGGATCGGGTTCGCCGGATCAGCGCCGCGGTAGGCCGGCCGATGGCCCAGGTTGCCCTGGCCTGGCTCCTGCACCAGCCGGGTGTGACCTCGGTCATCGCTGGGGCCCGCCGGCCGGAGCAGATCCGCGAGGCTGCCCGCGCCGCCGAGGTGGAGCTGCCTCCGGTCATTGTCCAGGCCCTGAGCGAGGCCACCGCAGCGCTCAAGCAGAGGCTGGGGCCCGACCCGGACATGTGGCAGGCGGAGAGCCGCTTTCGCTAGAGGCGGCCATGGGCGCCGAGGGAGCCGAGAGAGCAGAGCGCGAAGCGGGCTGCTACTCCTGCAGACGCTCGGACAAGGTGTCGGATGGCCAGAACACGTTACGCCCAGGTGGGCATTGGGGACCGTTCTCTTCTCTTCTCGCAGGCGATCGTCGAGCGCTTCGCCGCCAGCGCCGAGCTGGTAGCGCTCTGCGACCTGAACGAGGGCCGCCTGCGCCAGCGGGCCGCCTGGGCGCGCGAGAGGGGAGTGGAGGTGCCCTGCTACCTGGCCGGCCGCTTTGCGCAGATGGTCGCCGAGACGCGGCCCGAGGTGGTCATCGTCTCCACCGTAGACGCGACGCACGACCACTATATCTGCTGGGCCATGGAACTGGGCTGCGACGTGATCAGCGAAAAGCCAATGACCACCGACGAGAACAAGTGCCAGCGCATCCTGGACACCCAGAAGGCTACTGGCCGGCGCTGCATGGTGGCCTTCAACTACCGCTACGCCCCGCCGCGCACCCAGGTCAAGGAGCTGCTCATGGCCGGGGTCATCGGCAACGTCGTCTCGGCCGATTTCCACTGGCTGCTCGACACCCGCCATGGCGCCGACTACTTCCGGCGCTGGCACCGCCAGAAGCGCAACTCGGGTGGGCTCCTGGTGCACAAGGCCACCCACCACTTTGACCTGGTCAACTGGTGGCTCTCGACGGTGCCGGAGACGGTCCATGTGACCGGCGCGCGCAACTTTTACCGGCCCGAGACGGCGGCCCGCTACGACCTGACGGCCCGCGGCGAGCGCTGCCGCGACTGCGCCGCGGCCACCGCCTGCCCGTTCTACCTGGACCTGGGAGCCTACCCGCGCCTGAAGAGCCAGTACCTGGACAACGAGCAGTACGACGGCTACTGGCGCGACCAATGCGTCTTCGGGGCCGATATCGACATTGAGGACACCCTGGCCGCCACCGTGCGCTATCGCAGCGGCGCGATGCTGAGCTACTCGCTGCACGCTTTCATGCCATGGGAGGGGTACACCGTCTCCTTCAACGGCACCCGCGGCCGGCTGGAGCACACCTGCCAGGAAAAGGTCTACATGAGCGGGGACGGCACCGTGCCCGGCGAACTCCTCCCCGAGGGCACCCGCATCAAGGTCTATCCGCACTTTCAACCCGGGTACGAGGTCGAGATCCGGCAGGGGGCCGGAGGCCACGGCGGAGCCGACCCGTTGATGCTGCAGGACCTCTTTGTGCCGGCCCCAGGATGGGACCGCTACCAGCGGGCCGCCGACCAGCGAGCAGGAGCCTGGTCGATCCTGACCGGTGTCGCCGGCAACCGCTCCATGGAGCGGGGCGGCCCGGTGTGCATCGACGAGCTGATCCGGGGCCTGGAGGAGCCGGACTACCCGCCGATGCCGGCGCCGGACGAGCCCATCGGGACCCCGGGCCGGCAGGATGCTGCGCCGGATTGGTTCAAGAACAGGTAAGGAGGGAGTGATGGCCACTCCTTGGGCACGCTTCAAACAAGCCGCTCGCCTGGAAGAGCCTGACCCGGTGCCGGTGGCGCTGATCGTCGACAGCCCCTGGCTGCCGGGCTATGCCGGTGTGGACACGCGCGACTACTTCCTCCTCCCGGAGCGTTGGCTGGAGATCAACCTCGGGCTGCTGGATCGCTTCCCGGAGGCGGCGTGGATCCCCGGCTTCTGGATCGAGTACGGCATGGCCGCCGAACCGTCGGCCTTTGGTGCCCGCCTGCACTTTTACGCGGACCGGCCCCCCTCGATCGAGCCGGTGGTGACCGACCTGGCCCACTGGGCCGAGGTCCAGCCGATCGACCCGCAGCACGATGGTCTGATGCCGCTGGTGCTGCGGCTGTATCAGCTGATGGAGGAGCGGCTGCGGGCACAAGGGCTGGGCATCCGCATGGTCTGTGCCCGCGGTCCGATGACGGTGGCCTCCTGGGTGATGGGTACTATGCCGCTGATGCTGGGCGTAGCCATGGAGCCAGCTCTGGTCTCTCGACTGCTGGAGACGCTGACCACCTCGATCATCCGCTGGCTGCATGCCCAGTTGGGCACCCTCCACGAGCCAGAGGGCATCATGCTGCTCGACGACATCGTGGGCATGGTCTCCCGCCAGCAGTACGAGACCCTGATCCACCCCTGCATGCGGCGCATCTTTGACGAGTTCACGGGCCTCGTGCGCATCTACCACAACGACACGCCCTGTCCACACCTTCTGGCCAGCCTGGCCGAGGCCGGCTTCGATGTCCTGAATTTCAGCCACGAGACCGACATCGCTGCAGTCAAGGCCCAGGTGGGACACCAGGTGGCGGTGATGGGCAACGTTCCCCCCCTGGACGTCGGGGTGCGCGGGACGCCTGCCGATGTCAGCCGCTGGGCTTGCGAATGCCTGGAGAAGGGTGCCCCGGGCGGTGGGATGATCCTCTCCTTCGGCGGCGGTGTATCGCCGGGAACCCCTGCTGAAAACATCGACGCGCTGCTGGCGGCGCCGCGTCGGTGGTCCGCTGGTCGTCGGCCTGGCGAGGAGGTCAGATGAGCACCCGATGGTATCTTCCGGCCGACCGGTTCTTCTCCTCGGATCCAACCCAGCGGAGCCTCGCCCGGGAGCTGTATGCAGCGGTCGCCGGCCTCCCGCTGGTCTGCCCCCACGGCCACGTCGACCCGCGCCTCTTCGTCGACGAGCAGGCCACCCTGGGTACCCCGGCCGATCTCCTCATCATACCCGACCACTACGTCTACCGCATGCTTTACTCCCAGGGCATCCCCATGGAGGCCCTCGGCGTGCCCCGTCTCGACGGCGGCCCCGTCGAGCAGGACCACCGCAAGATCTGGCAGACCTTTGCCGACCACTTCCACCTCTTTCGCGGCACACCCAGCGGCGCATGGCTGGCCCACGAGTTGCGCGAGGTGTTCGGGATCGAGGAGAAGCTGAACAGCGCGACAGCGCAGCACATCTACGATGTCCTGGAGGCCCGGCTCTCCGCGCCCGCGTACCGGCCGCGGGCCCTCTTCGAACGGTTCAACATCGAGGTCCTGGCCACTACCGATGCGGCCACCGACTCGCTCCTGCACCACCAAGTCATCCGCGCCTCTGGTTGGAAGGGGGACATTCGCCCCACCTTTCGCCCTGACGCGGTCGTCAACCTGCTCGCGCCGGGGTGGCCGAATACCGCCGAGGCCTTGGGCCAGGCCAGCGGCATCACCGTGAGCTCTTACCGGTCCTTCATCCAGGCCCTGGAGCAGCGCCGGGCCTTCTTCAAGTCGATGGGCGCGACGGCCACCGACCACGCCGCCGAATCGGCCTACACAGCCGAGCTGGATCCGGCCCAGGCCGAGGACATCTTGCAGCGGGCCCTGACCGGCCGGGCTACGCCGGAAGATGCTCGCCGCTTCACGGGGCACATGCTGATGGAGTTCGCCCGGATGAGCATCGAGGACGGCCTGGTGATGCAGCTCCACATCGGCTCGGTGCGTAACCACAACGCCGCTGTCTTCGACCGCTTTGGCCTCGACCGGGGCTGCGACATCCCTACCAGGGGTGAGTTCACGCACGACCTACGCCCGCTGCTGAACAAGTACGGCAACGATCCGCGTCTGACCCTGATCCTCTTCACCCTGGACGAGTCGACCTACTCCCGTGAGTTGGCCCCGTTGGCCGGTCACTACCCGGCACTCCGCCTGGGACCGCCGTGGTGGTTCCACGATAGCCTCAACGGGATCGCCCGCTACCTGGATCGGGTGATGGAGACGGCCGGCCTGCACAACACGGCCGGCTTCAACGACGACACGCGAGCCTTTCCCTCCATCCCGGCCCGCCACGACCTGTGGCGGCGCGCCAGCGCCAATTGGGTGGCCGGCCTGGTCGCCCGCGGCGTCGTCGACATGGAGGACGCCCACGAGATGGTCCACGATCTGGCCTATCGCCTGGCCCGGCGGACCTACAGACTGGACTTGCAGGGGGAGGAACGATGAGAGCTGGAATCCTCTATGGCGATCGCGACATCCGCCTCGGCCAGGCCCCCGATCCGCGCATCGGGCCGCAGGAGGTACTTGTCTCGGCCGCCTGCGCCGGCATCTGCGGCACCGACTTGCACATCTACCGCGGCGAGTTCCACGGGCGGGTCCGCTATCCGGCCATCCTGGGACACGAGTTCGGCGGAGTCGTCGCGGAGGTGGGTCGGGATGTCCACGGCCTGCACGTGGGCAACCGCGTCGTGGTCGACCCCATCATCCCCTGCCGCAGTTGTCCGGCCTGTCTGGCCGGTCAGCTCAATGCCTGCCGCACGCTGAAGCTGCTGGGGATCGACCTGCCTGGCGGGTTCGCCCAGTACGTCGCCGTGCCGTACGATCGTATCCTGCTGCTGCCGGAAAGCATCCCCATGGCCCACGCGCCCATGGTCGAGCTCTACGGGATCGGGCACCACGTCCTGCAGCGCGGGCAAGTCCAGCCGGGGGAAAGCGTGGCCATCCTGGGTGCCGGCAAGGTGGGCCTGTCCGTGCTCGACGTCCTCTGCCACGGCACGGCGGCGGCCCTGGCCATCTGCAGCGACGTCCATCCCTTTCGCCTGGAGCTGGCCCGCCGGCTGGGTGCAGCCCACACGATCGACGTCACCCGCGAGGATGCGGTCGCGCGCGTCTTGGAGATCACGCGGGGCGCTGGCGTGGACTGTGTTGTCGAGGCCGTCGGCCACTACCGCGAGATCGAGGGCCAGGAGTCGCCATTGGGCCAGGCGGTGCGCATGATCCGGCCTGGCGGGCGCATCGTCACGGTCGGGTTGGGCGAGCAGTTGTCGCCGGTGCACTTCAAGACGCTCGTGCTCAAAGAGGCCCGGATAATCGCCTCGCGGGTGACGCTGGGCGAGTTCCCGCGGGCCATCTACCTGCTGTCACAGGGACTGCTGCACCCCGAGGTGCTGATCACCGATCAGCTCCCCATGGCTGCGGTGACGGCGGCCTTTGAGAAGGTAGACCGTGACGATCCCGAAACGCTCAAGATCGTGCTGGATGTACAGGGATTGGACTGAGAAGGGCTGACGATGGACTCGACACAGAGCGGGCTGTCCGCATATCATGGTTCGATGACCCAGACTGAGAACAGCACCTTCTTCCTGACCAAGCGGGACGATGGCAGCAGGTTCCTCGGCGTCCTCGGCCAGGCCGCCGGCTTCAGCGGTGAACGCCAGGGCCAGCTCCTGGTCTGTCCACTCAGCGCTGCCAACGCTGCCGCTCTGCGCGCGCGGTGCGCTTGGCTGCGCCCTGTGCCGCTGGGGATGCAGACGTCCGCCGGTCTCGGCGACCGGCTGGGTCTGGCCACTCCCGGCCACGCCCGGGCCGCGCGGCGTTTTCCGGCGATCGCGCCGCTCTTTGCCCAGCAGTCGGTGCGCGAGAATGACCGCAGCGGACGCACGCCGCAGCAGGTCCTGGACGACGCCATGTGGGGCCTCTTCCAGGAAGGCTGGCGTGGGGACTGGGGCGCCGATGCCGACCACCTGAAGACGACCGCCCAGATGGACGCTTTCATCGACGCTGGCTACACACTGTTCACCATCGACCCGGGCGAGCACGTCGACAGCACGGCCGGCTCCGCCCCGTCCTCCGCGATCGAGGCCCGCGTGGACGCCCTGCCGTGGGGGACGCTCGAGGACACGGCCCAGGACATGGCTGCCCGCTACCTCGGCCGGCCCATGGATCTGGGAGACTCTATCCTGCGCTGGGATCGGGAGACGCTGTGGCGGGCTGCGGCCAAATACGGCCGGGCCGTCGCCCACACCGTCCGCATGTACCGTCACCTGGCCGGCCGCCTGGCCGCCAGCGACTTTCAACTGGAGGTCTCGGTGGATGAAACCGAGACACCCACCACGCCGGCCGAGCATTGCTACATCGGCAGCGAGCTGCGCCGGCTAGGAGTGCGCTGGGTCAGCCTGGCACCTCGCTTCGTCGGTCGCTTCGAAAAAGGGGTCGACTACATCGGGGACCTGGACGTCTTGGCCCGCGAGCTGGCCAGCCACGCCGCCGTGGCCCGGGCGCTGGGGCCGTACAAGCTGAGCCTGCACTCGGGCTCGGACAAGTTCAGCATCTACTCCCTAGCCACCCACCACACCATGGGGCTGGTCCACCTCAAGACGGCCGGTACAAGCTACCTGGAGGCACTGCGGACCGTTGCCCAGATCGAGCCGGCCCTTTTCCGCGCCATCCTATCCCTGGCTCGCCAGCGCTATGAACAGGACCGGGCCACCTACCACGTCTCGGCTCGGCTGGCCCGGGTTCCGCCGGCAGAAGCCCTCTCCGACGGGGAGTTGCCCACACTGCTGGACCAGTTCGACCCCCGGCAGGTGCTGCACGTGACCTTCGGCAGCGTGCTCGGCCAGTTCCACGATCAGCTGCTGGCGACCCTCCGTGAACACCAGGAGCGCTACACTAGCCTCCTGGAGGATCACTTTGTCCACCATCTGGCTCTCTTCTGCAGATAGAAAGGAGCAACGGGGATGACGACTGCCATCACCAAAGCGATCATCCCGGCAGCCGGCCTGGGCACCCGGCTGCTGCCGGCAACGAAATCCCAGCCCAAGGAGATGCTGCCGGTGGGCCGCAAGCCGGCCATCCAGTACGTCGTGGAGGAGCTGCAGACAGCCGGCCTGCAGCAGATCCTGATCGTCACCGGAAGCCGTAAGCGGGCCATCGAGGACCATTTCGACGCCGACCCGGCGCTGATCTCCGAGCTGCAGCAGGCCGGCAACGAAACGGCCCTGGCCGACCTGGCCTTTCTCGCCGACGCCTGCCGCTTCTTCTACACCCGCCAGAGCGTGCCGCGCGGGCTGGGCCACGCCGTCCTGCTCGGCGCCGACTTTGCCGATGGCCAGGACGTCGTCGTCGCTCTGGGGGATTCTCTGATCGCCGCCGCGAACCCTGCTGCCCCTCTGCAGGCCATGGTCCAGGCCCACCGCCGCCTCGGAGCAGCAGCCGTGATCGCCGTGGAACGGGTCCCAATCGAGGACACCTTCCGCTACGGTATCGTGCGCATCGACGGCGCGGAGCCTCCGGTTGGCGAGCCGGTGGCGGTGCTCGACCTCGTCGAAAAGCCCCCCGTGGGTACGGCTCCCAGCCAGCTTGCCATCGCCGCGCGCTACGTCTTCGGCCCGGCTATCTTCGAGGCTCTCGCGCGGACGCTGCCCGACAAGCGGGACGAGATCCAGCTCACCGACGCGGTCCGGCTGCTCATCCAGATGGGCCAGCCCGTCTACGCCTGGACGTTGCCCGCCGACGCACGTCGCTACGACGTCGGCAACTTCGAGAGCTACTTCCGTACCTTTATCGACTTTGCGCTGAGCGATGAACGCTACGGATACCTGGTGCGGCAATACATCAAGGCCAAAGCCTATGAGCTGTAGAGAGCTGGTCTGTTCGGCTCCCGGCCGTGCCGGGATCATCGGCAACCCGACCGACATGTACGGCGGGGCCGTGCTTTCGTGCTCGGTCAACATGCGGGCGCGCGTCAGGGTCGCCACGGCGCCCGATCTCGTCCTGGCGACGGGTGGGCAGACGTGCCGCATCGGCGGATGGGAGGACCTGCGCCCGCGGGGAGATGCGTTTGACCTAGCCCGGGCCGTGCTCGACTCCATGCGCCTGCCCCCGCTGTCGTGCCGCATCACCTACGAGAGCGCCATCCCGCTGCGCAGTGGGCTGGCCGGATCCACTGCGCTGCTGGTCGCCATTGTCAAGGCGCTGCTGGCCTGGCAAGGCCAGTACCCCCATGCCTACGATCTGGCCGAGCGATGCCGCTACATTGAGCTGAACTACTTGCGCGTCGTCTGTGGGTACCAGGATGCCTACATGGCTGCCTTTGGGGGCCTGAACTACATGGACTTTCGCGGGAAGCAGTTCTACCGCGAGGCAGAGGCCGAGCTCTTTGCCACGATCGAGCCCCTGGCCTCCTACGTCACCGATCTGCCTCTGGTCCTGGCCTATACCGGCGTGCAGCACTCTTCCGGCGAGGTACACAAACCGCTGCGGGAGCGCTGGCTGGAAGGGGACGTGCCCGTGGTGGAAGGGTACAAGCGGATCACCGACCTGGCCTGTCTGGGCAAGAAGGCGCTCCTCCTGCGCGACTGGCCCACCTTGGGGCGGCTCATGAACGAGAACCATGCCATCCAGCGCGACCTGGGCGGCTCTGGAGAGCAGAATGAGCGCCTGATCGAGGCGGCCTTGCGGGCCGGTGCGCTGGGGGCCAAGCTGGCCGGGGCCGGCCACGGTGGCACGATCATCGCCCTCTGGCCGTGGTCGGATGCCGCGCCGCTGGAAGCGGCTCTCTACGGGGCCGGAGCATCGGCCCTTTACCGCCTGCAGATCGAGCCGGGGGCCATCATCGAGGTCGATCGCCGCCTCGAGGAGGGAAACGATGGATGAGGAATACCTGCGCAGCCTCTTCAGCCTCTCCGGCCAGGTGGCCGTCGTCACCGGCGGTGGCGGCATCCTGTGTGGGGCGATGAGCCGGGCCCTGGCCCGGGCCGGTGCCCAGGTGGCCGTCCTGGACCTGCGCCTGGAGGCGGCCCAGCAGGTTGTGAGCGAGATCGAGTCTGCCGGGGGCCAGGGGCTGGCCCTGGCCGCCGACGTGCTGGATCGGCCCAGCATCGAGGCCGCCGCCGGCCGCGTTCTCAACACCTTTGGCCGGGTGGACATCCTCATCAACGGGGCCGGAGGCAACAAGCCCGCGGCGACCACCGATGCCGGTCACTCCTTCTTCGACCTGCCTCCGGAGGCCATCCGCTGGGTACTGGACCTCAACCTGCTCAGTACACTGCTTTGCAGCCAGGTTTTCGGCCGGCTGATGGTGGAGCGTGGCGCCGGGGTGATCCTGAACATCTCCTCCATGAATGCCTTCCGGCCCCTGACGCGGGTCCCGGCCTACTCGGCGGCCAAGGCCGCCGTCAGCAACTTTACCCGCTGGCTGGCCGTGCACATGGCCCAGGAGTACTCCCCGCGCATCCGCGTCAACGCCATCGCTCCCGGCTTTTTCCTGACGGCGCAGAACCGCTTCCTGCTGACCGACGAGCACTCCGGGGAATGGACTCCCCGCGGGCAGGCCATCCTCTCTCACACGCCGCTGGGACGTTTCGGTGACCCGGAAGACCTCCTGGGCACGGTGATCTGGCTCCTCTCGCCGGCCGCGCGCTTTGTCACCGGCGTCGTCGTGCCCGTCGACGGTGGGTTCTCCGCCTACAGTGGGGTGTGACATGGAGCTGTTCGGCAAAGGGGATCGCACCGGGTTACTGGATAGCGGCGAGGTCGGCGACCTCCTGGCTACCGCCCTGGGGCGGGCCGGCCTGGAGGGGCGGCGAGTCCTCGTCATCATCCCCGACGGCACCCGCAGCGGCCCCGTGGACCTCTTCTTCCACCTCTTCCACGAGCTGCTCGAGGAGCGGGTGGCGGCGCTGGACTATCTTATCGCCCTCGGGACCCACGAGCCGATGGCCGAGGAGGCGATCCGGCGCCGGCTGGGGGTTACGGCGGAGGAGATGGCCGGGCGCTACGCCAGGGTGCGCGTGTTCAACCACAACTGGCGGGACCCCACAGCCCTGCGCACGCTGGGCGTCATCCCCGCTCGGGAGATCGAGGCCTTGAGCCAGGGGCTTCTCTCCCTGGACCTTCCTGTCTCCCTGAACAAGATGATTTTCGACTACGACCGGCTCGTCGTCTGCGGACCGGTCTTTCCCCACGAGGTGGCCGGCTTCTCGGGCGGCAACAAATACTTCTTTCCCGGCATCTCCGGGCCCGAGGTGATCGACGCCACCCACTGGCTAGGTGCTCTGGTGACGAACCTGGGCACCATCGGTGTCAAGCAGACGCCGGTGCGGGCCCTGATCGACCGGGCGGCGGCGCTGATCGGGGTGCCCCGCCTGGGCTGCTGTTTCGTGGTCCGCGACGGCGGCCTGGCCGGCCTATACCTGGGCGAGATGGAGGAAGCCTGGTCGCGGGCCGCAGACCTCTCGGCCCAGGTACACGTCGTCTACGTGGAGCGCCCCTTTCGCCAGGTGCTCTCGGTGATGCCGGCGATGTACGACGACCTCTGGACGGCGGCCAAGGGGATGTACAAGCTCGAGCCGGTGGTCGCTGACGGGGGCGAGGTAGTCATCTACGCGCCGCGCATCAGCGAGATCTCCTACACCCACGGTGCCATCATCGACCGGGTGGGCTACCACGTCCGCGACTATTTCGTCCGGCAGTGGGATCGCTTCCGACACTATCCGTGGGCCGTGCTGGCCCACTCCACCCACCTGCGCGGCGCCGGCACCTACGAGGCGGGGGTGGAGCGGCCGCGCATCCGCGTCACGCTGGCCACGGGCATCCCGCGCCGGCGCTGCGAGCAGATCAACCTGGGCTACCGGGACCCGGCCACCGTCCACCCCGAAGGATGGGCCGGCCGGGAGGAAGAAGGAATTCTGCTGGTGCCCCACGCCGGGGAGGTGTTGTACCGGCTCCGGTAGGGATGGCCGGCGTGGCTGCCTGCCGGGAAGCGTACTGTCGCAATCGCAGGAGGAGAGATGGGCAAAGCCGACATCGGCCTGGTAGGTCTGGCCGTGATGGGCCAGAACCTGGCCCTGAACATGGACGACCACGGCTTTACCGTGGCCGTGTACAACCGCACCGTGTCCCGGGTGGACGAGTTCCTGGCCGGCGGCGCCCAGGGCACCAAGGTCGTCGGCGCCCACTCCGTCGAGGAGCTGGCGGGCTTGCTCAAGCGGCCCCGCCGGGTCATGCTGATGGTCAAGGCCGGCCAGGCGGTGGACGACTTGATCGAGCTGCTCCTGCCCCACCTGGAGCCGGGCGACATCCTCATCGACGGCGGCAACTCGAACTATGGCGACACCATCCGCCGCACGGCCTATGTCGAGTCCAAGGGCCTGCTCTACATCGGCACGGGCGTGTCGGGTGGAGAGGAGGGTGCCCGGCACGGTCCCTCGATCATGCCCGGCGGGTCCCCGGCGGCCTGGCCGCACGTCAGGCCCATCTTCCAGGCCATCGCCGCCAAGGTGGCCGACGGCTCGCCCTGCTGCGACTGGGTGGGCGAGAACGGCGCCGGCCACTACGTCAAGATGGTCCACAACGGCATCGAGTACGGCGACATGCAGCTCATTGGCGAAGCGTACCATTTGATGAAAGAAGGGCTGGGCATGGGGGCCGGCGAGATGCAGCGGGTCTTTGCCGAGTGGAACCAGGGCCCGCTCGACTCCTACCTGATCCAGATCACCCGCGACATACTGGGCTATCGGGATGAAGACGGCCGGCCGCTGGTGGACAAGATCCTCGACACGGCCGGGCAGAAAGGAACCGGTAAGTGGACCGGCATCGCGGCGCTGGACATGGGCATCCCTCTGACCATGATCGTCGAGGCCGTCCTGGCCCGCTCGCTGTCGGCACTGAAGGAGGAGCGCGTGGCGGCGTCGCAGGTGCTCGCGGGCCCCCAGCCCCGCTTCAGCGGGGACCGCGGGGCCTTCGTCGACGACCTGCGCGAAGCCGTCTACGCGGCCAAGATCATCTCCTACACCCAGGGCTACATGCTGATGCGCGCGGCGGCCCAGGAGCACGGCTGGAAGCTCAACTACGGCGGCGTGGCCCTGATGTGGCGGGGCGGTTGCATCATCCGCTCGGCCTTCCTGGGCAAGATCAAGGAGGCCTTTGACCGCCAGCCCGACCTGGGCAACCTGCTGCTGGACCCCTACTTCCGCGAGCAGGTCGGCGCGGCCCAGCCCGCCTGGCGACGCGTGGTCGCCTGGGCCGTCCAGGAGGGCATCCCCGTCCCGGCCATGTCCAGCGCGCTGGCCTTCTACGACGGCTATCGGCGCGAATGGCTGCCGGCTAACCTGCTCCAGGCGCAGCGCGACTACTTCGGCGCCCACACCTACGAGCGCGTGGACCGACCACGCGGCCAGTTCTTTCACACCGACTGGACCGGGCATGGCGGCGCCGTGACCTCCAACCCATATCAGGCCTAGCAGTCTATTACCCACAAGGAGGTTCCCATGAAGTATGGCCTGAACATCCGTCCCGACGGCGCGCTGGACCTGCTGGCCCTCGGCGCCCTCGTCCACCGCCTGGACCCGGGGATCGTCCCCTTCCGCAAGGCCACTGCCTGCCAGATCCACGTCAGCGGGGGCGAGTTCAACGTCGCCGCCAACCTGGCCGACTGCTTCCGCCTGCGGACCGGCATCGTCACGGCCATGGTCGACTACCCCATCGGCGACCTGATCGCCGAGCGGGTGCGGGCGATGGGGGTCCAGCCGTTCTACAAGCGCTTCCGGCACAACGGGGTGAACGGCCCCAATATGGCCACCGTCTACAGCGACCGCGGCTACGGCGTCCGGGCGCCGGTCGTGTTCTACAACCGCTCCAACGAGGCCGCGGCGCAGCTCAAACCCGGTGATCTGGACTGGGGTGCCGTCCTGGCCGGCGGTGTGCGCTGGTTCCACAGCGGAGGCATCTTTGCCGCCCTGTCGGAGACGACCGGCGAGCTGGTCATCGAGGGCATGCAGGCGGCCCGGGCCGCCGGGGCCGTGGTGTCCTTCGACCTGAACTATCGCCCCAAGTTGTGGGACATCTGGGGGGGCCACGAGCGCGCCCTGTCCGTCATCGGCCGCATCGTCGCCAACGTCGACGTCCTCGTCGGCAACGAGGAGGACCTGCAAAGGGGCCTCGGCGTCGCCGGGCCGGAGGTCGGCGCCAAGTCCAGGCTGGACCCGAGCGCCTTCCTGGCCATGATCGATCAGGTGCTGGACCGGTACCCGCAGATCAAGGTCGTGGCCACGACCCTGCGCGAGGTGCAGTCGGCGAACCGGCATCGCTGGGCGGCGGTGGCCTGGATCGACGGCCAGGCCTACCTCTCGCCGACCTGCGAGCTCGACGTGTACGACCGCGTCGGCGGTGGAGACGGCTTCGCCTCCGGCTTCTTCTACGGCCTGCTCAGCGGCGAGGCGGAGGAGGAGGCGGTCAAGCTGGGCTGGGCGCACGGGGCCCTGCTGACCACCTTCCCGGGCGACACCACCATGGCAACGCTGGAGCAGGTGCGGGCCTTTGCCCAGGGCGGATCGGCGCGCATCCAGCGTTGAGCGCGCCCCGACAGCACTCCCAGCGCAGCCGGCCGGGCTCCGCCGAAACTACCTGCTGACGAGTGGCAGGAACACGTCGTAGAAGACGGTCGCCGTGTACACGGCCGAGAACTCCGAGGTGCCCTCGGCGGCGCCGGTGGCCGTGGCCGTCAGGTAGGGCTGGCCCAGCGAGCCGACCACCAGGGTCCAGTTCCCTCCTCCGTCGGCCACGGTGCTGCCGATGTAGTGCTCGCCCTCGCCGTCGCTATCGCCGTTGGAAAAGACCTCCACCGTGCAGCCGGCGCAGGCGGTGCCCTCGATGGTGACCGACCCCGGCGCGATGGTCACGGCGGTGATGGCCGGTGGGAGAATGCCCCCGTGGGCGCCCTCCACCAGGTCGATGCCCAGCTCGGCGTTGGAGAAGATGCTGTTCTGGGTGATGTCGTTGTCCACGGCCGCCGCGTCATCCACGAGAACTCCGGTGGAGGCGTTGTAGGCGATGGTGTTGGCCGGTCCCACGGTGTTGCCGGATGTGCCAACATCCAGCTCGAGGCCGCTGTCGCCGTTGCCCAGGTCTGCCGTGCCGCCGGCGTCCGTGCCGATGGCGTTGCCGGCAATCACGTTGCCCGTCGTGGTGCTGCCGGCCACGTAGATGCCCTCGTCCCCGCTGGCGGCGATGACGTTGCCCTGGCCCGGGGCGCTGCCGCCGACGATATTGCCCTGCGCGCCCCTGCCGATGTAGATACCAAAATCGTCGTTACCCAACGCCACCGTGCCGCTGGCGTCCGTGCCGATGAGATTGCCCCGCACCGTCGTGCCAAAGGCTTCGTCCAGGTTGATGCCTTCGTCGCCGTTGCCGGAGATGAGGTTGCCCTCTCCCGCCATGTTCCCGCCCACGACGTTGCCGTCCGCGCCACTGCCGACCCACACGCCGTCGACGGTATTGCTCAGGGCGGCCGTGCCGCTGGCATCGGTGCCGATGTAGTTGCCGGAAACGTTGTTGGTCGGCGAGCCAGAGATGGCCACGCCGTTGCGGTCGTTGCCGGAGATGACGTTGCGCTCCTCGGCCGTGTCGCCGCCCACACTATTCCCGGCGGCACCGCCGCCGATCCACACGCCGTCTGAGCCGTTGCCCAGGTCGGCCGTGCCGCTGGCGTCGGTGCCGATGTAGTTCCCGGACACGGTATTGCTCATCGTGCCCGTGCCGCTGATGGCCACGCCAGAGTCCAGGTTGCCGGAGATGACATTCGGCGCCAGGGCGGCGTTGCCGCCAATGGTGTTGCCCTGCGCCCCCAGGGTGATGTAGACGCCGCACTCGGCGTTGCCCAGGGCAGTCGATCCGTCGGGCGCCGTGCCGATATAGTTGCCGGCCACGAAGTTGCCCTCCGTGCCCTCCCCGGCGATGCGCACCCCGTCCACGTCGTTGCCGGAGATGACGTTGCCCACGTCGCCGCTGTAGCCGCCGACCGTGTTGTCCTGCGCGCCGCCGTAGATGCGCACCCCGTAGTAGCCGTTGCCCAGCGCCGCCGTGCCGGTCGCGTCCGTGCCGATGTAGTTGCCAAAGACAAAGTTCAGCCGCGTCCCGCTGCCGTGGATGCCCACGCCCTCCCAGCCGTTGGCGGAGAGGACGTTGCGATCGGCCGGTGCCGTCCCCCCGACGACGTTCTGGCTCGCCCCCAGGCCGATGAAGACGCCGCTGAGGCCGTTGCCCAGGGCGGCGGTTCCGGCCGCGTTCGTGCCGATGTGGTTGCCGACGATGATGTTGAGGGTCGCCGTATAGCCGCCGAGGGCCCCCAGGGCGATGCCGTTCGCGTCGAAGCGGTTGATGGCCAGGCCCTGCACCACGTTTTCGCCGGAAACGATGACCAGGCCGTTGTAGAGCGGTCCACCGGCGTCCAGGCTGCCGTCGATCTCGATCAGGATGACCGCCGGCGACAGGCCCGTGGCCCGTGCCGACCCCGGCTGGCTGTAGCCGTCGATGGTGGTCTCGTCGTCCACGAGCGCGGGCAGATCGCTGAGCGGCTGAATGGTGTGCACCCCGGCGCCGGGGATGTTGAACTCGATCCTGTCTGAGCCGGCATTGGCGTTGGCCTGGTTGATGGCCCAGCGCAGCGAGCCGGCTCCACTGTCGTTGGTGTTGGTCACGGTGAACGTTGCGGCATGGGCGACCTGGCCGGGTAGCAGCAGGGCGATCAGGGTCAGCAGAGTGCAGCAAACCCAGTGCAGTTGTGCTCTCATGATGCCTCCTACTGCTAGCCTCCCGGCAACCCCATTCCATCTGCACTACTACCAGCCGCGCACGACGATTGGCAGGAACAGGCGGTGCCGGGGCGGCAGGAGCGCCACGACGGCCCAGCCGAAATGGTCCATTTCTTCGGCCTGGCCCTCGATGTCCGGCAGCCCCTGGTGGAAGAACCGGTTGTCGGCGGCAGCGATGCCACCGGCCGAGCCGTACAGGACGTGCACGGCACCCGCGCTGTTGCCAGCGCCGGGGATATCTTCGTACGGCACGCCTATGGCCAGGTCGGCATAGCCATCCCCGTCAAAGTCGCCGCTGGCCAGGCTGTAGCCGAAGTCGTCGCCCCCCTCGGGGCCGTCCTCCATGCCCGAGCGATCCTGGTGCCAGAAGTCGTTGCTGACCCGGCGGACCAGGCCTAGGTGTGCGCCGTAGAGGATCTCCACGGCACCCGCATCGAGGATGTCGACGATGTCCTCGTAGGGGATCCCCACCGCCAGGTCGTCACGGCCGTCCCCGTTATAGTCCCCTGCGCTCAAGGCAAAGCCGAAGTTGGCCCCGGCCTCGGCGCCGTCTCCCCGGTCCCAGACCTGACTGCCGCCAGCGACCAGGCCGGTGGGCGAGCCATAGATGATGCTGACCGAACCGGCCCCATTCACATCCGGGTCTTCGAGGTCCTCCCAGGGAGCACCTACGGCCAGATCGGCGTAGCCGTCGTCGTTGAAATAGCCGCTGGCCAGGGCTGCCCCGAATATGTCAAAGTGCTCCGGATCGAGCTGCTGCCATATCTGCCAGTCATCGCTGACGAGCCCCTCATCCGAACCGTACAGGATGTGCACCAGTCCAGGGCTGCTTATGGAGGATGGAGTCTCAAAATCCTCGTTGGGGACGCCGATGGCCAGGTCGGCGTAGCCGTCGCCGTCAAAGTCGCCAACCGTCAGCACTTCCCCGAACTGGTCGCCAGCCTCCTCGGGCTCGGTGATCCCGCCGTCACCCTGTCGCCACAACTGGTTGCCGACGTCCGAGAGGCCGCTGCTCGTTCCGTAGAGGATCTGCACGATGCCGGCGTTCTCCAGGTTCCAGTCCTCGTAGGGCAAGCCCACGGCCAGGTCGGTGTAGCCGTCCCTGTCAAAGTCGCCGGCTGCCAACGCATAACCGAACGAGTCTCCCACCTCACAAAGGCTCTGGATACTTCCGACATCTTGGTGCCAGAGCACGGCGCTGCTGGAATCCAGCCCGCCGGCCGAGCCGTACCAGACCTCCACGGTGCCGGCATCGGTCACCACGGTGGTCCCTTCGATGTCCTCGTAGGGCATGCCCACGGCCAGGTCGATGTAGCCGTCGCCGTCGAAATCGCCGGCTGCCAGGGCGTGGCCGAAGGTGTCGCCGCTCTCGCTCGTATTGGCGAACTGGCCCCATAAGTCCTCACCGCCGCCGGGAAGCCCGGCGGGGTACGCACCGTAGAGCACGTTGAAGGCGCCGGTATCGCTGGCCTCTCCGATGTCCTCGTGGGGGACGCCCACCACCAGGTCGGCGCACAGATCTCCGGTGAAAGATGCCTGCGGGCCGACCCGATCCAGCACGCTGGCTGCGGACGGTCCGGACGGCGGTGTCAGGGCGAGCAGGAGCAACGTGCTGGCAACAAGCGCGGCAAACCCTCTCATCTTGCACCTCCCCGGGGCAGGGGGACGCCGGCAAGCGACCCTGTCTCGGACTATCCGTCCGGGGCGCGCGTACCCGGCAACTCTAGCGCAGGCCCTTGCGGGCGCTGTCGTTCAGCCGACCGGTACGGCACTCCAGGAACTCCAACAACTCCTCTACACTCTGCACGAGGGCGCTCTCGCCACTGCGGGTGTGCTGGACCCAGCCTCGCCAGCCGGAACGGTCCCGTTCCTTCCAGATGCGGAGGACAAACGATTCCTGCTGCACGGGCTCCTGGGGCATGGCTGCCCTCCTACTCAAGGGGAACTATCATCTATTCCAATGGCACTATAGCAGGAGGGTGTCTGGGGAATGTCTCGGTCAGGGAGGGGTGGGGGCGACTATGTGATCATTTTCCTCGCCCGCGGGAGGGCAGGTGGTGTCCGCGGGCGCGCAACGTGGCCATGTCTCGGCGCAGCGTGGGCAGGCTGACCCCCAGGGCAGCGGCCAGGTCCTCGTCGCGCGGGGCCGCTCCCTGCGCCTGGGCCTCGGCCAGCAGCCGCACGATGCGGCGCCGGCGCCGGTCCACCTTGCCCGGCTGCTCCTCGTCCTCGGGCGACCACACGGTCCAGGTGACGGGCACGAACTCGTCCGGCCGCAGCGGGCGGCCCCGTGGCGTGCCGGCCCGCGGCAGCGAGACGGCGACCTGGTGGCGCTGCTCTTGAGAGGTGAGCATGTCGCGGTGGAACCGGACAATCTTGCGGTGCGCCGCCACATTCTCCAGGAACGAGCGTCGTTCCTCCTCGCACGCAATCCTGGTTGCCCTCCCCTGCAGCATACCGTGGGCTGCGGCCAGGATGGTCGCGGCACGGGGATCGTGCAGCGCCTGCAGAACCTCGTAGCAGGTCAGGTAGACCTGGAAAGGCTCCTCCGTGTTCGCCAGGCCGTGCATCCTGTCAGCCGGCTGGGCGTGCTCTTCCATGTAGCGTACAAGCTCTTCCACGTACTGGCGAGCTTTCTGCAGATCGCCCTGACCCAGCGCGACCCGGGCCAGGCCGGCCAGGGGCTCTGCGACCAGGTGCGGAGCGCTTGACCTTCTCCGCAATGCCAGGGACTCCTGGTAGGCCGCGATAGCCTCGGCGGGACGGTCCAGCCCAACCAGGGCTGTGGCCGAGTGCAGCAGCCCATCGGCGCGGAGCAGGGGATCGTCGAGTTCCCGGGCCATCGCCATACCCTGCTGACTGAAATCGAGCGCCGACTCATTGTCGTCCAGGCGACAGAGCAGGTGAGCCAGATCGACTATGACCCAGCCTTCGCTGAGCCGGTCGCCCAGTCCGCGGAGGATCTCCAGCGCCTGCTGCAGATACGCTCGCGCCTGAGGGTAATCGCCCAGGTCGGCGCGGACATCGGCCAGCAGGTGCAGTCCCCAGGCTACGCCCCGCAGGTCGCCAAGGTCTCGGCCGATGTCCAGCGCCTTCTCCAGTCTGGCCATAGCCTGCTCATAGTAGCCCTGCTGTCGATGGATGCTGCCGAGGTTAACCAGGGCCAGTGCCTCACCGGGGCGCACGCTGATCTCCTCAAAGATGCTGCGGGCCCGCTCGCAATCGGCGTTTGCCTCCGCCAATTCCCCCTGCATCAGCGCCGTCCGGCCAAGGTTCAGGAGGGCCCAGCCCTCCGACTGGCGGTCGCCGACGTCGCGAAAGACGTTGAGGGCCCGCTCCAGGTGAGTCTTGCCTCCCCCGTAGTCGTTTCGCTGGAGCGACAGGCGGCCCAGGGTCAAGAGAGTCCGGCCCTCACTGCGCCGGTCCCCGACCTCGCCATAGATGTGCAGCGCCTGCTCGAGGTAGTCACTGGCCTGGATGTGATCGCCACGTGCCGCAGCCACGAGACCCAGGTTGTGAAGGATCGCCCCCTCACCACAGCTATCCCGCGTGGCGCGGTAGATCGAAAGGGCCTGCTGCTGAAGATCTTCTGACCGGGCATAGTCCCCCTGGCTCTCGGCAATGGCGGCCAGCTGTCGAAGGCTGTGAGCCTGGAGCCGCGGCGACTGCCCCGCCTCGGCCAGCGCCAGGGCCTGCTCCGAGCGAGCATGAGCCTCTTCATATCGCCCCAGGGAGTAGAGGGCCTGTCCCCACTGCAAGTAGCCAGACGCCTCCCGGATCGTGTCGTGTCCGACCTGGGCCCGCCGGACGGCTTCTTGGGCTACTGCCACGGCCTCCGAGTAGTCGCCGGTCGCGTCGGCGTAGTGGGCCCGGCGTAGAGCGGCCTCGGCCCGGCAGGCCTCGTCGGCCATCGCCTCGGCCAGCGTTGTCAGCGCCTGCGCGTCCTTTGCCTGTGCCTCCCGTTCGCCCAGTAGGTCGTAGACTTCTTCGCGAGCCAGGAGCAGAGCGTACCGGCGCTGCAGGTCGACCGGACCAGGCAGCCGCTCCAGAGCCTCCAGTGCCTGGGTGTAGTGCGCTGCGGCGGCGGCGTTGGCATACAGCGCCCGCGCTTGGTCGCCGGCCCGTTGGTGATCGCTGGCCGCTCGATCCCACTCCCCCGCTTGGGTCCAATGGTAAGCCAGTGCGGCCGGCTCGTTGGGGTGCAGCCGCTCCAGCGCGTGGGCGACCCGCCGATGGCGGGCCCGCCGGCGCGGCCCCGACATCTGCTCGTAGCAGACGCGGCGGATGAGGTCGTGGCCAAAGGCGTAGTCGGCCCCGCCGCTGCGCCCGGGGCCGGCGGCCAGGAGCAGGCCGCTGCCACAGAGGGCATCGGCACCGACCAGAAGCGTATCTTCCTCCTGGCCGCTGGCGGCCAGCCACAGGGCAAAGCCCACCTCGCGGCCGATCACGGCGGCCAACTGCAGCAGGTGGCGCTGCGCTGAGGGGAGACGCTCCAGGCGGTGGGCGATGCTCTGGGCCACGCCGGCCGGAAGGGGCAGCTCCTTGTAGTCGGAGGTAGAGTCATCCCAGGGTGTGCTCCAGAGCCCGGTGCCGTCACGGTAGAGCAGCCCTTCCTGCACCAGCGCCCGCAGCGTCTCCAGGAGGAAGAAGGGGTTGCCTTCGGTTTCGACATGGAGGCGGGCACTGAAGCGGGGGGCGGTCTGCTCCATGGCCAGGGCGCGCCGCACCAGCTCCGCCGTCTCCGCCTGGTCCAGGCGCCCCAGTTCCAGGCGGCAGGCCAGGCGGGTGCGCTCCATGGCCGCCAGCGCCGCTGCCGGCCGGCCGACCAGTTCCTCGTTGCGGGCGCTGATCAGGACCAGCAGCGGTGCTTCGCCCAGCCGTGGCAGCAGAAAGCGCAGCGTATCCAGACTGGCCGGGTCCATCCACTGGGCGTCCTCGAGCAGGACCAGGAGCGATGCGTCTCTGGCCAAGGACAGCAGGGCGCTGGCGATTGCCTCCACCAGGCGCTGCTGGTCCCCCGGAGCAGGCGAACCTGCCGGCTGCCCGGCGGCGGCCAGCTCCGGCAGCAGGCGGGACAGCTCAGCCTGCCACAGCGGCGGGAGAGCTGTCTGGCGCAGGGCCGGCAGCTGTGCCCGCAGGACCTCTACCAGCGGCTGGTAGGCTGGGGGGGCGGCCAGCTCGTAGCAGCGCCCCCAGGCGACCCGCAGGCCGCGCCACTCGGCGTTGGCGGCCACCTCCCGCAGCAGGCGGCTCTTGCCTACGCCGGCCTCGCCGTAGACGACGGTCAGGCCACCGGTCCCGGCCGCCGCTAGCTCCACCTGCCGCACCAGCTCGGCCATCTCGGCGCGGCGGCCCACCAGGGGCAGGAGGTCCGGCCGCTCCAGCAGCGGCGCGCGAACCGCCCGGGCGCTGCTCGGCAGCAGCGGCGGCGCGGGCAGGCCGGCCCGGGCGGCGATCTCGGCCGCCATGGCCGCCGTCTCCGGGGCGGGCTCGCTGCCCAGCTCCTCGGCCAGGACCCGGCGGCAGGCCTCGTATTGGGCCAGGGCCTCGCCGTCGCGGCCGGCCAGGTGGCAGAGGCGCATCACCTCGCGGTGGGCCCCCTCGTACCAGGGGTCCTCGGCCGCCAGCCGCCGGGCGTAGGCTAGGGCAGACTCGTACTCCCCCAGGACCTTGTGGTCTTCTAGCAGCCTGCCTAGCACCTCCAGGAGCATCCCGTGCAGGCGCTCGCGCTGCGGGATGGCCCAATCATCGTAGTAGCCGGCCAGGAACTCACCCCGATACAGCTCCACAGCACGCAGGCCGGCCTCCATCGCCCCAGGGGCCCTGGCGGTGGAGAGGGCGTGCAATCGGGCGAACTCCTCCGTGTCCAGCCAGAGCGGCAGGTCGGGGTTGAGCTTGACAGAGGTTCTTCCTGTCTGCAGCAGCGGGGGCGCGGCCGGCTTCTCCCGACCTACCGCCTGCTGCCATTGGTGGCGAATCTGCCAGAGGGCTTGGCTGAGCCGGCGGCGGGCGGTCGCGTCGGGCAGGTCCGGCCAGAAGGTGCCGGCCAATAGATCACGGGTGTGGGGACGGTCATGGTAGGTAAGCAGGTAAGCCAGCAAGGAGCGCACCGCCGCGCCGGGGAACGGCGGCAGGGTGCGCTCGCCCCAGAGCAGGTCCAGTCCACCGAACAGATGAACACGCAGCATTGGCATTTCCACCTGCTGAGGACCAGTATAGCACCGCCGGGAAAGGGGGTCAAGGCTATGCGGCTGACATCCACTCACAACCCCTGCTGGCACGAATGGCGGCCTGGACTGCCGGTCGGGACGGCAGGAAACGGCCGTTGCGGAGGAGGCTGGCAGTCGTCTGCGGCCGGCCTGGGGACCGCCGTAGGGGGATGTGTGACATCTATGAGTGAATGTCAGTCTGCGGCATGATGCCGGCTCCAAGCGGATAAGGCATGGCGGGGGTGGATCGTGCCACCCCCGCCAACCTTGCCGACAGCGATCTCCTGCCCGCGCTACGGCGCGTTGCCCCGGACGACAAGCGGCAGGTAGATCGCGTACTGCGGCGTCGCCGGCAGGACCTCCACGGCGAGCTCGTAGGTGGCCGTGCCACAGAGGCCGGTCACGGTCAGGGTGACGGTGTAGGCCCCACTGGCGCCGAAGGTGTACGTCGGGTGCGGGTCGGTGCTGGCACCCAGGCCGTCGCCAAAGTCCCAGTCGTAGCTGAAGGGCCCGCTGCCGGCCACGGTGGAGGTAAAGTGCATGGCCTGGCCCAACTCGACCGGGCTGTCGGAGACGAAGCTCACCGTGGGCGAGACGCAGGCGAGCACGGTGACGACGTCGCTGAAAGCGGCGGTGCCGCAGGGCCCGTCCACGGTCAGGGTGACGGTGTAGTCGCCGGCCGCGGTGTAGGTGTAGGCCGGGTGGGGCTCGCTGCTCGTGCCCAGGCCGTCGCCGAAATCCCAGGTGTAGCTGAAGGGGCCGGTGCCGGTCACGGTGGAGGTAAAGTGCATGGCCTGGCCCAACTCGACCGGGCTGTCGGAGACGAAGCTCGCCGTGGGCGCGGTGCAGGCGACGGTGACCAGGTCGCCGACCGCGGTCGTGCCGCAGGCGTCCTGCACCCACACCGTCGCGGTAAAGTTGCCGGGGGCGGTGTAGGTATAGACCGGGGTGGCCGTGTCCAGCCCGGCGCCGTAGCCGGGGCCGCCCATGTCCCAGGAGTAGGTGTAGGGGGCGGTGCCGGAGACGACGGTGGCGGTAAAGTACATCGGCTGGCCCAAGGTCACCGGGCTGCTCGTCTCCAGCGTCACCTGGGGCGGCGGGCAGCCGACGATGGTGAAGGCGTCGACCAGGGTGTCGCCCTGGCAGTCGGGGTTGATGACGGTGAGGTCGTAGGTGCCCACGGTCAGGCCGGCCGGCACGACCGCCTGGAGGGTGCTGGAGCTGACATAGGTCAGCGAGAGGAGCACGGTGCTGTCGAGCAGGACGACCGGGGTGGGCAGGAAGTCGTGGCCGGAGATGGTCACCGGCGTGGGGGCGAAGGGGGTGCCCTGGTCGGGGACGACGGCCAGCACGCCGGGGGCGGGGTTGGGTGGCAGCGGGGCGGTGATCTCGACATCGTCGATGTACCAGCCGATGTCGCTGATGGAGGAGTCGCAGCCGATGCGCCAGCGGATGTTGACGTTCTGGCCGGCGAAGGAGTTCAGGTCGACCGCGACCTGGGTCCAGGTGGTCAGGTCGCCGGTCCAGGCCTGGCGGCCGCAGAGGGGGTTGCTGTAGGAGCAGGAGATGGTGCCGTTGTAGCCGTTGGCGGTGATGTAGGGGCCCAGGTCGGTCCAGGTGCCGCCGCCGTTGGTGGAGATCTCCAGGACGGAGCCGTCGTAGGCGGTGCCCTCGAACTGGTAGCGGTGCCAGAAGGTCAGGGTACTGCCGGCGCCGATGGGGAGGGCGGTGGTGTTCCAGAGGCGGCTGTCGGTGACGACGGCGTCGTCGGGGACGAACCAGGAGTGGGTGGGGCTGTGGGACTGGGCGGTGGAGATGGCCCAGTGGTCGGTGCCCTGGACGGCCTGGTGGCTCCAGTTGCCGCCGCCGGACTCGATGTCGTCCTGGAAGATGAGGCCCAGGGCGACGGTGGCGAAGCGGAAGGGCAGGGCCCAGTCGCCGGGGCCGCAGGCGTTCTCGCCCTGGACGCGCCAGAAGTAGCAGGTGGCCAGGGAGAGGGGGTCCTGCAGGGTGTGGGTGGTGGTCAGGATGCCGCCGAGGTCGACGACGGGGGCGGCAAAGGTGGGCTCGGTGGCGATCTGCAGGGAGTACTCCTGGGCCTGGTCGGCCGGGTCCCACACCAGCGTCGGCTTGGGCACGACGTTGAGCGC
>CAZTIG010000014.1:0-78546 GCA_964613665.1 uncultured Chloroflexia bacterium
CGCCAGCCGTGCCCCTGCCGACGCGTCTGCGCCTGCAGCTGCCCCCGGCGCACGGCGGGGCAGTGCTTCCGGCGGCCGAGCAGTGGGCCCCGGCCGGCCGGCCGCCGCCGCGACCCGAGCCGACCCCGGCGCCCGCCTGGGAGCCCCTCCCGCCAGAGTGCCCCGGCGTCAGCGACGCCAACCACTACCCCCGCGCCGTCTGCACCTGGTACGCCAAGGAGATGCGGCCAGACCTGCCCTGGTTCCGCGACGACTACGGCCTGGCCGTGAACTGGCCGCAGGCCGCCAGTCTCTGTGGCTTCCAGGTGGACGGGGAGCCAGCCGCGGGGGCCGTTGTGGTCTTCCCGCCGTGGGCCAACGGTGCCTTTGAGGGGGGGCACGTCGCCTACGTCGAGGAGGTCGAGGCTGACTCCGTGCTGATCTCCGAGTGCAATGTGGACCACGCCTCCGCATACATCGTGCCGCGCAGCCGATGGTGGGACTCGGGGTACCCCTGCGCCTACCGGCGCATTCCCCGCGAGCGGCTGCACCCGGGCGTCCGTTATATCCATGGGCGCGTAGAACCGGACCTGTCGGTGTGTCGGGACTGTCAGTAGCGGCCTCCGGCGGTAGGTGCTCCAACGGCGGGCTCTGACGCATGGTCGAGCGTGCTATGATAGGGGCTGGTCGCAGGCCATCGGGCTTGCTCCCTTACCTGTCAGGTAGTATAATGACGGCAGCAGTTGGGCAGTGTAGGAGGCCGATTCCAGCTGGGGAGTCCCATGAACGCGCTCGCTCTGCCCGTGGTAAGCATCGCCGGCCTGACCTTGTACGTGGCCTTCTACAACCTGGTCATGTACTTGGGCCGGCGGCAGCACCGCGAACACCTGATGTTCGCGCTGGCTGCGCTGGCCATGGGGCTGTACGACTGCTTCTGCGTCGGCCTGTACCGGTCGACCTCGGTGGCCGAGGGCATGCTCTGGCAGCGCTGGCAGGTCGCCGCGCTGGCCCTGGCCAGCGCCGCCTTCGCCTGGTTCGTGCTGGACTATTTCGCCCAGACCGGGGAGGTCACGCGCCCGTCCAGGGTCGTGGTGCAGGTCGCCACGGTCTATTTCCACCTGGCAGCGATCGCGGGTCTGCTGGATCCCACGGGCCTGTACTGGGCCACAGACCAGCCACTGATCAAGGAGATATCGCTGCCTCTTGGGCTGAACGTCGTCTACTACGAAGTGGCCCAGGGACCGCTGGGAGATCTGCAGAGCATCCTGGGCATTGCGCTGTTCATCTACATCCTCGTGCTCACCATCCGCATCTACCGCCGTGGACATCGCCGCGAGGCCGGCCCTATGCTTGCAGCGCTGGCCTGCTTCTTCGTCGGCGCCATCAACGACACGGCCGTCTCCATGGGCCTCTACCAGTTCCTCTACACGATGGAGTACGCCTGTCTGGGCATGGTGCTCCTGATGACCTACTCTCTCACCGGCAAGGTCATCGCTGCTGCGCAGACAGAGGAGATGCTGCGGCAGCGCAACGCCCAACTGGATGCGCTGCGGCGGGTGGGAATCGAGCTCACGGCGCAACTGGACCTGGAGATCCTGCTGCAGTCGATCGCCCGGCAGTCGGTGGAGCTGCTGGGCGGGAGCGGTGGGGGGCTCTACTTGTATCAGCCCGATCGCGACCTACTGGAGTGGGTCCTGGGCGTCGGCGCGGGACAGCCGGCCATCGGCACGGTCCTGCACCGCGGCGAGGGCCTTTCCGGCAAGGCCTGGGTGGAGGGCAAGCCGCTCTTTGTGGAGGACTACTGGAGCTGGGAAGGGCGCGCGGCGGTGCACAACGGTCTGCCCAACGTGGCGGCCATCAGCGCGCCGGTGCGTTGGGGAGGGGAGTTCCTGGGTGTCCTGAGCGTGGTGGCGGAAATACCCCACGTCTTCTCCTCAGCCGACGCCGAGCTGCTGGCTCTGTTCGCCACCCACGTAGCCATTGCCATCCGCAACGCCCGGCTCTTCGGCGAGGCCCGCCAGCGGGCCGAACGCCTGGCGGCGGTCAACCGGATCGCCCGGGCGGTTGGGGCTACCCTGCGCCTGGACGAGCTGCTGGAGGTCGTCTACCGGGAGACCACCGCCATTTTCCCGGCCGAATCCTTCTTCATCGCACTCTACGACGAGGCTGCCCAGGAGCTCGATTTCCGCATCCAGGTCGACGCGGGCGTGCGGCAGCCCGCCGAGCGCATGGATGCTCGTATCGGGCTGACCTCGCGTGTCATCAGCGAGAGAAAGCCCCTCCTCATCCACGACCTGGCCCAGGAGCAGGGGCACCTGCCCGAGGCGGTTCTCTACGGCACCATGGCGCTGCCCCGCTCCTGGCTGGGGGTGCCGATGTGCGTTGGGGAGCGGCTTATCGGGGTGATGGCCATCCAGTCCTACAGCGCCTATGCCTACGAAGAGGACGATCAGCTACTACTGGCCACCATTGCCGACCAGGTAGCCGTGGCTGTCGAGCAGGCCGGCTCTACCAGACGCTGCGCGATTCCGAGGAAAAGTACCGCGCCCTCTTCGACCAGGCCAACGATGCCGTCTTCTTGGAAACGCTGGACGGGCGCGTCCTGGAGGCGAACGAACGGGCCTGCCAGCTCCTGGGGTATACGCGCCAGGAGCTGCTGCAGTTGAGCGTGGCCGACATCGTGCCCCCTGAGGTGCGCGACAGGCTGCCGGAGATCATCCAGGGTGAACTGATCAGGGGCGGCGTGCGTCTGGAAGCGGAGAACGTGCGCCGGGACGGCACGCGCGTTCCGGTGGAGGTGAGCACGACGCTGCTGGAGATCGGCGGGCAGGAACTGGTCCTGGCCATGGTGCGCGACATCACCGAGCGTCGGCGGGCCGAGGAGCAGCTCCGGGAGGCGCAGAAGATGGAGGCCATCGGCACGCTGGCCGGGGGCATCGCCCACGACTTTAACAACATCCTGACCGGCATCTTGGGCCATGCCTCGCTGGTGCAGCAGGACTTGCCGCCGGACAGCCCGCTCTACCAGGACCTGGGGCGGATCATGCACGCCGCGGGTCGGGCTGCCGACCTGACGCGCCACCTGCTCACCTTTGCCCGGCGCAGCCCGCACGTGGAGATGGAGCCGCTCGATGTTAACATCGTGGCACGCGAGGTGGCCGATCTCCTCGGCCACACCATCGACAAATCGATCAATATCGAGCTGCAGTTGGCCCCCGACCTCCCGGCTGTGCGCGGCGACGCCGGCCAGCTTCACCAGACCCTCCTGAACCTCTGTCTGAACGCGCGCGACGCCATGCCACAGGGAGGGAAACTGACGATCGCGACGGAGAAGGTGGCGGTCGCGGCCGAGGAGGGGTTGGCCGATGCGGACCTGCCCGCTGGCGAGTATGTGCTGCTGAGTGTGGCCGACACGGGGAGCGGTATCGCGCCGGCCGTCCTGCGGCGCATCTTCGAGCCGTTCTACACCACCAAGGACCAGGGGCGGGGGCTGGGCCTGGCGATCGTCTACGGCATCGTGCACGGTCACGGCGGCACAGTGCGCGTCCAGAGCGAGCCGGGGCAGGGGTCTGTCTTCCAAGTGTACCTCCCGGCCCGCAAGGAGCCGGCCACGAGTGCCCCACCGCCGGTGCTGGCGGTCCCTGGCGGCAGCGAGACAGTCCTGGTAGTGGATGACGAGACGGCCGTGCGGCAGGTCCTGCAACGCATCCTGGAGCGCGGCGGGTACACGGTGCTCCTGGCTGAAGATGGGGTGCAGGCCCTCGAGGTATACCGCGACCACGGCAAGAAGATCGATTTGGTCGTGATGGATGTGGCCATGCCGCACATGGGCGGGCGGGATGCCTGCCAGAGGCTGCAGGAGATCTCTCCCGGGGTCAAGGTCCTCTTCTCCAGCGGCTACAGCGAGGAGGACCAGACCGAGCTGTCTATGTGGGGGGCGCGCGGGTTCCTGCAAAAGCCGTACGATGCCACTACCGTGCTGCGCACGGTGCGCCGAGCCCTGGACATGTAGCGGCTCTTGGGCGGGTCGAGGGCTGCCTGGATAAAGGTGCCGGCCGGCGTCGCATTCCGGCCCAGGAGGATGGGCCATGCATGGCTGGACCGGCAGCGTGTTGCACGTGGATCTGACTACCGGCGCGGTCGAGACCAGTCCGCTGGACGGCGCGCAGGCGAGGCTGTTTCTGGGTGGGCGCGGGCTGGGGGCCCGCCTGCTGTGGGATCTGGTCGGTCCGGGGGTGGAACCCCTGGCCCCAGAGAACGCCCTGATCTTTGCCACCGGCCCGCTGACGGCCAGCGGCTACTACACCGGCAGCCGCTTCTCGGTCAGCACCAAGAGCCCTCTGACCGGAACGATCTTGGACGCCAACGCCGGCGGGCACTGGGGCGTGCTGCTAAAGCGGGCCGGCTACGATGCCCTGGTGATCTGCGGCCGCGCTGAAGGGCCGGCCTGGCTGGAGGTTGCCCCCGGTGGCGTGGTGCTGCACGACGCGGGGCAGCTGTGGGGTCGGCGCGTGGCCGAGACCACGGTGGCGCTGGGCCAGCGCGCCGGCCGGCGCAGTGTCCTGTGCATCGGGCCGGCCGGGGAGAACCGTTGTCGCATCGCTGCCATCATGAGCGACGGCGAGCGCAGCCTGGCCCGCGGGGGTGCGGGGGCGGTGCTGGGCAGCAAGAACCTGAAGGCGATCGTCGTCTCCGGGGAGCGCCGTCCCTCCATCGCCGACCCGCAGCGGCTCAAGTTCCTGATGTACGAGAGCCGCAAGGTGCTGACGGCCAGCCCGCTGACCAGCCAGGCTCTGCCCGAATTCGGCACTGCCGTGCTGGTGAACATCGTCAACCTCTTCGGGGCCCTGCCCACGCGCAACTTCCGAGAGAGCCAGTTCGAGGGAGCGGCACGCATCTCCGGCGAGGCTTTGCAGGAGGGCTACCTGGTGGGAAAGAAGGGCTGTTGGTCCTGCCCGATCCGCTGCACGCGCGTCAGCAGGACGGCGCGCGTCGAGGGTGCGGGCCCGGAGTACGAGTCCCTCTGGGCTCTGGGCGCTCAGTGCGGCATCGACGACCTGCCGGCGATCATCGAGGCCAATGCCCTGTGCAACGACCTGGGGCTGGATACCATCTCCACCGGCTCGACCATCGCCTGCGCCATGGAGCTGGCCGAGCTGGGCCAGGTCGACAGCGCGCTGCGCTTCGGTCGGGCCGACCTGCTGGCCCCGACGATCAGCGACATCGCCTACCGCCGCGGCCTGGGCGACGAGCTGGCCGAGGGGAGCCGCCGCTTCGCCGCCGGGCACGGCCGGCCGGACCTCTCCATGAACGTCAAGGGCCTGGAGCTGCCGGCCTATGACCCGCGCGGCATGCAGGGGCAGGGGCTGCTCTACGCCACCTCCAACCGCGGTGGGTGCCACATGCGCGGCAACATGCTGGGCCTGGAACTCCTGGGCCTGCCCAAGCGGATCGACCGCTTCCAGGTCCAGGGCAAGGCCGGCCACGTCATCCTACAGCAGAACGTGGCCGCGGCGATCGACTCGCTGGTGGTCTGCAAATTCGCCCACCTGGCCGTTTCGATGGAGTACCTGGCGCGTGCCCTGAACGCCGTGGCGGGGCTGGACGAGTCCACCGACGGGCTGATCCGCGTGGGCGAGCGCGTCTGGAACCTGGAACGGCTCTACAACCTGCGCGAGGGCTTTTCCGCGGCCGACGACACGCTGCCGCGACGACTGCTGGAGGAGCCAGTGCCGGCCGGCCCCAGCCAGGGCTGGGTGACCCACCTGGCGCCTATGCTGGCGGAGTACTACCGGGCCCGCGGCTGGGATGCGCAGGGCGTGCCGGCGCGCAGGAAGCTGGAGGAGTTGGAGCTATGGTCGATCAGCGCATCTATGAGCAGTTCCGCGACATCGGCCGGGACATGTACGTCGCCCAGCTGATCAGCTCCCACGGCGGCAACATCAGCATCCGTTTCGGCGACAGGGTGATCATCAAGCGCCGCGGGGCCATGTTGGGCCGGCTCCAGCCGGACGACCTGATCGAGACGAGCCTGGAGAAGGACGACAGCGCGCTCGTGCTGGCCTCGAGCGAGCTGATCGTGCACAAGGCCATCTACCGGGCCACATCGGCCCTGGCCGTAGTCCACGCCCACCCGCGCGTTGCCGTAGCCCTATCCCTCAGCCGCGACGAGATCGTGCCCATCGACAACGAGGGGTCCTACCTGCTGAAGCGCGTGCCGGTGATCGCGGTGGAGATGGCCTCGGGGAGCAAGGAGATGGCCACGGCGGTCGCCGCCATGCTGCGGGAGTACAAGCTGGTGCTGCTGCGCGGCCACGGCAGCTTCGCCACCGGGCAGACGCTGGACGAGGCCTTTCAGTGGACCAGCGCCCTGGAGGAGTGCTGCCAGGTCATCCTGGCGGCCAAGCTCATGGGGGAGCCCTTCCTCGAGTACCGCCGGATGAGCGAGTCGTACCGGGAGTGGTGAGGGCAGGCCGGTGCTGGTGGCCGCCGCCTGGGCGGCGGATACTCCCTGGTCACAGGAACTCATCGTGACAAATCTGCATTAGTATAAAATCATCTATTGACAAAATGTGAATAGTGTGGTATAATAGCCCGGTAGGAGGACGATGAGATGCCAGGACAGTATGGCCGGCGCTGGGGGCACAACAGACGGGCGGTGCGGATGCTCGAGCCCACCCTACTGCTTCTGCTGCACTATGGCTCCACGCACGGCTACACTCTGCTGGAGAAGTTGGAGGGCTTTGGGCTGGGCGGATTGCATCCCGCCATTGTCTACCGGGCGTTGAACGAGATGGAGGCCCGCGGGTGGCTTGCTTCCTCCTGGGAGGAGCAGCAGACCCAGGGCCCGCCGCGGCGGGTATACCGGCTGACTGCCCTGGGCGACGAGGTCCTGGCCGGCTGGGTGAGCGACCTGGAAGAGACGCAGGCACGGGTCGCGCAGCTCCTGGCCGCCTACCGCCAGCACATGGACAAGGGGCAGGGAGAACATCATGAGGATTCGGCAGGGCCGAGAGGAGGTGAATGAGATGCCAGGATTCGATGGTACCGGACCGCGAGGACAGGGACCCATGACCGGTCGCGGTGAGGGATACTGCGCACTGGTGCTTCCCGTGGGTGGGCAGGTCCCTTCTGGCTACGCCGGTTGGCAGGGCCGGCCCGTCTGGGGCCGAACGCCTGCTCGCGCCGTGGCTGGGGGAATGCTTCCAGGCCGGTCAACGAGTTTGCCCATGGGCGCTGGCCGCGCCCGGCGATGCGGTCGCGGCCGCGGTGCGAGGGTGGGACGGGTCGGCCGCTGGGCCCGGTGGTAGCGCGCCCGCCGGCCCCGTGGCGAGGCCCGCCCGATGCGAGAGAGACATAACGCTGAGCAGTGGATCGAAAAGGAGGTGAACGAAATGCCTGGTGGAGATCGGACTGGGCCGCGTGGCATGGGCCCGATGACGGGCCGTGCGGCCGGCTACTGTGCCGGTGCGGGTGTGCCCGGCTACGCCAACCCGGTGCCCGGTCGGGGTGTGGGCTGGGGCGGTGGTGGTTGGGGCCGCGGCAACCGCTGGCGGCACTGGTACTATGCCACCGGCCTGCCGGGATGGGCCCGTGCCGGGTACGCGCCGCCCTGGGCGTATGGCCCGGTGGCTGCCCCACCCCCTGTTGAGCAGGAGGCCGGCTACCTGAAGCAGCAGGCCGCCTGGCTGCAGCAGCAGCTGGACGCCATCAGCCAGCGTCTCCAGGAACTGGAGAAGCAGGAGTAGCGCACCGGTGAGATCCTGATGGGGCGGGTGCCGACGCTCGCCGCAACGGCACCCGCCCCAGGCGCCCGGCCGCATGCGGGCAGGTGGACCCGAGGTCGTGCGAACATCGCCTTCTGCCTCCCGTGGAGGAGGTATGGGCAATCGCTTCGTCAAGGAGAGAGCATGGTTACCCGTGAGCAACTTCTCGATGCGCTGCGCGGTGTCGTCCACCCGGAGCTAGGCCGCGACCTGGTCTCACTTGGGATGATCAGGGACGCCCGCGTGGAGAGCAACGCCATCCATATCGCGCTGGCGCTGCCGGCCAAGAAGATACCCATCCAGGAAGACCTCGTGCGTGGGGTGCAACAGGCGGCGGCCGGGGTCGGCACGGGGCTGGAGATCCGGGTCGAAACGGTGGAGATGAGCCAGGAGGAGCGCGCGGCCTTCCTGTCCAGGGCCGACGAGGCCCTGGCGCAGTCCAGGCCGCAGAATCGGGTCGACCACGTCATCGCGGTGCTGAGCGGCAAGGGAGGGGTCGGCAAGTCGCTGGTCACGGCCTTGCTGGCCACGGCGCTGAACCGCCAGGGGAAGTGCGTGGGCGTGCTGGATGCCGACATCACCGGCCCCAGTCAGCCCAAGATCTTTGGGGTTCAGCGGACCCCCGTGATGGGACCGCTGGGCATTGTGCCGGTGGAAACGCGGAGCGGCATCCGCCTGATGTCCATCAACCTGCTCCTGCCCAACGAGGACGAGGCCGTCATCTGGCGCGGGCCCCTGATCGGCGGCGCCATCCAGCAGTTCTGGAACGACGTCTCCTGGGGAGCACTGGACTTCCTGCTGGTGGACCTGCCGCCTGGCACGTCGGATGCCTCGTTGACGGTTATGCAGTCCATCCCTCTCAACGGAGTGGTCCTGGTCACTTCGCCCCAGGACCTGGCCGGGATGGTGGTGCGCAAGGCGGCGCGCATGGCCCAGCAGATGCGGGTGCCCATCCTTGGCGTGGTCGAGAACATGAGCCACGCGACCTGCCCCCGGTGCGGCGAGCGCATCGAGGTTTTTGGCCCCAGCCAGGCCGCGCACACGGCGCGGCAGATCGGCACGGCGGTCCTGGGGCAGATACCGCTCGATCCGGAGTTGTCCCGGCTCTGTGATGCCGGGGAGATCGAGGACTATCCGACCGAGCCATTCGCGCCGATTGCCGAGCAGGTGGTCAGGCGCACGCCGGCAGTCAAGACAACACCGATCTTTCCCCATGCCCCGGCTCGCGGGGGCCAAGGGACCAGGTAGCGCAGCAGGAGGAGATCATGCGGATCGTCGTAACAGCCGATGGTGCGGAGCTCGACGCGCCGGCCAGTCCCGTCTTTGGGCGCTGCACGAGCTATGTCTTTGTCGACACGGACACCATGCAGTGGGAGGCGGTCGATAACCCCGCCCGCGGGGCCTCCGGCGGAGCCGGAATCCAGGCTGCCCAGTTCGTCATCCAGCGCGGTGCCCAGGCCGTGGTGACGGGCCAGGTCGGGCCCAACGCCATGGGTGTCTTCCAGGCTTCCGGCGTGCCGGCGTATCTGTTCTCCGGCGGGACCGTGCGCGAGGCCGTCGCTGCATTTCAGGCGGGACACCTACCCGCAGCCCAGGCCGGTGGGCGGGGACGGGGCCAGGGTGGCGGAGCCAGGATGGTGCCGCCAACTCCCACCACCGGGCCCGAACCATCCCGGGAGGAAACCATCGCCAGGTTGCAGCAGACCGTCAGCGCGCTGCGCCAACAGCTGGCCCAGGTGACCGAGCAACTCGACCGACTACAGGAGGAGTAAACCGTGCGCGTCGCTATCTCTGCGGATGACGCCACCGGCCTGCACAGCGTGGTCAGCCCGCACTTTGGGCGCTGCCCTTACTACGTGCTCGTCGACGTCGAGGACGGCCAGGTCCGGCAGGTCCAGGTTGTGCAGAACCCGTACTACGCTCAGCATGCCCCTGGCGTCGTGCCGCAGTTCATTCATCAGCAGGGCGCGGATGTCATGCTCACCGGGGGCATGGGCGGGCGGGCCATTGCCTTCTTCGAGCAGTACGGCATCGAGCCGGTGACCGGCGCCTCCGGCACGGTGCGCCATGCACTCGAGCAGTACTTGCGCGGCGCGCTGCGGGGGGCCGGCGCGTGCCGCGAGAGCTTGGCTCACGGCCACGGGGCGCCCGCCGCCGGGAGCATGTACGAGAAGGACGAAGCCGGCCGGCTGCGCGAAGAGGTCGAGCTGCTGCAGCGGCAGTTGGACGAGGCCCGCGCCCGCCTGGACGGGCTGACACCAGAGTAGGTGACGATCCATGTCGGACGATTTCGAGCGCGCAATGGCCGAACTCCAGGAACAGGTCATCCAGGAGGCCCGGTCATACTTCTCGGACAAGGTCGTCGAGGAGTGCTACCATCCCAGGAACGAGGGCATTATCATGGGCCCGGACGGTGTCGGGCATGCCCTGGGCCTGTGCGGCGACACGATGGAGATCTACCTGCGGCTGAGCGAAGGGCGGATTGTCAAGGCTGCTTTCATCACCGATGGCTGCGGTCCCACTGTGGCCTGCGGCAGCAAACTGACTCAGATGGTCGAGAGGCTGTCGCTGGATGAGGCCGCCGCCATCACGGCGGAGGATCTGACCGCGGCGCTGGATGGCCTGCCCGAGGAGCACGCCCACTGCGCCGTGCTGGCGGTCGACACGCTGCGGGCGGCCATCGCCGACTGCGCCAAGGACGGCACAGAGGCTCCACCGGGTGCCATAGGGGATGAGAACAGGACGTAGGGGCGCGGCAAGCTTGCTCCTGCGGAACGGAATCGGTCCGGTATGCGAAGCAACAGACAAGGAGGTGATCCAGATGGCCCAAGGACGTGGCGGTCAGGGCAGCGGCGGGGGCCGCCGGGGTGGCGGCGCCGGCCGCGGCCGGGGCAGCGGCCCCGGTCGGATGGGCGGTCGCCAGGCTGCCGGGCCGGGTGGGGAGTGCGTCTGCCCGCAGTGCGGGCACCGCGAGCCGCACCAAGTCGGCCAGCCCTGCTATGAGAAAGCGTGCCCCAAGTGCGGCGCGCGCATGACCCGCGGATGATCGCGTTTGGCCCGGTCCCCTCCAGGAGGCTGGGTCGGAGCCTGGGCATCAACCACGTCCCGCCCAAGGTGTGTACCTACTCCTGCGTCTACTGCCAGGTGGGGCGCACCGACCGTCTGCGTGTGGCGCGCCGGTCCTTCTGGGAACCGGACGAGGTCTGGCGCGCCGCACGCGCCAGGCTCGCGCAGGTGCAAGAGGCCGGCGAAACGATCGACTATGTGGCCCTGGTCCCCGACGGCGAACCGACGCTGGACATCCATCTGCGTCGGATCATTGCCCTGTTGCGGGAGCTGGGCCGGCCTATCGCGGTGATCAGCAACGGCTCTCTTGTCCAGCACCAGGACGTGCGGGTGGCGCTGCAGCGCGCCGATTGGGTCTCGCTGAAGGTGGACGCAGCCGATGAAGAGACCTGGCGGCGGGTCAATCGGCCGCATGGCCACCTGCGGCTGGCCGCCATCTTGCAGGGTATGGAGGAGTTCGCCGTGTCGTTCACGGGGCAACTGGTCACCGAGACCATGCTGGTCGCCGGCGCCAACGACGGCGCGGAGCAGCTCGAGGCCGTGGCCCGCGTTCTGGCCAGGCTGCGGCCGTCGGTGGCCTACCTGTCGGTCCCGACCCGGCCGCCGGCCGAGCCGTGGGTGCACGCGCCGGCCGAGGACATCCTCCAGCGGGCCTATCAGCGTCTGGCCGACGCCGCGGAGCGGGTCGAGCTGCTGGTGGGGTACGAGGGCAACGCCTTTGCCGCTACCGGGAATGTGGAGGAGGACTTGCTGAGCATCGCGGCGGTGCACCCGCTGCGCCGGGAGGCGGTGGAGCACCTCCTGAACCGTTCGGGACAGGACTGGTCTGCCGTGCAGCCGCTCCTGGACCAGGGCATGCTTGTGGAAACTACGTACGCGGGACAGCGGTTCTACGTGAGGCGGCCGCGCCAGGGGGCTGGGGACGAGCAATGAAACGCCGGACGCACGGGCGGGCCGGAGCCGCCTCACCGTTGCTTTTCAGGACGTGAGGCTCACGCGAACCCGGGGGATGCGATGCAAATTGTCGTTGCCAGCGGCAAGGGGGGGACCGGGAAGACCACGGTCGCGATCGCCCTGGCCCAGGCCCTGGCCGAGGAGCGTGCCGGAAGAGACGTCTTTCTCTTGGACACCGACGTCGAGGCGCCCAACGTACATCTGTTCCTTCAGCCGGCGATCGCCGAACAGGAGGAGTTCGCGCCCCTCATTCCCGAGGTGGACCTGGAACGCTGTACCGGCTGCGGGCGCTGCGGCGTCGTTTGTCAGTACCACGCGATCCTGGCCCTTCCCGCCGCACGGGGGGGGGAGAGGCCGACGGTGCTGGTCTTTCCCGAGCTGTGCCATTCCTGTGGCGGATGTGCACTGGAGTGCCCGGAAGAGGCCATCCGCGAGATCCCGCGCCGCACCGGCGTCTTGGAGCGGGGTTGGGCCGGTCCGATCCGCTTCGCCCACGGCGTGCTCGACGTGGGCCAGGCGATGGCCAGCCCGCTCATCGCACGCCTCAAAGAATGGGCCCGCGCGCACGCGGGGGTGGTCGTCGTCGATGCCCCGCCGGGCACGGCCTGCCCGGTGGTGCACAGCATGCACGGGGCCGATTTCGTCCTCCTGGTGACCGAGCCGACGCCCTTTGGCCTGCACGACCTGCGCTTGGCCGTCGGTGTGGCCCGCGCGTTGGGCCTGCCGGTGGGTGTGATCATCAACCGCGATGGCATCGGCGATGCGGGTGTGGACGTGTACTGTGCAGAGGAGGGCCTGCCCGTCCTGCTGCGCATCCCCTTCGACCGGCGCATCGCCGAGGCCTATGCCCGGGGGCAGCCGCTGCTCGAGGCCCTGCCTGACTACCGGAAGGACTTCCAGGGCCTGTTCGGCGCCATTCGTCGGCAGGCCGGGCAGGCCGAGGAGGATTAGCGTGGCGAAGGAGCTGGTCATCCTCAGCGGCAAAGGAGGGACCGGGAAGACGACGGTCGCCGCAGCGCTGGCGCACCTGGCGGCGCAGGAGATGCGGCTCGTCCTGGCGGACGCCGACGTCGACGCGGCCAACCTGGAGCTGGTCGTCGGGGCCGAGGTCGAGGCACGGTCCGATTTCCACGGCGGCAAGGAGGCCATCGTGGACCCGGCCCTGTGCACCGCCTGCGGCCGCTGTGCCGAGGTCTGTCGCTTCGGGGCTATCGTCGCCGGGGAGGCCTACGCGGTGGACGATGTGCTCTGCGAGGGGTGCGCCGTCTGTCTCTACCAGTGTCCGGCTGAGGCCATCCGGATGGAGGATGCCCTGGACGGGTATTGGCTGCTCTCCCGCAGCCGCTACGGTCCGCTCGTCCACGGGACCCTGCGGGCCGGCCGGGAGAACTCCGGCAAGCTGGTGGCCATGGTCAAGGAAAAGGCCCGCGGGCTGGCCGAGGAGGCAGGGGCCGATCTGCTCTTGGTGGACGGCCCGCCGGGGATCGGCTGCGCGGTCATTGCCTCCCTCTCGGGGGCCGGCCTGGCCCTGGTCGTCACCGAACCCACCGTGGCCGGCTTTCATGACCTGGAGCGAATCGTCGGGGTGGCCCGGCACTTTCGGGTCCCGGTGGTGGTGTGCCTGAACAAGGCCGACCTGAGTCCCCAGCAAGCCGGGTCGATCGAGCGCTACTGCGCGGACGAGGCAATCGAAGTGCTTGCCCGCATCCCCTTTGACCCGGCGGTGACGCGGGCCATGGTCCAGGGTCGGCCGATCACGGCCGATGGGAGCGCCCCTGCGGCTGCCGCGCTCCACCGCCTGTGGGCGGAGGTGCGCCCGCGCCTGCTGAACAGGTAGCAGTCGGGACGTGTACAGAGTGCCAGGTGCGCGTCTTGGCAGGGGACAGAGGAGGGGAGTTGATCGCGGTGGGTTCGCGGCGAAAGGAGGTGGAAATGCCATGATCCAGATCGATCATGATCGCTGCACCGGCTGTGCAGCCTGCGTGGAGGCCTGCCCGAGCCAGGCGCTGACGGTCCAGGATGCTAGCGCGCGTGTCGTCGTGGAACGCTGCACCGACTGCGGAACCTGCGTCGATGTCTGTCCGCAGGGGGCCATCGTGCTTGTCGAGCAGGCGGCCCCGGCCGCGGCCTCGCAGGACGTGCTCGCCGCCGGCCCTGACGGTCAGCCCGCTGGCCGGCAGGGACAGACCATCACCGTACATGTACCGCCGGCTGCCCTGGCTCCTGTGGCGTCGCCGCCGGCCCGCAAGCTCGGGTTGGCCCTTGGGGCGGCCCTGGCGCATGTGGGCCGGGAGGTCGGTCTGCGGCTGCTAGACCTGGCCACGGAATGTCTGCAGGGGCGGATCGCTGCCGCGCAGAGACCGTCCTCGTGGGGGACTCGGCGTCCGCGGGCAGGCGGGTTCCGCTGGCGCCGGCAGCGACGCGGGCGGCGCTGAACCGGGAGGGAAGCGATGCCGATGCACCACGAACGGTGGGCCGAGGCCTCGTCGGATCGCATGCGACCGCGCCGATCAGCGACGAGTGCCCTGCCTTCCGCGCCAGCCAGGAATCCGAGCGAACAACCGCTCTGCATCGAGGTCACCGGACTGACCAAGCGCTTCCCACGGGTCACCGCCGTCGACGGGCTCTCCTTCGAAGTGCGGTCGGGGGAGATCTTTGGCTTCCTGGGCCCCAACGGCGCCGGCAAGACCACCACGATCAACCTGCTCATCGGCCTGGCCCGGGCGGATGCGGGGACGATTCGCATCCACGGCCTGGAGACCACCCGTCGCCCCAAGTCCATCCAGCATCTCATCGGCGTTGTCCCCGACGAGAGCAACCTCTACCCGGAGCTGAGCGGACGCGACAACCTCACCTTCTGCGCGGCGCTGTACGGGATGGGCCTGAGCGCGCGCCGGGCCCGGGCGGCGGAGCTGCTAGAGTCCTTTGGCCTGGCCGAGGCCGCGGGGCGCAAGTTCGCCACCTACTGTTGCCGGGCGTGGTGGCGGTCTCTATCCTATTCGGCACCACTTCCCTGCTGGCCGTGACGATCACCTTTGAGAAACGGAGCCGCTCCTTCGAGCGGCTGCTGCTCGCGCCCATTCCCCTGGAAGTGCTCATGCTGGCCAAGACCGCCGGCGCCATCCTCTTCGGCGTCGCCAACGCCCTGGTCCCGATTGCCCTGGCGGCCTTCCTGGCCGACCTCTCGCAGGTGCACTGGGGCCTCGTGCTGCTGGCGATCGTCCTGATCGCGATCTCCTCGACCTTCCTGGGCCTGTTCATCGCCATCTCGGTCAGCGAGGTCTTTGAGGCGCAGACCTTTTCCAACTTCTTCCGCTTTCCGATGCTCTTTCTCTGCGGCTTGTTCTTCCCGGTCAGCGCGCTGCCGGTGTTCCTGCGCCCTCTGTCCTACCTCCTGCCGTTGACGTACGGCGTCGATGTGCTGCATGGGGCCATTCGCGGGCTGAACGCCCTGCCGCTGTGGCTGAACCTGGCCGTCCTGTCCCTGTTTTGCCTGCTGCTTTTCGCGGCCAGCGCCTGGAATATCCACCGGCGCTGGATCCTCTGAGTCCTTCGCCCCTGCGCAACTGCCTCAAGGTGAATCTGCCGATGCGCCGCACGCATCGCGGCGGACGGGGGCGTCCGCACGGGCACTCCCCGCACGGGCACGTCCCGCACGGCAGATCGTCTCCGCCACCCAGGAGGATGGCGTGACGGCAGGGGGGGCTACCGGCGCTCCCCCCTGCGCCGGCAGAGCAGCAACAGCACTCCGGTCAGAACGAGCGCAAGCGGTACCAGGGCCAGTGGCAGAGTCCCCCATGCGGTACCGGCTGCCGCCTGCGCAGCTCTCTCGCCGTGTTCGGCCGCGCCGCCCTGGCAGTCACCCGAGTCCGGCAGCAGGGCGGCCTGGCCGGTGGGGTGCGGGGAAGCGATGTCGGAGACACCGCGACTCGTTGGCGTCGGCGAGAAAACGGGAGGGGTGGGTGCGGAGGTAGCCGTGGGCATGGCCAGGGTCGGCTGGCCCTCCGTTGGGCGGCTGCTGGGAGAGCTGGTGGGCACAGGGGCGAGCGTCGAGGTCGGTCCGGGTGCCTGTGTAGCTGTGGGTTGCGGCATGGGCGTGGCGGTGGGCCTGGGCGTGGCGGTGGGCCTGGGCGTGTCCGTCGGCAGCGGCGTCTCCGTAGGTGACGGTGTGCTGGAGGGAACGGGCGACGGCGGCGGCTCGGTTGGCACCGTCGTTGGCGTCGGCTCAGGGCTGGGGCCGGGTGGTGTCTCAGTGGGCGGTGGTGGTGGTTGGGTTGGCGGCAGCGTCGGTTCCGACGTCACGGTCGGGATGGGAGTGATCGTCGGTCAGCCGGCCGCGCTGGGCGGTGTGGCCCCGGGTGCCAGCGCCAGCGCTGCCATGGCCAGAAAGCCCAGGCAACAGCCGGCGGCGCGTTGGCCTACCCGCCAGCGCGTTCGTTCCCGTTCGATTGGACCGGGCATCGCATCCTCCCAAGGAAGAGCGTTTCGCTTGGCCTCGGTACTCCTGCTGACTGGCGACCGACCTGCCGGGCAGGGCGTGCCGCCCGCTCTTCAGCCTGCATGATGGCGCCGGCCGGTCCACGGCCAGCACGCCCTGCCCCGGTGTTGCCTGGAACCAGGACATGTCGCGGCAGGTCTCCGGACCTGGGCCGGCGTGCCGTCCATGTCCCCTGGCGCACCGTTGGCTGCGTTCCTACGGCTTCCAGACCTCCCACACCCGTCCCACCAGGTTCGGGCCCGGCTTGAGAGTGGGCTTGCCCGGCGTCCAGCCGGAGGGTGTCGCCTCTTTGCCTCCCGAGGCGCGCACCAACTGGTAGGCCTGGACCTGCCGGATCGTCTCCTCGGGGTTGCGGCCCACCGGCGGCGTCAGCACCTCCATGGCCTGGATGACGCCGTCGGGGTCGATGATGAAGCGGCCGCGGATATTGACGCCGGCCGCCTCGTCGTACACCCCGTAGACGGCGCCGACACGCCCGCCCTGGTCGGAGAGCATAGGAAAGGGCACCCCGCCCTCGACCATCTTGGACAGCTCGACCTCCTGCCAGATCTTGTGGGTGAAGCGGCTGTCGGTGCTGATCGAGAACACCTCCACGCCCAGCTCCTGGAACCGCGGGTAGAGTGCGGCAACTGCCGCCAGCTCCGTCGGTCAGACAAAGGTAAAGTCGCCGGGGTAGAAGCAGACCATCACCCACTTGCCGCGATAGTCCGAAAGCTTGATGTTCTTGAATCCCTGGCCGGAGACATAGGCCGGCAGCTCGAAATCGGGCGCCTCCTGTCCCACGCGTGCCGTTGTCATACGGACCTCCTCCTTCTGCGGTGTGCTTTCCTGGCGGGGCACCTCCTTGACGAGCGGCCCCGCGGCCGGTTTCACGCACGACTCGACTTCAGGCATGACCAACCTCCTCGCGCATTTCCACAGGTGTTTTCCGGGTTTGAGGACAGCCGCACCTCCTTCCAGCCTTCGCTGGCTACCATATCCCCGGTATCAATCGATCACGGGTCCTGCACAGACCGGCATCCATCCATCCTCGCCGGCTGCGCTAACCGCGCCTTTTCCGGCGTACGAGGCGGATGATCCCCAGGATGGCATTCATCCGGGGAACAGCCTCCATATAGCGCCTGTAGTCCTCACCGAACTTGGCGAGGGAGGACTTTTCTTCCTGGATGGCGCCGATATCGTACAGGGCGATTGCCACCACGCCAGGGATGATGACCCCCCAGTGCTGGGCGATCAGCGGTAGAGCAATACTTACCAGTACGCCGGCCAGGTATTGGGGGTGCCGCACGATCGCATAGGGCCCGGAGTCGACCAGCACGGTGGTGCGGATGTAGCTCTTCCCTTGGGTCACTCCCCCCTTGCGGCGAAAGGTCAAGATCGGCCACCAGCCGAAGACGGCGGACAGGGAGAGCACAGCCCAGCCGACAATCCCCAGCACCGTGCTGCCTTGCTGGTTGTACAGGACGAAAGACAGCACGATCTGGCCTACCGCGGCAATGGTCAGGATGACCGCGAGGACTATCTCTCGCCTCTTCATGTGCGCCCCCGCGTGACAATCTCAATACCGGCCGAAAGGTTGCGCTTGGGTTTCATCAATCCAGACTGCCCCACTCCCTGTCGGACTGGCCTATTCCCGCGGGAAGCGCGACGCCGCTGCGGCTCAGTGCAGCAGGTCGGTCCGCTCCACCAGCGTGCCGGCCAGGTACGCCCCGACGGCCTCGTGGATGTCGGTCAGATCGGTCATCACCACCCGGATGCCGGCCTGCCGCAGGCTTTCCTGCGCCCCCCAGCCCATACCGCGCGACAACAGCACCTGGCAGTCGGCGATGGCCTGGGCCATGCGCACGTGGCGGTCGTGCGAGGCGGCCCCGAAGCCGTGGCCACGGGGGTCCTCCGCGTGCGGGCCGGCCGCCTCCGCGCCAGCGAACTGGGCATGGCCCAACTTCTCCCGCAGCTCCTGCCCGGTGATGCGACCCTCTTCCACCGTCAGGACGGCGTAGTAGGGCGCTCGCCCAAAGTGCTGGCTGATCGTCCGGCCGTCTTCGGTCACTACCGCGATCTTCATGGGTTCCTCCACATGACAACGGTACGAACGCCCTCGATCTGCTGAAAGGTGGCCCCCTGCCCCAGGCAGCGCAGCGCCGCGGCCGGCTCCACCACCAGGGAGCCGGCCAGCGCCGCGGCCCCGTGTGCAAAGAGCACCGGGCTCAGGGGCGTGCTCGGTCCCAGGATCATCACCAACGCATCGGGCCGACAGAGGGGCAGCAGTCCTTCCAGCGTGTGGTTGATCAAGGCCGTACCGGTGATGGCGACGACATCGGCCTGGGGCAGCAGGTCGGCCGCGCGCTCGCTGGGGAACTCGCCAGGCAGGGGATGGTGCTCCAGCACCCACAGCTCGCCCACGGCCGGCCGCAGGCGGGGGATAAAGGGGAAATGGCCGATCAGGGCTACTCGCCTCCCGGCACCCTCGCGCTGCAGCGTGTGCAGGGCGTTCTCGTCGCGGCAGGCGCTGCCGTCCACCTCCAGGAGGGCGTTGATCGCCGCCACCCCAATGCTGGCTTCCAGGGTGTTTTCGGAGCGGGCCAGGCCGGCCAGCTCCAGGGCGCTGTGCTCCAGGAGGTGTCCGGCCCAGGGCACTGACGCCTCGGCGTGCGGGACCTGCTCGTCGCCGCGCAGCGTCGAGGCCAGGCCGCAGCGTGGCCGGCCGGCCCGGCTCACGGTCACCGCCGTCCAGTGCAGCCCCATCCACACCCCTTCGAGGGGCGCGTCGGCCAGGGTGTCCAGGATTTCCTCGAGGATCGTCACTGCGGCTCCTCGGGAAACTGCTCCCGGTGGAGGCGAAAGATCCGTCCCAGCCGCCGGCGCGTCCGCCGCAGCCTGACCAGGCAGCCGCGGGCGAACGCCTCGCCGGCCGGCGTCAGGCGGTAGACCCGCCGGGGCACACCGCCGCCGGTGGTGTCCCAGTCCGAGACGAGCAGCCCTTCATCCTCCATCTCGCGCATGTAGCGGTAGACCACCGCCGGGTCCAGGTCCTCGTCGATGAGGTCCGCACGGCGCAGGTCTTCGATCAGCGTGTAGCCGTGGCTGGGGTCCTGCTTCAGCAGGAGCAGAATGGCCGGCCGCAGGAAGAGGGCCAACTGCCCCCAGCCGCGCCGCCGGCCTCCGCCGCCTGGTCCCACCCCATCCTCGTGCATGACCGCCCTCCTGGTCCGCGTGTTTCCTGGTCTTGGTATAGCACATTGCTGGAAAAATGTCAATACCGTGGCAAGCCGTCCACCGCGCCTGCCGCGTCATCCTCCTGAGGCGTTCCATCCCGGAGCGCCTCCCCGCTTGCCAGCAGCTCGGCCAAGCGGCTCGTGAAGCGCGCGGCGGGCGCCCCGTCCACGAGGGCGTGATCGAAGGAGAGGGTGAGGCAGAGGTGCTCCCGCTCCTCCAGCCGGCCCTCGACCAGCACCGGCCGGCCGACAATTCCCCCGACCGCGACGGCCACGGTGGCCGCGCTGAGTGGAATGGCCCACAGCGGACCGCGGCCGTACATCCCCACCGCCGTCACGGCCACGACGCCGTACCGCTGCGCCATGGCCACGCTGCGCGACGCCAGCCGGATAAAGGTCCGCAGCAGAAAGCCGGGGATGAAGCGCACCCAGGTCATCCCCGACAGCCCGCCCAGGCGCGCCTCGCTCTTCTGCTGCGCCGCGCGGATCTCGTCGTGGATCTGGCGGTAGCTCTTCTTGTCCGCCGCGCGGACACCAAGGGGCTCGGGGATGCGCTCTCCCTCCAGGTCGCGCTCGACCAGCGTGCCGACCGTGACGTCGTCCAGCAGGACGAGTTGGCCACCGCGGCGAAAGGCGTTCAGCTGCGGCTGCTCGGCCACGGCGCGCGCCAGGCAGGCGACGACGTACGCGGTGAACGAAAGCCGCTCGCCGGTTCGCTCCCGGTGCTCGCGTACGAGCCGCCGGGGCTCGCTGATGTCGACCTCGGTGAGGATGTGGATGGTATCGTGCTCGTGGCCGACCGCTGCGCTGGCCGCTGCCATCTGGCGGTTCGGGCTGAACGGAATGACTCGGTATCCGCGCCTGTTCATCGTACCTTCCGGCTCGTCGCCTGGACCCGTTCCCGGATGCCCAGCAGCATCCGGCGCTGCATCACCGCGCTGATCGGCTCGACAAAGCCGCGGTAGGCCAGGTCGCTGCCGAAGCGGGGCGTGTAGCCCAGCCGGTAGCGGCTGATCAGCCGCGTGGTTCCGTCGCCCCGCGCCTCGACGTAGAACAGCCAGGTGGTGGCAAAGTACTCCGAGGGCTCGGCGCCATCCGGTTGCCGGCCGATGGGCTCGGCACCGTGCAGCAGAAGCGCCCGCTGCGGCTCCAGCAGCGCCACCGGCAGGGCCGGGACCTTCGGGTGCAGGCGAATGCCATCGCCAGCCTTCAGCTCCTGGAACTCGGGCAGGACCTGGTCGGCATTGTGGATGTCGCAGCCGACCAGGTTCTCCAGCAGCTCATAGCTGTAGAACCCGCCGCGGCCCTGGCCCATCTGCGCGAGCCAGGGCCAGACGGCCTCGACCGGGGCGCGGATGGTGATGGCCTGGGTGTAGCCGGCACGGGGCTGCGGCACCAGATCGTCGCCGGGTAGGGCGCGCTGCACCTCGGCCGCGGTCGCCCCCCAGCGTCGCAGGCGGGGCAAGACCAGTGGGCGCAGGACGATGGCTGCGGTCATGTAGGCCGCGCCGGCGAGCGCTTCGAGAACCGCGCGAAGAACACGAGCTGTTCTGGCTCTTTCCATCCCGCACCCCCACCCGCCTGTCTGGCCAAAAAGGGCGGCTAGAGGGGCGCCAACACCAGTCGCCCCGCGGCGACGAACGCGGCCATGGCGGACAGGACGAAGCCTATCCAGACGTTGGGCCGGTCGCGGCAGCCGGCGTGGAACGCCACGCCCACCAGCATCAGCGCCGCCAGCGCTGCGGCCGTCCAGGGCGTCAGCCAGAGCCAGAGCCCGAGTGTGCCGGGCAAGATCAGGCAGACCCCGCCCAGGATCATGCTCGAGCCGCTCAGGGCGAGCAACGGCCGCGCGGCGGCGCCCAGCCGCTGGAGACCGCGCTGCATCTTGGCCGAGTCCGGGCGCACCGCGTGCGAGTAGGCGGAAGCAAGGAGCTTGGCGGCAAGGATGGTCTGGAGAATCCAGAGGATGATGTTCATCTGCTCCTCACTCTGAACGAAGCAAGGCCATCCGACACGAGCTGGTGCACCACGGCTACGCCGCCGAATGTCCTGTTCGAGCTAGCCCACAGCCGGGACGGAGGAACTATAGCAGAGATTGGGTCGCAGTGCAAGTGCTGCCCCAACGACCCACGGCCATGAAGCCGCCGGCGCTGACCGGCAAGTGTCCGGCTGCAACGGCGCAACGCCCCACACTCAGGGGCGGAGCAATGGTACGGCTGTGCCGCGCTGTTTGCCGGCCGGGCACTTGCCATTCGTGGTGCACGGCCGCGACCTTGATATCGCCGTGGATGGCGCAACAACCGTAGGGGCGCACGGCCGTGCGCCCCTACGGATCTTCCGGCGGTGGGCGTCTCTACACGCCCCCGGGCCTATAGCTCATGGGCGGTCCCCCATCAGGGGTTGCCGCCGGCCCGCGGGTTCGTGTACTGCCAGACCATGGTGATGATGTCTCCGCCGATCGTGACCGACTGCAGCGTGCTGTTGGGATGCCGGCCGGCGGCCCGCTCCAGGCGATTGGCGATGCGCTCGTTCCACAGCGCCACACGCGGCTCGTCGACCGGGCTGCCGTTCACCCGGGCATCCGAGATGCTCGCCGTCAGGTGCCCGTCGCCGACCCCCAGGTCCAGGCGGAAGGTCAGGGTGTCGGTCGCGCTGCCGTCGAGGCGTTCCCGCTCCGCCGTGACAAAGACGTACCCCTCGCGCATGTCAGCGATGAGGCTGCGGATCAGCGGGTCGGCGATGGACTCGTCGATGATCTCCTGCAGCTCGGCCTCGGTTACCTGGCCCTCCACGGTCATCGACTCGCGGGGGTTGCCGCGGGCCTCGACGGAACAGGCCCCCAGCAACAGGCCGGCGATGGTCAGGACAACGAACGTGATAGCGCTTTTCTTGCTCATCGGTTTCCTCCTCGCGCAGATCGAACGTTACGATCGGTACTGTGGCCCCAGTATACCCGGTGCCCGGCTGCGGCGGTAGTGCCTTGCGTCATCTCCCTGCCCGGTGCATGTCAGCGCACGACATGACGCCTGTCACGGCGGCCGGTGACCCATGTCACGATTGCGGCGCGGGGCAGTTCTGCTATAATGAGGGCCAGCAACACACCCGGTACGGACGGCGGAGCTGGCGATGGATGCGAACAGCGCCAGGGCAGGGCACCTCGAGCCAGGCTTGCTGCAGGTCCTGCGACTCTTTGTCGCGCTGCGGCTCGCCTTTGGCGTGCTGTCGCTCCTGCTGGCCTTGCTCCAGCGAGAACCGCGACTGCTGCGCTACCCTTTTCTGCCCGTGGTCGAGACCTCCCTCCTCCTGGGCTATCTCTTCTGGCCGTGGCTGCGTGCACGGCTTGGTCGGGCCTACCTGCCCATCGCCCTGGCAGCGGCCTCGGTAGGTCCAATCGTCGAGCACGCCCTGAGCGTGGCCCTGCGCCTGCGCACCGGCGTCGTCGGCGCTGCCGCCGGCACCGACGTCTGGACGCTCTACGTCCTTCTCTTTGTCCCCCTGGTCCTCCTGGCCTGGCAGTACGATTTCGTGAGCGTGATCGCCTTCAGCTTGGGCACCGCGGTGCTCGACCTGGTGCTGGCCATCCCCATGGCGCTGCACGGTGGCCCGCCCTTGGTCACGGTGGTGGCCCTCCTCTTCCTGCGCACCGTGCTCTTTGTCGTCGTCGGCTACCTGGTGGTCCGCCTGATGCACGCCCAGCGCGCTCAACGCGAGGCCCTGGCCCAGGCCAACGCGCGGCTCGTCGGCTACGCCCGCACGCTCGAGCATCTGGCGGCCAGCCGTGAGCGCAACCGCCTGGCCCGCGAGCTTCATGACACGCTGGCCCACGCCCTGAGTGCGGCCGCCGTGCAGCTCGAGGCGGTGGTCTCGGTCTGGGACAGCGATCCGGACCGTGCGCGCACGATGTTGTCCCAGTCACTGGCCCTGGTCCGCGACGGCCTGGTGGAGGCCCGCCGGGCCATCGCCGCGCTGCGTGCCGCTCCGCTCGAGGAGCAGGGCGTGGTACTGGCCATCCGCAGTCTGGCCGAGTCGGCCGCGGCGCGCGCCGGCCTGCACCTCGACCTGCAGCTGCCCGCACGTCTGGATGGGCTGAGTCCCAACGTCGAGTCGGCCCTCTACCGCATCGCCCAGGAGGCCATGACCAACGTCGCCCGGCACGCCCAGGCCCGCACGCTGGCGGTGCACCTGGTGCGGGAAGGGCAGCGGCTCGTACTGGCGATCTCGGACGACGGGCGCGGGTTCGAGGTGTCCGCCGTGCCGGCAGGAAATCGCTACGGGCTCCAGGGAATGCGCGAGCGCGCTGCGGCCGTCGGGGGTGTCCTCGTGGTGCAGAGCGCACCCGGCCAGGGAACGACGGTGCGTCTCACGGTGGGGGTGCCTGATGGTGCGCGTGCTGATCTGTGACGACCAGGTGATCGTCTGCGAGGGCTTGCGGACCATCCTGGGGACTGCCGCGGGGATCGAGGTGGTCGGCGTGGCCCACGACGGGGCCGAGGCCCTGGAGCTGGTGGCGCGCGCCAGGCCGGATGTCGTCCTGATGGACCTGAAGATGCCGGGCATGAACGGTGTGCAGGCGACCGCAGCCCTGCACGCGCATCACCCGGAGGTGCGGGTGCTTGTGCTGACGACCTACGACGCCGATGAGTGGGTGCTGGACGCCATCCGCAGTGGGGCGGCCGGCTACCTGCTCAAGGACACGCCGCGCGAAGGTCTGGTAGCGGCGATCCGCGAGGTCGCGGCCGGCCGCACACCTGTCGATCCTGCCGTCGCCGGCAAGCTCTTTGCCCGGGTGGCCCAGCCCACGCCTCCGGCCAAGACCACCCTCGCCGCCGACCTGAGCGAACGTGAGCAGGAGGTGTTGCGCCTCCTGGCACGCGGCCTGAGCAACGCCGACATCGCCGAGCGCCTGTGCCTGTCCGAGGGCACCGTCCGGAACTATGTCTCGGCTGTCCTGTCCAAGCTGGGGGTTGCCGACCGCACCCAGGCGGCGGTGTTGGCGCTGCGGCACGGGTTGGTGGAGGAGGCCTGACACCGAGTTACCCCCAATGTGGGCGCGGCAGCCATTGCCCGCTCTCGCCTTCCTGTGCCTCTTCCACCAGTGCCTCCCTTCTGCCCCCTGGCGACAGCCCAGTCCCATCTTGCCCGGAGGTCAGTCTGGCCACGCCCTTGGCGGCCGCCTGCAACGTGCCGCACTGGAGAACACCGTCCCGGGATCTCCTGGGCCTGCCGCCCGGCGGGGAACAACACCACATCCTCCCAACATGCTCATAGTTCCCTCACAGGGTCATGGCATACTGTGCCCAGTACAGGTCATCCGGGTGGCCGCGAAGACGCGAACGGACAGCGCCTCGGGCCGCAGCGGTTCGGAGGTTAGGTCACGGTGCAGAGGACAGGACAGCTTCACAGGAGCAAGAGGATGGGCCAGGTCGCCCCGGTGATCGCGGGCATCGTTCTGCTCATCCTGGTGATCGGACTGTGGGTTCTCCTCTGGGTGCCGTTGTGGTCCACGCGCTAGAGCGAAAAAGGAGGCAGAAGATGCAGCAGCGCAGGACGATTTGGCCGTTCATTGTGGGGGTACTGGTGCTCATCGCCGTGCTGGTCCTGATCGGGCAGGCGAATGCGCGGGCCGCCTGGTCGGAGGGCTACATGATGGGCCGGCTATCGGCCGGTGCCGAAGGGGAGGCGCTATGGCCCTACATGGCTGGCTACGGGCAGCCCGCCGGGCACTCCATCCTGCCCTGGGTGGTGGGCATCCTCCTGGTCGTCGCGGGGCTCGCGGTGGTGGGCAGGTTCCTGCGTTTCCAGGCCTGGCGGCACTGGCAGGAGGCCGGCGGGCCCGAGCGCAAGGAGGCGTGGGCCCGGCACTGGTGGCCCCATGGCCCGACGTTCCATGGGGCATGGCCCGCCCCGCCGGCCGGGCCGGCCGCCAAGGCCGAGCCCGAGGCGCAGTCAGAGAAGGAGGCGGCCCCGTAGAGCGCTGGGCCGGCCGGCACCCCGGGCAGAGGATAGCGGGCGCGCGGGGGCTCTGGTGAACCCCGCGCGCCCCACCTGCTTGAGGGCAGGGCCGTGGGTATCCGGATGTTCTGGCAATCCAAGGAGGGTAACCGTGAGAAGATTGGCCTTACAGCACGAAAGGGTTTTCCGCGACGAGGGCTTTGCTGCGGAGTATGCCAGGAAACACCAGACCATGGCCGAGCGGTTCGGTCAGGAGTATGCCAGGAAACTGACCGCCCGTGGATTTCGGGCCGGCACGATCATCGACGTCGGCTGTGGACCGGGGGGCACGGCTATCGCTCTGGCCCGGGCCTTCCCCGACAGCGAGGTAGTGGGCATCGACCTGTCCGAGCCGCTGCTGCGGCGGGCAGAGCTGGCCGCCGAGCAGGCCGGCCTGGACAGGCGCGTTCGCTTCGAGCTGGCCGACGTGCAGCACATGCCCTACCGGGATGACACGTTCGACGCGGTGATCAACCTCAATATGGTCCATCTGGTCGAGGACCCGCGGCAGATGCTCGACGAGATCGAGCGCGTCCTGGCCCCGCAGGGCCATCTGTTCGTGGCCGATCTCAGAAGGTCCTGGCTTGGCCTACTCGAAGGCGCGATTCGGTCCGCGCTGAGCTTGCCGGAGGCGAGAGACCTCTTCGGCCAATCAGGGGTCCGCCCAGGGGCCTTTTCCAGCACGCTCCTCTGGTGGAGATTCGAGAGCGCGTAGGCCCTGGGGCCGATCACGGCGTTGCCCCTCTGGGTCGGCCGGAGGTGGCAGAGGCGCGGCCCCGCAGGCACCAGGGCGGGAACGCCCGGCCCGGCCAGCCGGGCGGAGGGATTTGCATGTTCGTGGGGCTTGTGGTAAAAAGGTAGTGGGTGAAACAGCATATGCTGGGTACGATTCTGGTCGTGGATGACGAGCCCAAGATCGTCAAGCAGGCTCGCGACTACCTGGAGCAGGGCGGGTTCCAGGTGCTCACGGCGGGTGACGGGACGATGGCGCTGGCCCTGGCGCGCCGGGAGCGCCCCGATCTGGTCGTGCTGGACCTGAACCTGCCCTCCATGGACGGTCTGGACGTATGCCGGGCCCTGCGGCGCGAGTCGGACGTGCCCATCATCATGCTCACCGCCCGCGTTTCCGAGGCCGACCGGCTCGTCGGCCTGGAGTTGGGGGCCGACGACTACATCGTCAAGCCCTTTTCCCCGCGCGAGCTGGTGGCCCGCGTGCGGGCGGTCCTGCGCCGCGTGCGGGGCGGGGTCCACGCGCCGGGGATCGTGCGCGCCGGCGACCAGGAGATTGACCTGAACGGCCATCGTGTCACGCGGGCCGGCGAACCGGTCCATCTCACCCGCAGCGAGTTCAACCTGCTGGCGACGCTGGCCCAACATCCCGGGCAGACCTTCACGCGCATGCAGCTGCTCGACCGGCTGTACGGCGTGGCCTACGAGGGCTACGACCGCAGCATCGACACGCACATCAAGAACCTGCGCCGCAAGATCGACCCCGACCCCTCCGCGCCGCGGTACATCCTCACCGTCTACGGGATCGGCTACCGGTTCAGCGACGAGGTATAGCCTTGGGCAGCGAGTTCTGGAGGCATCACCGACATCGGCGGCACCCTCCGTGGATGCCGTGGGAGGACGCGCACCGGGTTCCCCCGTGGCCGCAAGCTTCGCGGGACAAGCGGCGCTTTCTGCTGGTCCGCTTCGTGGGGGCCTTTGGCTTTGTCGCCGTGTTTGTGTGCGGCATGATGGCGGTGCTGGCCGTCCTGCTGTCGCGGCTGTTCGGCGGCAGTGGCCAGACGGCCGTGCTGGTGTGGGCCGCCGGTTCCGTGCTCCTGCTGGCGTTCTCGCTGCTGGCCGGCGCCCTGGCGGTGCGGGCGGCGCGCAACGTGGCCGTACCGCTGGCCGACGTCATGGCCGCTGCCGACGCCGTGGCCGCGGGGGACCTCAGCGTGCGGGTGCCGGAAGAGGGCCACGGTGAGTTTACCCAGCTGGCCCAGTCCTTCAACCGCATGGCGGAGGAGCTGCAGCGAGCCGACCAACAGCGACGCAACCTGACCGCGGATGTGGCCCACGAGCTGCGCACGCCGCTGCAGATCATCCAGGGCAACCTCGAGGGTGTCCTCGACGGCGTCTACGAACCGACGGCCGCGCACATCGAGGCCACGCTGGAGGAGACACGCCTGTTGACGAGGCTGGTGGAGGACCTGCGGACGCTCTCCCTGGCCGAGGCCGGCCAGCTGCCGCTGGTCTGGGAGCAGGTGGATGTGGCCGAGCTGCTGTCCGACCTGGGCACCAGCTTCAGCGGCCAGGCCGAGGCGGCGGGGATCGACCTGCGTGTCGAGGCCGCCGGGGATGCGGCAGCGATGACCATCACCGCCGACGCCGGGCGGCTGGACCAGGTCCTGGGCAACCTGCTGGCGAACGCCCTGCGCTACACGCCTCGTGATGGTGCGATCACTCTGCGCGCGGAACCGCTCGCGGACGGGGTGCGGGTGATCGTCCAGGATACCGGCGCGGGCGTCCCGGCCGAGGACCTGCCCTATGTCTTCGACCGGTTCTGGCGCGGCGACCGGGCCCGCTCGCACGCCGGTGGGGCGGGGAGTGGGCTGGGGCTGGCTATCGCCCGCCAGCTCGTGCAGGCCCACGGTGGTCGGATCGGCGTGGAGAGCGAAGTGGGCCGCGGGACAACCTTCACCATCGAGCTTCCGGCCCGCCGGGAGCCGTCGACCACAGACAAACAGGAAACGAGCTCCAATCGACCACCAAGCCACAGAGGCACCACGATGGGCTGACCACCAGGGCACGAATACACCAAGAGAGTGCTGCGAAGGGCTCTTGTCGACATGGTGTCTTGGTGCCTTCGTGGTTCTGGATAGTTTCCCAGTGCCGTGTGACGGTCGGGCAGAGCTCGTCCTTCCCGGGTTCAGTGCGGGAGTGGGCAGCACTGCGTTCTATGGTCCTGGTCCGTGCTTCGGTCGCACCTCCGGGGCCAGCTCGTAGCGCCCCTCCCGCAGCCGCGCGATGACGCTCTCGATCCACGCCAGTTGAGCCCGCGCATTGGCCACCCCACATTCCAGCGTCAGCAGCCAGAAGAAGAGGTCGCGCGCCGAGCCGGCGAGCTCATAGTACGGCGCGGCCTGCTCGGGGACCTGGGCGTAGACCTCCAGAAGATGGCGCAGTTGCACGGCGCCCTGCTCCAGGTGGGCCAGCACCTCCTTGTCCGAGCGCAGGCCGGAGAAAAAGACCTGGACCAGGTTGGCGCTGCGCGGTTCCTCCGGGGGGATGGGCGCGGACAGCCAGAGGAGCAGCTCCTCGCGGCCGGCCGGGGTGATGTGGTACACCTTGCGGTCGGGCCGGTCTTCCTGGTGGATTACCTCGACCTCGGCCCACCCCTTGTCCGCCAGGCCGGCCAGTGTGCGATAGATCTGGCTCTGGTCGGCCGGCCAAAAGTGGCGCACCGAGGTGTCAAAGACCTTTTTCAGGTCATAGCCCGAGAGCGGCTTGTAGTGCAGAAATCCCAGGATGGCGTGTTCGAGGGACATCGATTCCTCCCATCAGGTTCCGCGCAGCACTTTCTGGTACGGCGCAACCATCCCCGCGCGGATGCGCGGGGTGAATACCCTGCGAATTGGCCCGATGCGCAGGAGCAGCGTCAGGAACGCGCTCTGCACCCGGAGCCCCAGGTTCCACTGCGGAAAATCGTAGAGCCCCATCCGCCGGTAGGCCCGGTGGTCGGCCTGGAAGACAGCGCGCAGCCGGCCCCAAACGTCGTCGCGAAAGACCTTTAATCCCCCAACGCCGAGAAAGTTCTGCGGCTGGACGTAGCCGCGGCCGGCGTTGTCCACCAGGCGCTCTGCCAGTCCTTCCAGCAAAGCGTCGATCGCCGCCGAGTCGCCGTACTCGTCGCTGACAAAGCCGACCAGGTTAGCCTGCTGGAACTGGGTGTAGGCCTCCATGATCTCGCGCAGGTTGGGCAGCTGGCTGAGGGGCCCGGAAATGACAAAGGCCACCTGCTTGCCGGTCAGGACGGGCGTGTGGGTGTTGAAAAAGGAGCGGTCGGAAAAGTTCTTCCAGGTCGCCGAAAGGTACCGGTCCTGGATCGTCCCGGCCAGGACCAGGATGTCGGCCGTCTTGACCTCCTGGTTGAAGAAATCGATGTAGCCGTCCCGCCCCGTGTAGGCGCACTCATAGTTGTAGCCGCAGCGCAGGCAGCCCATGCAGCCGCCCTTGATGTCGATGTCGTGCAGGTTGATCACCTTGGTGCCGTCCAGGGCGGCGGCCAGATGCTCGACCATGCGGTGGATATTGTCCTGGCCGGGCTCCGCGTCCGTGACCACGACGACCCTGCGGCCGCCGGCGGAGAGCCGGCGGGAAACCGGGGCCGGCGCGTAGGCGAACTGGCGCGGCTGCAGCGGCATGGAGCTGCGCGGCAGGGGGGTCCGTTTCTCGATGGCTGCGAAAAAGCCCTCGGCAAAGAGGGTCAGCTGCCGCTGTCCTTTTTCCTCCAGCAGGTCGGGCATGTCGGCGGCAAAGGCCCCGACGTACGGCATGCCCAGGTCGTCGCAGATGCCGTGGATATAGTTGTGGGCGGTATGGTCGAAAAAGTGTATGGACGTCGAGAGGGAAGCGGCGTACTTGCCCCGGAAGGCATCCTGGACGCCGCGCTCCCCGATGAGCTCGATGAACCGTTTGTAGTGGGCATGGACGAGCAGGAAGTAGAGGGGAAAGGCCCAGAGGACCCCGTCGGCGGCGCGGACGCGGTCGAGGATCTCGTGGAAGAGCGCGGGGTCCTGCTCGATCTTGCGTATGCGCTGGGCGATGTGCACGATCTCGAGCTCGTGCTGCGGGAACACCTTCTGGATGTAGTGCACGTACTGCATGGTGACGCTGGTTTCGCCTTTGGGGCTGCCGTTGAGGACGACGATCTTCATGGGATCTCCTATCGAAAGGTATAGTGAATGACATCCTTGGGGCAGGTGTCCACGCACGTCCCGCAGAGGATGCACTCGGCATGCTCCAGTTTCCCTTGCAGCACCAGGCCCATCACGTCGAGGCTCATCGGGCAGTTCCTGGTGCAGATTTTGCACGAGATACACTTGTCCTTTTCCACCCGCAGGGCCAGGGCCGGCCAGCGCACGCGGTTGCGAATCCACCGGGCAATGATCATAAAGGGGGCCATCCAGCAGACATAGTGGCAGAATGCCCGCCGGCCGGCCGCCAGGGAAAGGATCACGATCACGCTGGTGACGATGAAATAGATGATCAGGTAGCCGAGCATCTGCAGGGCCGACTCGAGGGGGGCGATTCCGTAGAGCGGGTCCACCGCCCGGTAGCCCCCGGCCAGGACGACCAGGGCCACGATGAGGCCGATCCACGGCACCCAGATCAACCACTTGATCCAGTCGGCGCGGCCGGTGCGGGCCGGCCTGTCCTGGGCATAGAAGCAGGCTTCGCTCAGCCCGCCGCCCGGGCAGACCCAGCCGCACCAGGCCCGTCCCAGGAGCAGAGCGGCAAGGAAGAGGGCGCCAAAGACGAGCAGCGAGCCGTTGACGATCCCCCGGGCGGCGCTGTCCACGATGAGGTAGGGGGAGAAGAAGATAAAGGTCACGACAAAGAGCAGGAAAGAGACGAGGATGAGGATGCGGCGCAGCCGTTGGCGGGGAGCGAGTTTGGACATCAGAACCTCCTGGGCGAGTCGGCGAGCCAGCCTCCGATATAGGAGCGGTACTTTATATGACTATTCCCATATAGTACGAGTCCTATAATATCATGCGACCGGGCATTTGTCAAGCGGGTTGCAAGAGGCAGGAGGCAGGGGGCAAGATGGGGCGGTACCAGGTTGCAAGTTCCAGGTTACAGGTTGCCCATGGCTGGCCCCGCGCTGGAATGGGGTTGGGGCGGGGGCCAGGTTGCAGGTTGTCCAGGGGCGACCCTGTGCCGGCATGGGGCTGGGGTGGTGAAAAAAGGTTGCCGGTTGGCAGGTTCCAGCGCCCTATTTGTCTGGCTGCCCTTGACAAATCCGAATATACATGGTATAATATACGCGCTTGTATATTCGTGTATGGAGGCTGGTGGTGACAACGCGACTGGTGATCCTGGGGCTGCTGCGGGAGCGGCCGCTCCACGGGTACGAGCTCAAACAGACCATCGAGGAGCACATGGGCGATTGGACGTCGATCGCTTTCGGCTCGATCTATTTCGCCCTGGGCAAGCTGAGCGAGGAGGGCTTGGTCGAACAGGTGGCGACCGAGCAAGAGGGGCGCCGGCCATCGCGCACCATCTACCAGATCACTGCGGCCGGCCGGGAGGAGTTCCTGCGCCTGCTGCGCCAGGTGTGGCGGGACGTGGAAAGACACTACTATGCCATCGACATCGGGCTGGCCTTCATGGCGGCCCTGCCGTTGAAGGAGATCAAGGACTACCTGCAGGGGCGCGTGGCCGAGTTGGAGGAGATCATCGCGCACGTGACGTCGCACCGGGCGGAGCAGATGGCCCGGCCCGAGGTGCCCCGCGCGGCGGGAGCGGTCTTCGACCACGGCCTGGCCCACTTCCGCGCCGAGCTGGACTGGACGCGGGAACTGCTGGCCCAGGTAGAGCGGGGGGAGTATCCTTGAGTCTTCTTCTTTTTTGCCCCATGATTCCAGATTGTATATTCTACCTTTAGCAGGAGGAAGACGATGGAACGCGTACCGGAGAGCGAAGCGATTGCCGAGCTGAAAGATGCGCGCCGCTACAGCGCAGTCATGGGCCGAGGTCTCGTGCAGCACGAGTACCGCCACCTGGCTCGCCACGCCGTCGCCCTGGGTGTGCCGCAGGGGGGGCGGGTACTGGATGTCGGGACTGGACCGGGCTTTGTGGCCATCGAGGTGGCCCGGCTGCTGCAAGGCCGCGACTGCCGCGTCGTGGGGCTGGACCTCTCGCCGGCCATGCTGGCCGTGGCAGAGGAGAACGCCCGGCGGGCCGGCCTCCAGGACACGCTGTCCTGGCAGGAGGGCGACGCCAAGGCGATGCCCTTTGGCGACGGCGAGTTCGATCTCGTCGTCTCCTCGGGGTCGCTGCATCACTGGGAAGACCCCCGGGTCGTCCTGGACGAAATCGCCCGGGTGCTCCGGGAGGGCGGCGGGTACGTTGTCCGCGACTCGAAGCGGCTGGAAGCCGGCCGGCCGCACCTCTTGGCCTGGGCGATCGGCATGACGGTCCCGCCCGACTTTCGCCGGCACTACTGGGGCTCGATCCGCTCCTCGTACACGGCGGCGGAGCTGCGGGCCATCCTGGAACGGTCGCGGCTGTCGGGTTGGCGGATCGTCGAGGACGGGCTCGACCTCATGATCATCAAGGAGGCCTGACATGCCCCGGCTGGTCAAAGGCGGCAAGTGGGCCTATGGCTGGGTGGTCGTCGGGCCGCGGGGCGAGATCGTCATCCCGCCGCAGGCCTGGCAGGAGTATGCCTTTTGCCAGGGGCAAGCGGCCCTTTTCGTCCTCGGGGGCCGGCGCTCGGGCGGATTCTCCCTGAGCACGCCGGCGCTGTGGGGCGAGCGGGCCGGGCTGCCCGGCCGGGGAGCGCTGCGCCTGCTCGGTCGAGCCGAGTTCGGCCCCGGGCGCGTGTATGTGCCGGAGGTCGTGGGGGTCCGCGCCGGTCAGCGGCTGCTGGCCGTCCGCGGGAGTTGTACCGGGCTGGGCTTTGCGGCGCTCTGCTGGTCCTGGGCGGGGCCGGCGGCCTGTTCGAGCTGTTCCTGTACTATGGCTTCATCCACCTGCGCCTGGAAAAGGCCTTCGGCCCGCTGCCGGCCATCCTGCTCACCGCGGCGATCTATGTGCCGTGGCACACGGGGACCCAGTTGCCGTTGGAGGCCGACCCGTGGGCAGCGGTGGTCAAGCTCCTGGCCGTCGGCGTGCTCTACCAGTCCGTGTTCAGCCTGACGCGAAACCTGCTCGTCGTCTGGCCGCTCCTGCACGGCGTCGGGGTAATGATCGACTTTGCCGTCAACATCGGCCAGGTCGCCCGCGTGGGCGCGGCGTGGCCCTGGGCGCTGGGGACGCTGGCGCTGATGGCGGTCGGGGCGATGGTGTTGGCCAGGATCGTCACCCGGCGACACGGCAACGCTGTCACGGTCCCCGCTGCACCAGGGGTAGGTAGATAGGGTAGATGACCTCGCTGACTACGATGGGATGGCGGACCAGCAGAGCGCCGCACGCGTCGGAGATGGCCAGGGTCACCGTGAAGGTGCCCGTCGCCGTGAACGTGTGGGTCACAGTCTGCCCGGTGAGCGGTGGCGACCCATCGCCCAGGTTCCAGCCGTACAGGAACGGCGCGGTGCCGCCGGCCACGCTGGCCGTGAAATGAACGGGACTGCCCACAATCGGATCGGGAGGACTCCAGGAAAAGTCCGCCCCGGTCATCCCGCTGCACGTAACGGTCAACGTGACCGGTACGGCGACCAGGGGCTGCAGCGGGTCGTTGCTGGCGACCTCCAGGGTCGCCGTGTAGCGGCCTGCCGGCAGCCCGCCCCCGCTCACCGCCACGGTGACCACCGCGCTGCCGCCGGGGACGACCGTGCCGGAAAGCGGCGCCTCGGCCAGCCACTCCACGGCCATTGCCATCTGCTCACCGCTACTACCCGAAGGATAGCACGCGCGCTTTAACGCGAGCCCGAGGTCTTGATAACATCTGGTAAAGAGTTCGTGATGGCCGGCGATGCCACCGGCAGGGTGAAGAAGAAGGTGCTCCCCTGTCCCTCCACGCTCTCGGCCCAGATGCGGCCGCCGTGGGCTTGCACCACATGCTTGGCGATGGCCAGCCCAAGGCCGGTCCCCCCCCCGCTGCGGGCGCGGTCGGCTTTGTAGAAGCGCTCGAAGATGCGCGGCAGGTCCTCCTCGGGGATACCCACGCCGGTGTCTCGAACCGAGATCACGACCTCCCCGCCCTGCCGGCCGGCCGCGACCTCCACCTTGCCCGCAGGCGTGAACTTGACTGCATTGTGCACCAGGTTGCTGACCACCTGCCGGGCGCGCTCGGCGTCGGCCAGGACCGTCGGCAGGTCGTCCGGGACGCTCAGGCGCAGCTCCAGGCCGGCCCGCTCGGCCTGGGCCTGCAGCCGCACGACAGCTGGCTGAAGGATGTCGGCCACGGGGACGGGCTGCAGGCGCAGCGGCACCCGCCCCGACTCGATCTGTGCCAGCTCCAGTAGCTCCGTGACCAGCTGGGTCAGGGCGTCGACTTCGACCTCGATCTTGTCCAGGAAGCGCCGGGCGGCCGGCGGGTCCTCCAGCGCCCCGTCGCGCAGGGTGTCCACCAGCGCCTTGAGCGAGGCCAGCGGCGTGCGCAGCTCATGGGAGACGTTGCTGACGAAATCGCGCCGTACCCGCTCCAGCCTGCGCACCCGCGTCAGGTCCTGCAGGATCACCAGGAAGGCCCGCGTCTCGGCTTCCTCCACCGGCGTAATGATCGCCTGCAAGAACGCCTCGGGGTGCGCCAACTCCAGCAGCTCGACTTGCTCCTGGCCGCTCTCCGCGCACCGCTTCCACAGCTCGATCAACTGGTGCTGACGGGCGAGCTGGGCAAAGGTCAGCGGTGGGCTCCCAGGCTCGACGGTGCCCAGGAGGGTGGCAGCAGCCGGGTTGACCAGCAGCACTTGCCCCTCGGCATCGGTGATGACCACGCCGTCGGCCATGTGCTCGAGGACGGCGCACAGGCGGCTGCGGCCCCGTTCCAGCGCGGCCACCTCCTGCTGCATGGAGTCGGCCATGCGATTGAACGCGCTTGTGAGCTGGCCGACCTCGTCCCGGGTCGTGGGAAAGAGTCGCGCCTGCAGGTCACCGGAGACGATGCGCTCGGCGACGCCGGTCAGCGCGCGGATCGGCCCGGTGATGCGGCCGGCAAGGAACACGGCCAGGAGGCCGGCCAGGGCGGTCGCCACCAGCATGGCCACCAGGACCGCGTAGACCAGGCGGGCCACCTGCGCCTCGACCTCCTGCAGGGAGAGGGCCAGCCGGACAAACCCCACGGTCGCATCTCCCACCGTCACGCGCCGGGCCACGTAGAGCATGTCGTAGCGAACCGTGTTGCTGAATCGGATGCTGCTGCCCTGCCCGAAGGCGAGTGCCCGCTGCACCTCGGGGCGGTAGAGGTGGTTGTCCATGCGGGTGCGGTCCTCGTGGGACTCCCCCAGCACCGTGCCGTCGGCGGCGATCAACGTCACCCGCGCCCGGAGGATCTCGGCCCAGTGGCGGGACTGCCCGTCCAGGACGGTCACGTCGCGGTCCTCCAGTGCAGCCGCGCTGTCCTCGGCAATCAGGCCGGCCTCGGTGGCCAGTCGGCCCTCCAGCTCGGCGATGTGCGTCTGGCGGACGAGGCTGGACAGGTAGATCGCCAGGCCGGCCATGACGACCACGATCAGCACCAGATAGGGGAGCGCGATACGCCAGTGCACCTTGCGGAGCATCAGGCACCTCGGGATGGGGCTGGGTCAGCCCTCGAAGCGATAGCCGACCCCCCGCACAGTGACGATCCGCGTGGGGCGGGCGGGATCGGCCTCGATCTTGCCGCGCAGCCAGCGCACGTGCACGTCCACAGTACGGGTGCCCCCGGCATAGTCCCAGCCCCAGACCCGCTCCAGGATCAGGTCGCGCGACAGCACCATCCCCCGGTTGCAGGCCAGGAAGACGAGCAGGTCATACTCCTTCGGCTTCAGGTGCAGGGCCTGGCCTGCCAGGCGTACCTCGCCGCGGCGCAGGTCCACAGTCAGGTCGCCAAAGGTGAGGCGGCCGGCGGCGGCGACAGCCTCCCCGGCGCTCATCTCTTCCCGGGTCAGGCGTACCCGGCGCAGCAGCGCCCTGATGCGGGCTACGAGCTCGCGCATACTGAACGGCTTGGTGACATAGTCGTCCGCCCCTACCTCCAGGCCGACGACCTTGTCGACCTCGTCGGTCCGGGCAGTGAGCATCAGGATGGGGACGTTCATCTCCTGGCGCAGGATGCGGCAGACTTCGAAGCCGTCGAGTCCCGGCAGCATGATGTCCAGGACGATCGCGTCGGGGTGCTCCCGGCGGGCCACCTCCAGCGCTGCCGGGCCGTTTGCTGCCGTATGTACCTCGTAGCCCTGCCGGGCCAGGCTGTACTCGAGGGTCTCCAGCAGCGTGCGCTCGTCTTCGACGATCAGCACTTTTTCGCCCATGGTCGTGTCCTTGTCCGGTCCAGTATAGCACAACAACGTGCCGCTGGCAAAGGCGCGCCACCATGGGATAGCGTACCTTTCGGGATCGATAGGGGTGGCCCCATGGGGCCGCCCCTATGGCTTCGTGGAGGCTGGACAACACCTCAAGGACATAGCACCGGTCTGTGCGCGCTAGTCCACCTCGGGATCGTAGACCAACTCCTCCCCCACCGTCGTCTCCGCCGGGGAGAGCCAGGAAGCGCGGGCAAGAGAGCATCGCTCGTGGGGGAACGGCTGCAGCTCCGGCATGTCCAGGCCGGCAGCCCAGGCGATGCCGTGGCGCGTGGGGGCCACGTCAAAGTTGGCGCGCGAGGTCAGGTCGAGAGAGAGGGGCGTCACCGACACGACGCCGTCCACGTGCACCGCCCAGACGTCCGAGTCGCGCTCGGCCTGGTGGACGTTCTCGATGACCCTGTAGCCGATGCGCCCTTGTCCCTCCGTGCGGCGCGGGGCCACGGGGATGAAACAGCGGCGGCGGGTGAGCTTGGTCAGGCGCCAGGTGGTGTGGGTGGTGGCGGCGGCGGGCACGTTGATATTGAACAGGTCGACGTCGTGAGGCAGGACGTGGCTGAGCAGTCGCCGGGCGAAGCGCCGCGTATAGTCCGTGGCTACGCGGTAGTCGGCGGCTTCATCTCCGGTGAGGTGGTAGGCCTGGTCCATCTCCAGGGAGACGGCCAGCGCTGGAACGCCAAAGGCCGCCGCCTCCAGGGCCGCGCCGACCGTGCCCGATATGGTCACATCGGTGCCCATGTTGAGGCCGTACTTGATGCCCGAGACGACCATGGCGATGGGCCGCGGGGCCACCTCCAGGAAGGCGTGGTCCACGGCCTGGGCCGGGCTGGCGTCCACGGTGAACACCAGCGGTCCATGGCCGTCGGCCTGCGGAATCTGCTCGATCCGCCCGGTGACGTTCTGCGGCATCGCCCGGCCAGCGCCGGACCACTGCCGCTCTGGGGCGACCACCGGGACCTCACCCAGCGGCAGGACGGCCTCCACGGCCGCCCAGAGGCCCAGGGAGTCGATTCCATCATCGTTGGTGACGAGTATCTGTGGACGCTGCATGGTCTGCCTCCCGCTTGCGCGATGTGCCTGTCTGCCTTGGGAATGCGCTTCAGGAGGCATGGTAGCAGCGCCATGTTAAGGCGGTGTTATCTCTCGTTCAAGGTTCGATGAACAACTTGTGAAAGGCTCCCGGTACGCGCGGGGCCCTGTCCCCAGGCAGCCTCGGGCGCCATCATGTCCGGGTCCAGGTGGTGCAGGAGCAGCCCCTTGAGCCGGCCCAGCGCCTCTGGAACGATGGAATGGAAGATGCGCTGAGCCTGCCGCCGTGACCGGATCACCCTGGCTTCGGCGAGCACGCTCAGGTGGTGCGAGAGCAGCGGTTGGGAGATGCCCATCGCGGGCAGCAGCTCGCAGACGCACGTCTCCCGCTGCATCAACAGGGCGAGGACGCGCAGCCGGTTGGGCTCGGCCAGGACGCGGAGCAGGCCGGCCAACGCATCCAGCTCCTCCTGGACCTTCTCCGGCAGGTGGGGATGCGCTTCCTCCATGATTACCTCCGGCGGGCGGCCTCGTGCTTTGCCGTGAGCAGTGGCGCTGATGCAGGAGCTGGTTTCAGCGACTGACCCCGTGCGTCTGCATCATCGCCGCGATCTCCGGATCGTCGGCATACTGGGGATCGAGCGCCAGCGCCTGCCCGGAGAAGGTCGCCACGCGCCCCTGGGCGTCGAGCTGCAGCGTCAGCAGTCCCAGGTACTCGCCCTGCACGTACGAGGCGTGCAGGACCACCTGGCCCTGTGGCCCCTGGACGGCGGCGGGTTGCACCAGCCGGCCGTCGGCCACGCCGATGATGGCGTCGAGGCCGGGCACCTCCCGGGCCAGCGCTTCGTTGGCCGGCTGGTCCAGGTTCGAGAGGACGATGACTACCTCGGCCTGGCCCCCGATCTCGGCCAGCGTGCGCTGCAGGGCCGCGGCGGCGTCCCCGACGGTTAGCGCCAGCCCCAGAGACTGCGCCCGCGCCGCGGCGGCCGGCGCGGTGACCCCGACGATGGCCACACTGTGCCCCTCCAGCAAGCGCAGCAGGTGGGGCTGCACGTTGGGCAGGGCGCCGGCCGGCCCGACGTTGGCCGAGAGGACGGGAAAGGCCGCCTCCTGGAGCCGTTGCTGAACCACGCCCAGGTTGATGGCCAGCCCCCTGGCGCCGAGCGCCATGGCGTCGTAGCCCATGGCGTTCATGGCCGCGACCGGGAGCGCGCCCTGGCTGGGGTCGGCGGCTGCGCCCGGCGCGAGGGCGAACAGGCTGTTCCCGCTGTCGAGCAGGAGCACGGGACCCTGGGCCTGCTGGCGGAACTGGGCAATCGCGGTGGCCCGCCGGGCCAAACCACCCTTGGGCACGCCTCAGCCGCAGGGCAGTACGTCGCCGTGGACCTCGCCGGTGTGCAAGATCGTCAGCGTCCAGGCGACGGGGCCGACGGGGACCGTCGGGGCCGCCGTCGGCTGCGGAGCCGGGATGGCGGTGGCGGCCTCGTCTGGTGTGGGCTTCGGCGGTGCCGGCTTCGTCGGGGCCGGCGGGCCCACCGGGGCGGCCGCTGTGACGGCCGCGGGCCGCGCCGGGGTGGCCGTCGGCCGGTTGGGGATGGCGCTTGTCCGGCAGGACGCCACGGCGCCAAGGAGCAGGGCGAGGAGCAAGAGAGAGCGAAGGGGCAATGGCCGCGGCGAGATTCTCCGTGCGCTCGAGAGAGCATGTATAGATTCGTGTTGATATTATAGCCAGCGGCGGGGCGTTGTCAAGTGCGCGCTGCGGTGCGGGCTTGACAGATTGCCCCGCCTGTGCTATTATATCAGCCAGCGTATATAGAAACTGCTGTTGAGTTCTTGGCGCAATCGTGAGGCCCTGCGATGGACGTGCTGCCGTATCTGTTGACCCTGCTGCAGGGCGGCCTGGGCAACCTGGCGGCCTATCTGGCGGCGCACGTGCTCCTGTGCCTGGTGCCGGCCTTTTTCATCGCCGGGGCCCTGGCCACGCTCGTCCCCAAGGAGGCCATCACCCGCTTCCTGGGCCGCAACGCGCCCAAGTACATCTCCTACCCGGCGGCGGCGCTGGCCGGCTCGGTGCTGGCGGTGTGCTCGTGCACCATCGTGCCGCTCTTTGCCGGCATCCACAAGAAGGGCGCCGGCCTGGGGCCGGCCATCACCTTCCTATTCTTCGCCCCGGCGGCCAACATCCTGGCCCTGGCCTACACCGGCGTGGTGATCGGGTTGGACCTGGCCGTGGCCCGGCTGCTCCTCTCCCTGTCCTTTGGCATCGGCATCGGTATGATCATGGCGCTGATCTTTCGCCGCTCCGACGCGCTCCACGACCGGCAGACCGACGCCGCCTTTGCCGGGAAGGGGCGGGTGCGCCGCGCCACGGTGGTCTTTCTCGTGCTGCTGGTGGCGCTGCTCCTGTCGGGCACGCTGAAGATCGGCCTGCTGACCGACAGCTACGTCCGCTTCACGCTGCCCATCGCTGGCCTGGACCGCTTCCAGGACGCGCTGAACTGGCTGGTGCCCTTTGACCCGAGCAAGGGGGAAGAGGGCGTCTCCGTCCAGGGGGTGCTGCTGATCGGCCTGCTGGTCCTGATCGGCCTCTCCTCCTGGCGGGGGGTGGGCCGGGTGGATGCCGGCTTCAACCGCTGGACGTGGGCCGCCCTGGGGCTAGTCGTCCTGACGCTGCTCGTCGCCGCGGTGGGGATGACGCCCCACGCCGGCGGGCTGGAGGTGGCCCTGCCCGGCAAGTTCTTCGCGGTGGTCCTGGTCCTGGCGGCCCTCTGTTTCTTGGCGCGGCGCTTCTTCCAGGCCCACGAGATGCAGGAGTGGCTGTGGGAGTCGTGGCGCTTTGTGCGGCAGATCTTTCCCCTGCTGGTCGCCGGCGTCTTTGCCGTGGGCGTCATCCGCGGGCTGATCCGCCCCGAGTGGATCGAGTACCTGGCCGGCCAGAACACCGTGCTGGGCAACCTGGCCGGAGTGGCCTTTGGCGTCTTCATGTACTTCCCCACCCTGGTCGAGGTCCCGATCGCCAAGATGTTCCTGGGCCTGGGCATGCACCGCGGCCCACTGCTGGCCTACCTGATGGCCGACCCCGAGCTGAGCCTGCAGAGCATCCTGGTCATCTCCAAGGTCATCGGCCGGACCAAGGCCTGGGTGTACGTGGGCTGGGTGGCGCTCTTCAGCGCGCTGGCCGGCCTGGTCTACGGGGCCTGGGTGGACGGCGCCGGCCTGGGGCTGATCCTGCTCTACCTGGGGGCCTTCCTGGGGGTCCTGGCGCTGCTCCTGTGGTGGATTGGCCGCCGTGGCCCTCAGGCCGTGCCGCAGGAGCGCTCGTGAACGCGCATCGTGTCAGCCGTGTCTTCAGTGGGAAAACAGCCGAGACGCGCAAAGGAGGCGTACGATGGAGGTCAAGATCCTGGGCACCGGTTGTCCCAAGTGCCAGCGGCTGGAGCAGGTCACGCGCGAGGCCGCTGCGGAGGCGGGGATCGATATCCAGGTGGTCAAGGTCAAGGAGATCGACGAGATCATGGCCTATGACATCCTGGCGACGCCCGGCCTGGTGGTCGGCGGCGTGGTCAGGTCGGCCGGCCGCATCCCGCCGAAGGAGGAGATCGTCGCCTGGCTGCGGGCGGGGTAGGGCCGTTCTGAGTTGGCCTCCAAGGAGGCGACCTGCTGCAGGTCAAGGTCTTTGGCACGACCCCGCCGTGCGCCAACTGCAAGCGGGCCGAGGTGCAGGCGCTCCGGGCGGCGGAGCACTTTCCTGGCCAGGTCGAGGTGGTGCACCTGGATGCCCTGGGGCCCGAGGCGGACGAGTTCGGCCTGATGACGACACCCGTGGTCGTCGTCGGCGACGAGGTGGTGGGTATAGCCTGGTGGTGCCGGCCGAGCGCATCGCGGCGGCCATTCGGCAGAAGCTAGGAGGGTAGCGCAGTGGTCAAGCTGGAGGTTTTCTCGGGGGATCGCCCTTGCCAGGGCTGCCGTGGTCAGGATCGTGGGCAGGCCCCGAGATTGGGGCAGCAGCGACAGGTCGGCCACCCGGAGCCCGTCAGGCAGGCCGGCCGCCTCGAACATGCGCCGCGTCACCGGTCGCCAGCGCTGCTGCGGGAAGGGGCCTACGCCGATGACGGCTTCCGGCTCCGCGAACTCAGCCTCCAGGTCCAGTCCGATCTCGGCCAGGCCGCGCTCGGCGCCCACCAGGTTGCTGCAGGCGACGACGGTCGAGCCGCCCGTGGCGACCCCGCGCAGCAGCACCAGGTCTTGCCAGGAGTGCTGGGACCGCATCGGTGGAAAGATCCAGGGGAGCAGCCGCGCGCTGCCCAGCAGGCCGGTGCGCCTGGTGTTTACCCAGATCGTTGACCCATAGGAATGGCTCGACCTCCATCAGGTATGATGGTCTTGCGCGGACCAATACCCAGGAGGCGAGCCGTGCTCAATACAACAGAAGCCCTGGCAAAGTTGAACCACCTGACCGCCGCCTTGGCTCAGGAACTCGACTCCTTCCTGTCCCCCTATATGGCTGCCCTGCCCGATGCGCGCCTGCGCCAAACTCTCCGCTTGTTGCTTCCGGGGCTATCCATGCATCGCCGCCGTGGCCCTGAACACTGCCCAACCGGCCCTGCTCTATCACCGCTTGATTTCCTACGCCACCGCCGACTTCGACAGTCAACCCAAAGAGTGGCTACTGACCATGCGCCACCTGCTTCAGTTGTTGCCCGGGCGCAAGATCGCTATCGTCAGCGATGCCGAGGGCGATGACCGGAAAGCGTGGTGGGAGGCCGTAGCCCTCGACCTGGAATGGATCACCCGCGCTACCTCGAAACGCGTCATCGAAGTGTATCGGCCTTTCGCCGTTATCCTGATCTGGGTGAACACCAGCTGCGGGGTATTGACAAAGCCGCTTCCGGGTAGTATAATGATCATGAAAAGGTTACCGGCAATAATGCCGGTATTGTTACCGGAGTGCATGGGCATATGGGGGTGGTAGGGTATGCGCCGCAACAAGGCCAGCGTGACCATCCGCGATGTAGCTGAGGCGGCCGGCGTATCGGTCTCGACGGTATCGCGCGTGCTGAACGACAAGGACGATGTTGCCCCGGAGACCTACCAGAAAGTACGGGCCGTCATCGAAGAGCTCAGCTACACCTCGAGCTTGGCGGCCAGGGGGATCCGCAGCCGCAGGATGTACGTCATCGGCCTGATCATGCCCGATGTGGGAGCCCCCTATTCCGTCCAGGTCATGAAGGGGATCAACCGGGCGATCTCCGAGGATGGCTACGATCTGATCCTGTACACGGGCGGGGATATCCGGAAGGAGTCGTCCACCAATCAGGAGCGTCGCTACGTCTCCCTCTTGAGCAGTATTGCTGATGGTGTGATTGTTGTTACCCCCACGGCGACTTCCTTTTCGACGAATTCCCCGGTCGTGGTGATAGACCCCAATGCGGAGAAACCCAATTGCCCTGCCGTCACGGCCACCAACTATGCCGGAGCTCTAGCGGTGATGGAGTATCTGAGCAGTCTGGGGCACCGCCGCCTGGGTTTCATCGGTGGCCGCCCGGAGTTGCAGAGCGCTGCGCAGCGTCTGCAGGGGTATCGGGACGGGCTGCGGAATGCCGGCCTTCCTATGGATCCCGAGTTGATCCAAGCCGGTGACTATACCGAGGAGACGGGCTTTGCGTGTGCCCGAAGGCTGCTCAGCCTGGCCCATCCACCAACAGCCATCTTCGCAGCCAACGACCAGTCGGCCATTGGTGTGCTCCGTGCAGCCCGCGAGGCCGGCCTGAGTGTTCCCCAGGACCTCTCCGTGGTCGGGTTTGACAATATCCCTGAGGCGGTCTATGTGAGTCCTGCCCTGACGACCGTTGACCAGTCCATCGACAAGATGAGCTACATGGCCGCCAAGATGCTCATCGACCTGATCCAGGGCGAGACCCTGGAGGGCAATCCCTACGAGGTTCCCACACGGCTGATTGTCCGCGATTCCTGTCGGGCCATTGCGTGAGCCGCTGACCGGGTGACAGGCCCGCAGTACCAGGCTCAGTAGTGTTCTTTGGGTTGCCCGGTACCGTTACCGGCAACGTTATTGGACAGGGCGAGGCGATGTCTGCCAAGCGGCATCCCCCCAATGCCCCGGAGGACTGGCTCCCCCGCTTCTACACCAGGGGTCGGTCGGACTGCCGTCCAGGTTGTCAGAGAGGAGGTGGTGAGCTATCGACTGGTCCACGGATTGCTAGAAGGCTGGCCAGGTTTCCACTTGGCCGCAAGCCCGGCAGAGGGGAAACCTGCACTGGACCAGTGTGGAGGCCTGTGTCACACATGGTGCAGTGGTCGGTCTACTCACGTGAAGGAGGAAGACAATGCGTAGGGCTGTTCTGCTGATGGCAATCGTGCTGGCAGCTCTCAGCCTCTTGGCGGGCTGTGGACCCACCACCACGGCTCCCGCAGAAGAAGAAGTGCTGGGAGTCCTCCCTCGTAGCCAGACACTCATTGCGGCCCAACTCACCGGGCGCGTCGGAACGCCGGATGATTTTAACGAGTGGGTCGGCTGGAAGTGGCGAGATCGAGGCATGCAGCAGCTGATGAACGAGCCGCTATGGTCCATCGACTTTGCCAGCGGCAAGATCGTCAATGGCCTGGCCGATGGCGACCCGGTCTACAACGCAAGCTTCACCCAGGTCACGATCCCGCTCCGCAAGGGCGTGACCTGGAGCGACGGTCAGGCATTCACTGCTGCCGATGTGGTCTTTACAGTCGAAACCCTCATGAAGTACGAGGGCTTTAACGCCCACAGCTTCTTCGTGGAGAACGTCGCGCGGGTCTCTGCCTCCGATGACCACACGGTCGTGTTTGAGCTCAAGCAGGCCAACTCCCGGTTCCATACTACCTTCCTGGATCGCTGGGGCTGTACCTGGATCATGCCCAAACACGTCTTCGAGAAGGTGACCGACCCCGTGACGTTCAACTTCAACCCCCCGGTCGGAACGGGCCCCTACAAGTTGCACAGCTACGACCCGGCCGGATACTGGACCATCTGGGAAAAGCGCGGCGACTGGGACAAGAGCCCAACAGGGATCCTCTTCGGCGAGCCGAAGCCCAAGTACGTGGTCTTTCAGGCGTTCGCCAACGAGGGGGCCAAGATCCTGGCCCAGTTGACGCACGAGTTGGATGCTGTGGACCTCTCCGCAGAGGGCCTCAAGGCTGCCCTGGCCCAGGGGGATACCAACCGCGCCTATCAGCCGACCTTCCCCTGGGTGGTCAACAACGACCCCTGTATCACCGGACTGACGTTCAACACGGCCAGAGCTCCCTACGACAATCCTGAAGTGCGCTGGGCACTCCTCCTGGCCATCGACATCGTCGAGTACGAGGGGCAGGCTGTGGACGGCACGGCGACGCTCAGCCCGGTACACATCCCCTCGCTCGGCCCGTATCCCGATGCCTACATCAAGCCGATGCAGGACTGGCTGAGGAGCTTTACGCTGGACCTGGGCAACGGCGAGACCTTCAAGCCGTATGACGCCGATGTCCCTGCTCGCTTGGTGGAGTACGCGGCGTCGCGGGGCTATGCTGTCTCCGATGACCCGGCCTTTGTGGCGCAGGCATTCGGGATCGGCTGGTACAAGTATGCCCCCGAAGCGGCCGAGAAACTGCTCATCAAGAACGGCTTCTCCCGAGGAGCGGATGGCAAGTGGCGGATGCCGGGCGGCGAAACTTGGAGGATCGAGGTGATCAGCCGCTCCGACATGTCCCACCTGGAGTTCAAGAACGCCTCGGCGGCCGTCCAGCAATGGAAGGAGTTCGGCATCGACGCTGTACACGTTCCGTCGGACAACGTCTCGTCGCTGACCCAGAACGGAGACTTTGATGTCGCTGGCAACTGGCCGGCCCAGGAGCCGTGGGGCGCCGGGATGGACCTGTACCGGGTGCTGGACTTTTACAACTCGGCCTACGTCAAGCCGGTCGGCACGACCACCAACGGTCACACGTCTCGCTGGTCCTCGCCGGCGATGGACGATGTCATCAGGCGACTGCGGGAAACCGACCCCACCAAGACCGACCAGGTCGTCGCTGTTGGCACCGACGGGCTGAAGATCCTGGTCCAGGAGATGCCGGGCATCCCGACCTTCGGCTACATCGGGTTCGTCTCCTGGGACAAGCAGTACTGGACCAACTGGCCAGGAGCGGAGAACCCCTACACCCAGCCCTACACGCACTGGGGGCCCTTCAAGTACATGACGCCGTTCCTGACCCCGGCCGGGAAGTAGTTCCCGGTGCGGCTTCCCTGGGCGGGCGCTGCCGCCCGCCCAGGGAATTCCCTGCCCAGGGGTAAAGGTGACAGCGATGAGTTTCGTCAAGAGGTACCTCGTCCCGAGGCTCATCCAGTATTTCCTGGTCCTGTTCCTTGGGGTCACGGCGGTCTTTTTCATTCCCCGCCTCACGCCGACGGATCCGGTGATGCGGACGATCGCGCAGCTCCGCTCCCACGGATCGTATCTGGACCCCGCCTCCATGGACAAGTTCATCGAGGACCTGACCGAGCTGTACGGACTCGAGGGGTCGCCGCTGGAGCAGTACTGGGCCTTCTGGGGCAGGCTGTTCCGCGGAGACCTGGGGGTCTCCTTCTTCCAGTTCCCAACACCGGTGAGCGTACTGATCGGCAGGGCGCTGCCGTGGACGGCCGGCCTCTTGCTGATGACGACGCTGCTCGGCTGGTTGATCGGGAACATCGTCGGCGGGCTGGCCGGGTACTTCTCGCGGCGGTGGTGGTCACGGGGACTGGAAGCCGTGGCGATGGTCATCCGACCGCTGCCCTACTATGTCTTTGCCTTTGCCCTCCTTCTCCTGCTGACCTACGTCGTCCGCTGGTTCCCGGTCGCCGGTGGCGCCCAGATTGGGAGGCAGGCTGCGTTTACGTGGTCCTATGTGAGGGACGTGCTCAGGCACGCCTTCCTTCCGGCCCTCTCGCTGGCCATTCTCGGTGGAACGCTCTGGTTCCAGACGATGAAGCTGGTCGTGCAGAACGTCAACGCGGAGGATTTCGTCCAATACGCCAAACTGGGTGGAGTCAAAGAAAGCAAGATCGTGTCCAGGTATGTGATTCGTAACGCCATGCTGCCGCAGATCACCGGCCTGGGGTTGGCCCTTGGGCAGATCTTTAGCGGTGCGCTGATCACCGAGATTGTCTTTTCCTATCCCGGCCTCGGAACGCTGCTCTACAATGCCGTCATCACGGGGGACTATAACCTGATCATGGGCATCACGCTCCTCTCGATTGTCGCCATTACCACAACCATTCTGGTCATTGACCTGCTGTATCCCCTCTTTGATCCGAGGGTGCGGTACCTGTAAGGAGCGCATAGGCAGTGAAGACCTTCCTGGACCTCTTCAGAGACTACCGCTTTGCGCTCGGCTTTGCCGTTCTCGTTCTGGTGCTTCTGCTGGCGGTCCTCACGCTCTTCTCGCCCTACGACCCGACCCGCTGGGGGCTCGTCCCCAGAGACCTGGGGCCCTCTTGGGAATATCCTCTGGGCACCAACTCCAAGGGGCAGGATATCTTCTGGCAGGCAGCATTTGCCGTGCGGAACTCGCTGACCATCGCCCTAATCGCCGGGTTGGTCTCGAGGGTTATCGCCGTGATCGTGGGCATGATCGCGGGCTACAAGGGCCGTATTGCCGATCGGGTCCTGATGTTTGTCAGCGACAGCTTCCTGGTCATTCCCCTCTTCCTCATCATCGTCATGCTGGCCATGCTGGTGCGGGACAGGATGAACCTGGTGACATTGGGCCTGTTGCTGGCAATCTTCGGCTGGGCCTGGGATGCCCGGGTGATCCGTTCGCAGATTCTCAGCTTGCGGGAGCGGGAGTTTACCCGGACAGCGATCCTATCCGGAACAGGGGCCTTCCGCCTCGTGCTGAAGGAGTACTTGCCTTTCGCCACACCCCTGGTCTTTTCCACGTTGATCAACAACATGTCCTGGGCGATTGGGATGGAGATGACACTCTCCATCCTCGGCCTGGTGAACATGGACATCCCCACGCTGGGGACGATGCTCCAATGGGCCATCAGCTACCAGGCAATGATGCTCGGGTATTGGTCCTGGATATTGACACCGGTCGTGTTGGCCGTCCTCCTGTTTGTGGCCCTGTACTGGCTATCGGTCAGCGTCAGCGAATACTTGGACCCGAGGACGCGACTCCAACGCGTCGGGGCACGGTGAGGCAGCGCATGAGCGGGACAGTCTTGCGTGCCGAACAGCTGGAAGCCTTCTACGTACTGGACGTGTTTGGAACCCGCAAGGTGGTCAAGGCGGTGAATGGGGTCGACGTGGAGATTGCGGAGAACGAAGTCTATGGCATCGCTGGCGAGAGCGGCTGTGGCAAGACCACCCTGCTAAAGGCGCTCTATGGGGCCATCGAGCCTCCGCTGCGGTTGATGGGGGGCAGCCTCCAATACTACCGAGACGGGAGTGTGATCGACGCCTTCTCCCTCGGCCCAGAGGAGTCCCGCCGGCTGCGCTGGGAGTACATCTCCTACGTCCCGCAGGGTTCCATGAATGTGCTCAACCCAGTGCTCAAGGTGAAGGAGAGCTACCGCGATTTCCTGGAGAGCCACGTGCGGGCGAAAACAAGGGCAGAAGTCTTCACGATGGCCCGGGAGCACATCGCAGCGCTGGGGCTGCCTGCCAGCGTTCTGGACTCCTATCCCCATCAGTTGTCCGGCGGTATGCGGCAGAGAGCTACCATTGCCCTGGCGGCCCTGCTCAAGCCCCGCATCGTCATCGCCGACGAGCCCACCACGGCGCTGGATGTCGTCGTCCAGCGGGGCGTCATCCAGCTGCTCAAGGAGATCCAAAGCAGGCTGGGCAATACGATCATCCTGGTGACCCATGACATGGGCGTTCAGGCGAATATCGCCGACCGGGTCGCCATCATGTACGCGGGCAAGATCGTCGAGGAGGCGGCGACGCAGCAGATCTTTGACCGTCCGCTGCATCCCTACACCAGGTACCTGATCAACTCCCTGCCGGGGTTTGGCGACAAGGAGTTGCGGGAGGGCGTTCCCGGGAGCCCTCCTTCCCTCATCAACCTGCCCAGTGGCTGCGCGTTCCATCCGAGATGCCCCCACGCCGTCGATCTCTGCAAGGAGCGGACACCAGGGCTGGCTGTTGCAGAGCCCGAACACAAAGTCGCCTGTTGGCTGATCGGAGAGTAGCACCGTGGAGAAACTGCTTGAGGTCTCCGGGCTTACGAAGGTCTTTACCCTGGGAAGCCTTTTCTCTCGAGTCAGGATCACCGCTGTGGATCACGTTTCGTTCCACATTGCCCCGGCAGAGATCTATGCCCTGGCCGGCGAAAGCGGGTGTGGGAAGACGACCATAGCCAGGATTATCCTGGGTTTCGAGGAGCCGACCTCGGGCACGATTGTCTACCGTGGCCGGAAGTGTGCCGGAAACGAAAAGGTGTGGTTCACCGAAAGGGTGCAGGCGATCTTCCAGAATCCTTTCGAGACGTTCAACCCGTTGCGGACGGTCGATCGGTATTTCTTCGAGACGACTGCCAACTACAAACTGGCGGGAAGCCGGGTCGAAGCCGTCCGCCTGATCGATGAGAAGCTGCAGGCGGTGGGCCTGTGCTACGAAGAGCTCGCCGGCAAGTACCCCAGCGAGTTCTCCGGAGGGCAGTTGCAGAGGATCTCCGTAGCCAGGGCCCTCCTTACCAACCCGGCCCTTCTGATTGCCGATGAACCCGTTTCGATGGTGGATGCTTCCCTGAGAATGTCCATCGTGAATCTGTTCAAGTCGCTCAGGGAGAACGTCGGTGTGAGCGTGCTCTACATCACCCACGATCTGGCCACCGCCTACTACGTCAGCGACCGCATCGCCGTCATGTTCAGAGGCAACATCGTGGAGATGGGGCCGGTGGAACAGGTTCTGATGGAGCCCAAACACCCCTACACCCAGTTGCTTCGGGAGTCCATCCCCAAGGCCGATTTCCGCAGGCGGTGGGACCAGCCCCTTTCACTCATCGAGACGGAACAGCAGGAGTACTTGAGGGCTGGTTGCAAGTTCGCCGGAAGATGCCCGGGTGTTATGGATGTGTGTAGGAACCAGGTGCCGGAAGATGTCGCCGTGGACGGGGTGGTTGTCCGCTGCCACAAGTTCGCAGCCGGCGCCGGTTCTCGTTGAATGAGGGACGGGTTCGTCAGCCGGCTCCCCGTAGGCGTCTCGGCCGCCTGGAGGTGTCCCGGCATTGGAGGTTGATGTGGTGACCCAGACAGTCGAAGATCGTGCAGCCCACCTGGTTTCCCAGATGACCCTCGATGAGAAGGTTTCGCAGATAGTGTTCGAGTCTCCGGCTATCGAGCGGCTGGACATTCCCCGCTACAACTGGTGGAACGAATGTCTGCACGGTGTGGGCCGAGCCGGCGTGGCGACCGTGTTTCCGCAGGCCATCGGCCTGGCCGCAACCTGGGACCCCGACCTGATCCTGCGCGTCGCCACCGCCATCGCCGACGAGGCCCGGGCCAAGCATCACCAGGCGCTCCGACGCGGTTTTTCCGGGATCTACACAGGTCTGACCTTCTGGTCGCCCAACATCAACATCTTCCGCGACCCCCGCTGGGGACGGGGACAGGAGACCTATGGCGAGGACCCCTACCTGGCCGCGCGGATGGGGGTGGCCTTTGTGCAGGGCCTCCAGGGGAATGACCCTCATTACCTGAAGCTGGTGGCCACGCCCAAGCACTTTGCCGTGCATAGCGGCCCGGAACTCGAGCGGCATCACTTTGACGCCCGGGTCGGCGAGCGCGACCTGCGGGAGACCTACCTGTTTGCCTTCGAGGCCTGTGTCAGGGAAGGGAAGGCGGCCTCGGTCATGGGGGCCTACAACCGGCTGAACGGGGAGCCCTGCTGCGCCAGCCCGACGCTCCTGGATCGTGTCCTCCGCCGGGAGTGGGGCTTCGAGGGGTTCGTGGTATCCGACTGTCTGGCCATCAAGGACATCCACGCCCACCACAAGGTAGTGGCCACACCGGAGGAAGCAGCCGCTCTGGCAGTGCAGGCCGGGTGCGATCTGGAGTGCGGCCAGACCTTCTACGCCCTTGTGGATGCGGTGAAGCACGGCCTGATTGCGGAGGAGACGATCGACCGGGCCGTCCGCCGGCTCTTCCAGGCCCGCTTCCGCTTGGGCATGTTCGATCCGCCGGAGCAAGTCCCCTACGCCCACATCCCCTATGACGTCATCCACTCCCCTGCCCATCGGGAACTGGCCCTCCGGGCCGCGCGGGAATCGATCGTCCTTCTGAAGAACGAGGGCAACCTGCTTCCTCTTTCGAAAGACATTGCCTCCATCGCCGTCATCGGCCCGAACGCGAGCGACGTTCAGGTGCTGCTGGGCAACTATAGCGGCACGCCGGCCACGGCCGTCACCCCACTAGAGGGTATCCGGAGAAAGGTGTCCCCCGCCACCAAGCTCTATTACGCGCGGGGGTGCGACATCGCCGCGGGCGTTCCGCGGCTGGAAGCGATCCCTTCGGCCTGCCTCTATCCGGCCGAGGGGGAGGGGCCGGGCCTGACGGGAGAGTACTATGACAACCCCGCCTGGGCGGGGGCGCCCGCCTTGCGGCGGGTGGACCGCAGCATCGACTTTGTCTGGAAGGACACCACGCCACTGGCGCAGGAGTGGGGCAACCCCTTCGCCATCCGCTGGACGGGATACCTGGTGCCCCCGGTCAGTGGACGCTACCGGCTCGGCATCCATGGTTTCAGCCGGTACCGCCTCTATCTCGACGGCCGGTTGATCGCCGAGTATGAGGGCATCCACATCCCCATCCTGGACACCGAGGAGGTCGAACTGGAGGCCGGCCGCTTCTACCCACTTCGACTGGACTATGCCAGCCATGGCATCAGCCCACAGGTGCAACTGCTCTGGTCGATCCCCCAAGCCGATCCGGAGCCCCAGGCCTTGGAGGTAGCGGCCAAGGCCGAAGTGATCGTCGCCGTGATGGGCATTTCCCCGGCCCTGGAGGGGGAGGAAATGCCCGTCCGGGTGGACGGATTTTCCGGGGGCGACCGCACCCGCATCGACCTGCCGGAGGTTCAGGAAAGGTTGCTGCGGCAACTCTACGCCCTGGGCAAGCCGATCGTGCTCGTGCTCCTGAACGGCAGCCCCCTGGCCGTGAACTGGGCTGCCGAGCACATCCCCGCCATCATCGAGGCCTGGTATCCCGGTCAGGCTGGCGGAGAAGCGATTGCCGACGTGCTGTTCGGCGATTACAACCCCGCCGGGCGACTTCCGGTCACCTTTTACCGCTCCGTGGAGGATCTGCCTCCATTCGAAGACTATACCATGGAAGGCCGCACCTACCGCTACTTCCCCGGGGAAGCGCTCTTTCCCTTCGGCTACGGTCTGAGCTACACCACCTTCCGGCTGGAAAACCTGCGTCTGGACCGCACCGCCGTAGGGATTGGGGAAGAGGTAGCCATCCGCGCCGATGCGACCAACACCGGAACCCGGGCCGGCGACGAGGTCGTGCAGCTCTACGTACATTTCCCGGATGCTCCCCGGCCCGGCCCGATCCGGGAACTCAAGGGCTTCCGGCGCTTGTCCCTGCAGCCCGGGGAACGGCGAACGGTTTCTTTCACCCTGGGGACCGACCTGTTCGGCCGGTATGATGAGCACGGAAGGTACGTCGTGCGTCCGGGCCGGGTGGAGATCATGGTCGGCCACTCATCGCAGCACCTGCCGCTGCGGGCCACGCTCGAACTCCGAGTTCCGGCCGAGGTCGTCCAGGTCCGACGGGGCTTCTTCGGCCGGGAGTGCGTGGAGTAGCCCGGCCGGGTCCCCGGCGCGCGCCCGGACGGACCCCGCGCATGGGTCGGGCGAGGAAGTTGCGCGGATCGTTCCCGATCGATCCAAGGAGGATATCATGTCCGATCGCTATCAGCCCAAACCGGAAGATAGATTCACCTTCGGCCTGTGGACGGTGGGCAATGTGGGGCGCGATCCCTTCGGCGAACCGGTTCGCCATCCCCTCCCGCCGATAGAACTGGTCCACCTCCTGGCGGAAGTCGGTGCCTACGGGGTCAACTTGCACGACAACGACCTGGTGCCGATCGACGCCACCCCGGCCGAACGTGATCGGATCGTGGCCGAGTTCCAGCGTGCCCTGCAGGAGACCGGGCTGGTGGTACCGATGGCCACGACCAACCTCTTCGGCGATCCGGCCTTCAAGGACGGCGCCTTTACCTCCAACGACCCCCGGGTGCGGGCCTATGCCCTGCAGAAGACGATGCGGGCCATCGACCTGGGCGTGGAGTTGGGGGCTCAAGTTTACGTCTTCTGGGGCGGACGCGAGGGTGTCGAGACCGACGCCGCCAAGGACCCCGCCCTGGCCCTGCAGCGCATGCGCGAGGCGCTGAACTTTCTCTGCGAGTATGTTCTGGATCGGGGTTATGACCTCAAGTTCGCGCTGGAGGCCAAGCCCAACGAGCCGCGCGGCGACATCTACCTGGCCACCACCGGCCACATGCTGGCCTTCATCGGCACGTTGGACCACCCGGAGATGGTCGGGGTCAACCCGGAGGTGGCGCACGAGCACATGGCCGGCCTGAACTTCCTGCACGCCATCGCCCAGGCCTGGGATGCGGGCAAGCTCTTCCATATCGATCTGAACGACCAGGCCTTCGGCCGCTACGATCAGGACCTGCGCTTCGGCTCGGCCAACATCAAATCCGCCTTCTTCCTGGTCAAGTTCCTGGAGGACGTGGGCTACACGGGCAGCCGTCACTTCGATGCCCACGCCTACCGCACCGAGGACTATGCGGGGGTCAGGGAATTCGCCCGCGGCTGCATGCGCACCTACCTCATCCTGAAGGAAAAGGCGGCCCGGTGGAACGCCGACCCCGAGATCCAGGCCCTTCTGGCAGAGATCCACGCTGATGACGGCGCTACCGACCCCTTCCAGGGCCGCTACACGCCGGAAAAGGCTGCGGCGCTCAAGATGGCCTCCTTCGACCGCCCGGCCCTGGGCCGGCGCGGCTTGGCCTACGAGCGGCTGGACCAGTTGACGATGGAGGTCCTGCTCGGCGTGCGCTAAGCGTGGCTCGCTCTGTCCCTTCGGCGCTACCCCTCCTTCGCCGAAGGGACAGAGCGACACGGCTCGACGGCAGGAGGATGAGATGGCCTGTTTTCTGGGGATCGACGTTTCCACGACGGCCACCAAGGCCCTGCTGATGGATGCGGCCGGCCGGGTCGTGGGCGTGGCCTCGTCGGAGTATACCTACGACGTGCCCCGCCCGCTGTGGAGCGAGCAGCACCCCGAGCTATGGTGGCAGGCCACGGTAGAGAGCATTGGTCAGGTGTTGGCCCAGTCGGGCGTGCGGCCGGCCGACATCCGGGGCATTGGGCTGACCGGGCAGATGCACGGCCTGGTGCTGCTGGACGAAGCGGGCCAGGTGTTGCGCCCGGCGATCCTGTGGAACGACCAGCGCACCGCGGCCGAGTGCGACGAAATCCGCCGGCGGCTGGGCAGAGCAAGGCTGCTCCAGATCACCGGCAACGATGCCCTGACCGGTTTCACCGCCCCCAAGATCCTGTGGGTGCGGAACAACGAGCCGGCGCTCTTGGCCCGCACCCGCCACATCCTGCTGCCCAAGGACTATGTGCGCTATCGGTTGACCGGCAAGTACGCCACCGACAAGGCCGACGGGGCCGGCATGTTGCTCTTCGACCTGGCCCGGCGCGACTGGTCCAAGACGGTTCTGGACGCCCTGGAAATCGACCCGGCCTGGTTGCCGGCGACCTTCGAGGGGCCGGAGGTGACCGGAAAGATCTCCTTACCGGCGGCAGAGGCCACCGGGTTGCGGTCCGGCACGCCGGTCGTGGCCGGCGGGGGCGACCAATCGGCGCAGGCCGTGGGGGTCGGGGCGGTGGAGGCGGGGATCGTGGCCCTGACGTTGGGGACATCGGGCGTGGTCTTTGCCGGCGCGGACGAGCCGTTCGTCGAACCCGAGGGCCGCTTGCACGCCTTTTGCCACGCCGTGCCGGGGCGCTGGCACCTGATGGGGGTGATGCTTTCGGCCGGCGGCAGCCTGCGCTGGTACCGCGACACGCTGGCGCCGGGGAGGAGCTTCGACGATCTCCTGTCACCGGCAGCCGAGGTCCCCCCCGGCAGCGAAGGGCTTTTCTTCCTGCCCTATCTGACGGGCGAACGCACTCCGCACCCCGACCCGCTGGCCCGCGGCGCCTTCGTCGGCCTGACGGTACGCCACGGGCCGGCCCATCTGACGCGGGCCGTGTTGGAAGGTGTGGCCTATGGCCTGCGCGATGGCTTCGAATTGATGCAGCAGGTGGGGCTGGGCAAGATCGCCCAGGTGCGCGTTTCCGGCGGCGGGGCCCGGAGCGCGCTATGGCGACAGATCCTGGCCGACGTGCTCTGCGCCGACTTGGTGACGGTCAACACCACCGAGGGGGCGGCCTATGGTGCGGCGCTCCTGGCGGCGGTGGGGGCCGGTGCCTTTGCCGATGTGGCAGAGGCCTGCGCGAGGGTCATCGAGGTCACCGGCAGCGCGGCGCCCGGCCCGGCGGCCGAAGTCTATGAGCAGATGTACCTGTCGTACCGAGAACTGTACCCGGCCCTGCGGCCCACATTCGTCGCCGTCGCGCGGCTGGGCGAAAGGCGGTAACCCCCGGGCAAGCGCCCGCCCGACGATCAAGGCCGGCCCTCGGGGGCCGGCCTCACCTTGGGGCGGGAGACGGTACTCGAACCCGCGACAGCCTGCTTGCCAAGCAGGAACTCTACCGACAGGCTGTCGCAGTTTCTCGTGGGTGTCAGGGCGGAAAAGGGCACAGCCTGTGGAGGGCAGGGGATAGGATCCCCGCCGGTCTGGGCAGATTCTACGCCCTGCACTCCCAGGACGGCCGTTCAGGGCCACCTTTCAGTCGTCGTAGGAGAGGTGGCCAACCGCATCGCAGAGATCCTGATCGTCGGCCTCTGTAGATCGAGGTTGTGACCAGACTGCTATGCCCGAGGAGTCTCTGGATCACTTTCAAATCGACTTTCCGTTTGCGGAGCCTGGTGGCGAAGGTGTGGCGAAGGACATGCGGGGTAACTTCGTGGCCCAGCACGGGCTGCACGTGCCGGTTGAAAACGACGGTTACAGAATCCTTGGAAAGGCGCTCCGAGTCCCCTCCACAGAAGACGGCCCGGGAGCCATTGCACAGCCTCTTGTAGGCGGGCAGTTGCTCACTCAACCGCGGGTGCAAGGGGACCTGGCGAGACTTTTGCCCCTTGCGTCTACGGACTGTGAGCACTTTGCCCTCAAAATCGATGTCGCTCCAGTCGAGGTTGACGGCTTCCTCGCGACGCAGGCCGCTGTACAGGAATAGGGCCACCATTGTGCGGTCACGAAAATCGAGGAACGGGGGGCGCGAGGGATCGCTGCCACCGATGAACGTCAGCACTTGCTTCTGAAGCTCTCTGTTCAAGGCTCGGGGAAAAGGCGGCGGGCGAGTGGGGCGTGCGAGCGCTTTGGCCGGCGAAACGAGGACGTAACCCCGTTCGACAGCAAACTGGAAACCTCTGCAGAGCACGCAGACGTAGCTGGACACACTGGACTCGCTCAAACGTCTTGGCAAGAGGGAAGCCATGAAAGCATCGAGCATCGTGATCGTGATGTCTCGAATGTCGATGCCTGGGTGCTGGCGGTCCATGTAGGCAGTAAGGTGGTTCCATAACGACCGGTACTTCTTGAGTGTACCAGGAGCGACGTGCTTCCGGGACGCCATGAACCCGAGGTAGGCATCCCCAAGTTCTCTCACGTTCACCGATATCCGACACCTCGCCGCGAAAAGTGTGCTATACTGGTAGCCACAGTGGCCTCCTTTCGCTGTCGGTTTTCGGTGAAACCAGTATAGCAGAGGAGGTCACTGTGCGCTATTCTCTATCCTGAATTAGCGGTACGTCACCGTGAACAGGATGCAGGCCGGCGGCCTGCGTAGAGGTCCGGCCGACGCCCTCGGCGGAGAGGACGATTGCGGCGCGGACCTCCCCACCGCGGGTGCGCACCCCGACGATCCGCCCCCTTTCGTCAATCGGTCCGGTGACCGCCTGCCCGTGCCGCAGCGTCGCCCCGGCAGCGTCGGCCTGGCCGGCCGGCAGGCAGAGCAGCGCGGCCTTGTCCACAATGGCCACGGGAAAATCGGCCCGGTCGGGAAAGTCGGCGACGATCGCGTGCCCGGCGGGGCTGACGTAGCGCTGGCGGGCCGGCCGGCCCATCACCAGCGGCGGAGGAATCAGCAGGTCCACCTCGGGGAACGCGAGTCCTGCGGGCGTATCTCGTCCGGCGAAAGCCCGGCACGTGAGCAATCGCCGCACTGCACGGGTGACCCAGGCCGCCCCGCCGGTCCAGCCGCTCCAGGAGCACGGTGTGCAGGCCCAGGCGCGCGGCGGCACGGGCCGCGCCCAGGCTGGCCGGCCCGCCGCCGATGATGGCGATGTCGTAGCGCTGCGTGCTGTTCATACCTGCCTCCACCAGCGATTGTACGGCCCCGATGTTAACCCCTTGTTGAGGATCGTTTGAGGTTTCGCCAACAACCCAAAGAGCGCGCTGCAGGGCAAGAATCTGGTGGTTTCGGGCCTCGTTATCGCAGCCTTTACACCCGGTTAAAGAGATGTTAACAATCTCCAGGTACGATGGGCCCACAAGATCCGGAGGAAAGCTATGCAACGGTTCAGATCGCTGCTCGTCGTCGGATACGCGCTGGTGAGCGTTGGGGTGCTCATGGCCGCCCTGCTCTTTCCAGCGTTCCGCGCCGTCGCCTACGCCCCGCTGCGCGAGCTCCTGGTGCCGCCGCCGGAGCCCGTGGTTGTTACCGTAGTCTATTCGACAGAAAAAGAAGCCTGGCTCGAAGAAATGGTCGCCGCCTTTGCGCGTACCCGGCCCATGGTGGATGGCCACCCAATACAGATCGAACTCCAGAAGATGGGCTCGCGCGAGATGTACCTGGACGTCCTGGAGGGCAAGCTCCAGCCCGACCTGATGAGCCCAGCCAGCTCACTGCAGATAGCCATCCTGCAGGACCTTTCCAACGCACGGTACGGCCGGCCGCTCGTCCGTCAGTCGGCCTGCCAGACAGCGGTGCAGACGCCGCTCGTGCTGGTCGCCTGGAAAGACCGCGCCACGGCGCTGTGGGGCGCCGATCCCAACGGCAGCATGTGGAAACGCCTGCACGACGTCCTGGTGGACACCCACGGCTGGGCCACCTACGGCCACCCGGAATGGGGCTTTGTCAAGTACGGGCAGACCGACCCGTTAACGTCCAACAGCGGTTTCATGGCCATCGTGCTGATGACCTATAACTACTTCGACAAGACCACCGGGCTCACCAACGCCGACCTCACCGACCCGGACTACCAGACCTGGTTCGTCGAGTTCCAGAACGCGGCCGTGCGGCCCTTTGCCGTCAGCACCGGCCCGCTGATGCGCGACACCGTGGCCTTTGGCCCCAGCCAGTACAACATCGTCGCCGTGTACGAGGCTACGGCCATCGAGAATATGGAGAACGCCGTCAACCGCTACGGCGAGCTGTACGTATACTATCCCCCCGCCACCGTCATGAGCGACCATCCCTTCTGCGTGTTGGAAGGCGACTGGGTGGAACCGCAGCGCGCCCGCGCCGCGGCGCTCTTTGTCGACTACCTGCGCAGCCGGCCGGCCCAGGAGGCCGCCCTGCGCTATGGCTTCCGCCCCGTGGACCCTGCCGTGCCCCTGGATGGGCCCGCCAGCCCCCTTACCCAGTACCAGGGCAACGGGCTGCGCCGGGACCTCCCGCCGCAGGTGGAACTGCCGGCCGGATCCGTCCTGGATGCGCTGCTGGACCTGTGGACCCGCCAGGTGCGGCCGTAACAAGGAGACTCCGATGAAACGACCCCGTTCGCTGCTCCTGTTCCTCCTCCTCGTGCTGCTCGCCGGCTGCGGCGGCCCTGGCGACATCGTGGGTCCCAAGGTCACCGTCACCATCTACTATGGGTCGGAGAAGCAGGACTGGCTGGAGCCGCTGGTCGAGCAGTATAACAACGCCCGCCACAAGACCGCCTCCGGCGCGACCGTCGTCGTCGAGGTCACCCCAATGGGGTCGATCGAATCGCTACGCGCCATCCTCTCCGGGGAGATTCAACCCACGGTATGGAGCCCGGCCTCTTCGATCTATATCCCGACCGCCAATGCCGAGTGGCGCAAGACCCACGCCGACGACCTGGTGGTCGGTGCCCCGGAAAAGTTGGTGCTGAGCCCGGTGGTCATCGCCATGTGGAAGCCGATGGCCGAGGCGCTGGGCTGGTCCGACGAGCCCCTCGGCTGGGCCGACATTGCCGCCCTGGCCAGCTCGGACGAGGGCTGGTCGGCCTACGGCTACCCCGAATGGGGCTCGTTCAAGTTCGGCCACACCCACCCCAACTTTAGCAACAGCGGCTTTATCTCCGTCCTCGCCGAGGCCTATGCCGGCACCGGCAAGATCCGCGACCTGACCCTCGCCGACCTGCCAGATCCCGAGCTGGTCGCCTTTATGGCGGCGGTGGAGAGCGGCGTCATCCACTATGGCAGCAGCACCGGCTTTTTCGCCGAGCGCATGTTCACGCGTGGCCCCTCGTACCTCAGCGCTGCCGTGCTCTATGAGAACCTGGTGGTGGCGCAGGAGAGCAAGCGGCTGGCCGGCCAGAGCAACCAGGGGCCGGTGGTGGCCATCTACCCCAAGGAGGGCACCTTCTGGAGCGACCACCCCTACGTCGTCCTCAACGCCCCCTGGGTCACCACGGAGCAGCGCGAAGCGGCCGAGGACTTTCAGGCCTTTTTGCTCGACCGGCCGCAGCAGCTCAAGGCCATCGAGCTGGGGTTCCGCCCCTCCGACGTCAGCATCCCCCTCGCCGCCCCCCTGGACGCCGACCACGGCGTGGACCCCGCCCAGCCGCAGACGGTGCTGGAAGCGCCCACCGCCGACGTCCTCGCCGCGGTGCTCGACCTCTGGCAGCAGGTCAAGAAACCGGTGGACCTGATCGTGCTCATCGACGTCTCCGGCAGCATGGCGGGAGAAAAGATCGCCGCCGCCCGGGCCAGCCTGCTCGAGTTCGTCGAGCAACTGGACGACCGCGACCGGCTGGAGGTCCTTGTCTTTTCCGACGACGTCCTCATCCTGACCCCGCTCACGGAGCTCGGTCCCAAGCGCCGGGACGTGCTGCGGCGCATCTCCGGCATCATCGAAGGAGGCAGCACCCGCCTCTACGACGCCACCCTGACGGCCCTCGACGCGCTGCAGCAGAACGGCGATCCTCAGCACATCCGGGCCGTCGTCGTGCTCAGCGACGGCATGGACACCCAGTCCACCACCACCTTGGACGACGTGCTGGCCGGCGTCGGCCAGGTGAGCGAAGAAGGCGGCACCTCGATCAAGCTCTTTACCATCGCCTTTGGGAACGACGCCGACAAGAACGTGCTGCGGCAGATGGCCGAGACGACCGGCGGCAAGCTCTACTCCGGCGACCCGAAAACGATCCGCCAGATCTATGCCGAAATTGCGACTTTTTTCTAGGAGTGGGGGATGCGCCTTCCCGTCCGTTTTGCCCTGACACAGCCGTTGAACCTGTTGGCCCTCTTCCTGGCCCTGCTGGTCGGGTTGTTCGCCGCCTGGTGGCTGGGACTGGCCGGCCTCGTCCTCTACGGCCTGCTCGTCTATCTGACCGCGCGCGACCCTGCCGTCCGGGCGCGCCAGTCGCTGCGCCAGCGCGCCCCGCTGGCCCGGCGCTTTGACGGCCCCTTCGACCAGGTCGCGCGGGTCCAGGTTCACCTCTACAACGCTCTCGCCCAGAGCTCGCCGCGTATGCGCGACATGCTCCAGCCGGTGCAGGCGGCGGTGGGTGACCTGGTGGAAGAGGCGTACCGCATCGGCGTGCAGGTAAGCGTGCTGGAGAACTACCGCCAGGTTTCGCTGGCCCGCGACGACCCCAGCAAGGCGCTGGCCGCGGTCGAGCGCAAGATCGAAGCCGCCGCCGACCCCGTGGTGCGCTTCCAGTACGAAGAGTCTCGCCGATCCCAGGAGGAGCGGTCGGCCAGACTGGAGGAGGTCAACCGCCAGCTGGAGCGCACCGAAGCCCTCTACGCCAGCCTGACCAGCGCGTTGGAGGGCACGCTGGCCGAGGTCATCCGCGTCCAGGCGCTCAGCCCGGAGCAGGTCCAGGGGCGCGTGCCCGACCTGGTGCACGACCTGGAGCAGCGGCGCGCGCAATTGCGCGAGTTTGCGAATCGGTTAGGAGAGCTATGAACAGAGGTGAACCATGATCAAAACCAACGTGCTGTTCCTCTGCACCGGCAATTCGGCCCGCAGCCAGATGGCCGAGGCCTTTCTGCGCGCCTATGCCGGCGATCGCTTCAATGCCTACAGCGCCGGCCTGACCCCGCGGGGCATCCACCCCCTCACGATCGAGGTGATGCGCGAGGCCGGCCTGGATATCGGCGCGCAGCGTTCCAAGGACCTGAGCGAGTACATGGGCCGGATGCACTTTGGCTTCCTGATCACGGTGTGCGCGAGGGCCGAGGAGCAGTGTCCCAGGGCCTTTCCGGGAGTGGGGCAGCGCCTGCACTGGGACATCCCGGACCCGGCGGCGTTCGCGGGCCCGCCGGAAGAGATGCTGCCGTACTTTCGCCAGGTTCGCGACCTGGTGGATCGCCATATCCGGGAGTGGTTGGCGGAGCAAGGGGTTCAGTAGGGGCGACGCATGCGTCGTCCCTATCATGGGCGGCAAACGGGGCCGACCAGAGTCACCGGGTCAGGCCCCGGCCCACGTCCTGGGACCGATCACCCGACAATGCCACAGATTCCCTCTTCTCGGGTGTCCATCTCATTCATCTGTCCCGTCTCCGTAAAGACTACCCGCTCGCAGATATTGGTCACCCGGTCCGCGGCGCGCTCCAGGTTGTGGGCCACCCAGAGGAGGTGCGTCGCCCGGTCGATGGTCGTCGGGTCGGCGATGATGACGTCGAGCAGTTCGTGATAGACCTGGTTGTAGAGGGCATCGATCTCGTCGTCCTGGGGGGGGATCGCGCGCGCCAGGTCGATGTCGCGCCGCACAAAGGCATCCAGGGCCTGGTGGAGCATGTCCCGCGCCCTGTCGGCCATCTTGGGGATGTCGATCAAGGGTTTGATCGGCGGCGTGTCCCCGATTGTCAAACAGATGTGGGCGATGCCCTTGGCATAGTCGCCGATGCGCTCCAGCTCGGTGCATATCTCGAGCACTGCGGCGATGACGCGCAGGTCGCCGGCGATGGGCTGCTGGGTGGCGATCAGGACCAGCGCCTCGGACTCGATGGCAAAGCGCCGTTCGTTGATCTGGCAGTCCTCCGCGATGAGCCGCTGGGCCCCCGCCAGGTCCTGCCGGAGGAGAATCTCGACCGAACGGGCCAGTGCTTCCTCCACCATGCTGCCCAGACTCACCATCTCATCTTGCAGACCCCGCAGTTCCTTTTCGAATGTTTCCCGCATGGTTGTGTCTCCGTATTCCTTTCGCCGCACTCTACAGTTTCAGCAGCGGCTCGTCCGTCGTTTTCGTGTCGACCTGCCCGAGGTAGCCCAGCACCTCTTCGCGGATGGCGTCGCGCACCTGGCGAAAGACGGCCACGCGTTCTTCCTCTGTGCCCGTGGCCGCCGCCGGGTCGGGGAAGCCGATGTGCACCTGCCGGCCGCGCCCCAGCCAGAACGGGCACTGCGCCGCGGCGCTGTCGCAGAGGGTGATGACCTGGTCGAAATCCTGGCCGCGAAAGACTTCCACCGGTTTGGGCCGCTGCGCGCGGATGTCAAGACCCAGCTCGGCCAAGACCCGCACCGCCAATGGGTGCACGGCCGCCGCAGGGACGGTGCCGGCCGAATGGGCTTCCCACGTCGCGCCCAGGAAATGGTTGGTCAGCGCCTCGGCCATCTGGCTGCGGGCCGAGTTGCCGGTGCAGAGGAAGAGGACCCGTCGTTTGGTCATGTCGCACATCCTTGGGTGATCGGGTATCGGTGACCGGTTATTGGGGAAACCATTTCTGGGAAACGATCCCCGATAACCGATAACCAATCACCGACTTATCCGAACCTGCCCGTGATATAGTCCTCCGTCCGCTTGTCCTTCGGCGTCGTAAAGAGCTCGCGCGTCGGCCCGAATTCGACCAGCATCCCGGCACGCGCCTCGTCCATCATGAAGAAGGCGGTATAGTCCGAGGCCCGCGCGGCCTGCTGCATGTTGTGGGTGACGATGACGATGGTGTACTTGAGCTTCAACGTCTGGATCAGCTCCTCGATCTTGAGCGTCGCGATCGGATCCAGTGCCGAGGCCGGCTCGTCCATCAACAGGACCTCGGGCTCCACAGCCAGCGCGCGGGCGATGCACAGGCGCTGCTGCTGCCCGCCGGAGAGGGCCAGACCCGACTTGCGCAGGTCGTCCTTGACCTCGTCCCACAGGGCGGCGTCGCGCAGGCTGCGCTCCACGATCTCGGCGAGCTTGTCACGATCTTTCAGCCCGTGGGCGCGGGGGCCATAGGCCACGTTGTCGTAGATCGTCTTCGGAAAGGGGTTGGGCCGCTGAAAGACCATCCCTACCCGCCGGCGCAGCTCGACGACGTCGGTCGAAAGGATGTCCTGGTCGTCCAGCCGTACCTGCCCGTCCACGCGCACGTTGGCGATCAGGTCGTTCATGCGGTTGAAGGTGCGCAGGAAGGTGCTCTTGCCGCAGCCGGAGGGGCCGATGATGGCCGTGATGCGGTTGGCCGGAATCTGGACACTGACCTCGCGCAGCGCGCGAAAGCTGCCGTAGTAGAGATTGTAGCGGTCGACGGTGATCTTGGTCTTGAAGGGTTCCATCTCTATCCTCTTGCTCTTGTGGTCAGGCGGCGCGAGATCATGTTAATGGTCAGGTTGATCAGAATGGTGCTGATGATCAGGATAACGCCGGTGGCCATGGCCTTTTCAAAGGCATTGGTGTCCGTGGCTAGGTAGAACAGGTGCAGCGCCATCGTGCGCCCGGGGTCGAGCAGCGAGGCCGGCATGTTGTAGCTTCCCCCCAGTGTCACGTAAAAGACCGCCGTTTCGCTGATGATGCGGCCCACGCTGAGCACGATGCCGGTGATGATGCCGGGCAGCGCCGTGGGCAGGACGACGTTCCAGATCGTTTGCCACTTGGTCGCGCCCAGCGCCAGGCTGCCCTCGCGGTAGGAGCGGGGCACGGTGTAGAGCGTTTCTTCCGTGGTCCGGATGATGACCGGCAGGATGAGGCACGCCCCGGCCAGCGCCCCGGAGAGGATGGAAAAGCCAAAGTGCATGACCACGACGAACAGGGCGTAGCCAAAGAGCCCAAAGATGATCGAGGGCACGCCGGCCAGCGTCTCGACCCCGGTCCGGGCGACGCCGACCAGGAAGGGAATTACCCCCCGGGCGCCGCGGTGCTCGGCGGCGTACTCGGCCAGGTAGACGGCCGCGCCCACCCCCAGCGGGCCGGCGATAAGGATTGTCACTACGACCAGGAGGAGGGTGGTGCCGATGGTCGTGGATATCCCACCCTCGCCGGACAGTCCCCCGCGCGGCGGCGTGGTCAGGAAGGCGAGGTCGATCTGGCCCACCCCGCGCACGCAGACAAAGATCACGATGACCGATAGTGCGGCGATCGTGACCAGTCCGGTCAGCCAGAGCAGGCCAAAAGCCCCCCCCTGCGCACGGCGCCGGCCGGCCAGGCTGGAGCGTTTCCAGGTCGTCGCCCGGTCCTGCGGTTCTGTTTCCTGCGGCGCTTCCACCAGGGCAGCGCCCGGCGCGATTTCGGTCGGGTTCATGCGTGTTTCTCCCGGATCATCACATGCGCCAGCCGGTTGATCAGGATGATCATGACAAAAAGGACCACGCCCGTGGCGAACAAGGCGTGCTCGTGGAGCCCCGTGGCGTACGAGATCTCGACCGCGATGTTCCCGGTGAGAGTCCGCGCCCGGCTCAGAAAGATGGTGAGCGGGTTGCTGTCCAGTGGCTTCGGAAAGATGATCGAGTTGCCGATGACCATGATCATCGCCATCGTCTCGCCCACGGCGCGGCCCACCCCCAGGATGATTCCGGCTACGATGCCGGAGCGGGCGGCCGGGAGGATGACCCGGACGATGGTCTGCCAATGGGTTGTCCCCAGCGCCAGCGACCCTTCCTTGTATTCCCGTGGGACGGCGCGGATGGCGTCCTCGGCAATGTTGGTCACGGTCGGCAGGATCATGACCGCCAGGACGATCGAGGCCGCGAGCAGGCCAAAGCCGGTGTTGCCGGGAACGGGGAACGCCTGCCGGATGAGCGGCACGAGCGCGACCATACCAAAGAGCCCATAGATGACCGAGGGGATGCCGGCCAGCAGCTCGATGGCCGGCCGCACGATGGCCCGGAACCACGCGGGGGCGACCTCGGCCAGGAGGATGGCGCACCCCACCGCCAGCGGCACCCCCAGGACGAGCGCCCCGAAGGTGACCAGCAGCGACCCGGCGATCATCGCCAGCAGGCCGTACGAGTCCTGGCCCGGCCGCCAGACGCCCTCGGTCAGGAGCGGGCCCAACCCAATCTCCTGGAAGGCCGGCCAGGCCTCGCGCAGGGTGAACAGGCCGATCATGAAAACGATGACGATCGAGAACATCGCCAGTACAAAGAGCAGGTACTTGACCCCTCGATCGATCACGTAGCGCAGTGGCATGCGCGCACCTCCTCCTGCCCCATTCACCGCAAACGGCCGCGTCAGGATCCCGCAGCCCGAGCGATTCAGCACTACTGGAGACCCCCGCGTAGGGGTGGGATTCTCCCCGCCCCTACGCGGCTTTTCAAGAAACGTTTCGTACTATTTGACCGGGATATAGTGTTTGGCGACGATCGCCTGGCCGTCGGGACCCAGGATCCAGTCCAACCAGGCCTTGACCACGCCCTGCGGGTCGCCCTTGGTGAGCATGTTCAGCGGGCGCGAGATCGGGTACGAGCCGCCGAGCACGTTGGCCGTGGTCGCCTCGACCCCGGCGATCTTGAGCGCCTTGACGGTGGCGTCCAGGTAGCCGAAGGAGAGGTAGGCGATCGCGTCCGGCGTGGTCGAGACGGTCGTCCGCACCGCGCCGTTCGAGTTCTGCAGGATGGCCGTGTCGACGATGGGGTTGTCCTTGCCCATCACCAGTTCTTCAAAGGCGCCGCGGGTGCCGGAGCCTTCCTCGCGCGACACGACGATGATCGGCTTGTCCTCGCCGCCGACGTCCTTCCAGTTGGTGATCTTGCCGGAGAAGATGTCGCGCACCTGCTCCACCGTCAGATCCTCGACGGTGACGTCGGGATGGACGACGATGGCGATGCCGTCGATGGCGATGGTAAAGATCTTGAGGTTCGGGTACTCGGCCTTTTCCGAGTCCTTGATCTCGCGGGAGGCCGTGCCGATGTCCACGGTGCCCTGGCCGGCCGACTTGACGCCGACGCTGGAGCCACCGCCCTGCACGTCGATCTTGACGTCCGGGTTCGCGGCGATAAAGGCCTCGGCCAACTCCTCGGCCAGCGGCTGGACGGTGGTGGAGCCGGCCACACTGATCGAACCGGAGAGCGTGGCAGCCGTGGGGGCTACAGGAGCTTGGGTGGGCGGTACGACAGGAGCACTTGTAGGGGTGGCCGTCGGCCCACAGGCAGCCAACAGCAGTCCCAGGACGATCAGGGGTACGACAATCTTGTTGCGCATAGCGGTTTTCCTCCTTGACATTTCTCTACCGATACTGGCAAGGAGCATACCATGCGCGCTTTAACACGAGTTGAACGGTTTGTTAACGTCAGGTAAAGGGTTCGTTATCGCTTGTAGCACGGTCGGCAGGGTGAAAAAGAACGTGCTGCCCCTTCCTTCCACGCTTTCGGCCCAGATGCGACCGCCGTGGGCCTGCACCACGTGCTTGGCGATGGCCAGACCCAGCCCGGTACCCCCGCCGCTGCGGGCGCGGTCGGCCTTGTAGAAGCGCTCAAAGATGCGCGGCAGGTCCGCCTCGGAGATGCCCACGCCGGTGTCGCGCACCGAGATCACCACCTCTTCGCCCTGCCGGCCGGCCGTGATCTCGATCTCCCCCGTGGGGGTAAACTTGATGGCGTTGTGCACCAGGTTCGTGACCACCTGCCGGGCACGCTCGGCGTCGGCCAGCACTTGCGGCAGGTCATCAGGGACGCTGACGCGCAGTTCCAGGCCGGCCCGCTCCGCCTGCGGGGCCAGCCGCTCCACCGCGGGCCGGACGATGCTGTCCACCGCGACCGGCTGCAGCCGCAGCGGCGCCCGCCCCGACTCGATGCGCGCCAGCTCCAGCAGCTCGGTCACCATCTGGGTCAGGGCATCGACCTCGACCTCGATCCGGTCCAGAAAGTGCTGGGCGGCCGGCGGGTCCTCCAACGCCCCGTCGCGCAGGGTGTCTACCAGCGCCTTGAGCGAGGCCAGCGGCGTGCGCAGCTCGTGCGAAACGTTGCTGACAAAGTCGCGCCGCACGCGCTCCAGCTTGCGCACCCGGGTCAGGTCCTGGAGGATGACCAGGTAGGATTGCACCCCGGCTTCCAGAACCGGGGTGATGATCGCCTGCAGCGTCGCCTCCGGACGGCTTACCTCCAGTAGCTCAACCTGCTCCTGGCCGCTCTCCCGGCAGCGCTGCCAGAGCTCGATCAGCTGGTGGTGGCGAACCAGCTGGGGAAAGGATGGCAGCAGGGCGCCCGGCTGGACGGTGCCCAGGAGGGCCGCCGCGGCCGGGTTGACCAGCGCGACCAGGCCCTCGGCGTCGGTGATGACCACGCCGTCGGCCATGTGTTCCAGTACCGCTGCCAGGCGGCTGCGCCCCTGCTCCATCGCGGCCAGCTCCTGCTGCATGGCGTCGGCCATACGGTTGAAAGCCGTCGTAAGCCGGCCTACCTCATCGTCGGTGACAGGAAAGAGGCGCGCCGTCAGGTCTCCGGAGACGATGCGCTCGGCAATGCGCGTCAGGGCGCGGATGGGCTGGGTGATGCGGCCGGCCAGCACCACGGCAAGGAGGCCGGCAAACGCCGTCGCCACCAGCATCGCGGCCAGGATCGCCGTGCGCAGGCGCGCCACGTGCGCCTCGACCTGCTGCAGGGAGAGCGCGATGCGGACATAGCCCACAGTCGTTCCACCGGCCATCACCCGCCGGGCCACGTAGAGCATGTCGTAGCGGACCGTATTGCTGAAACGGATGCTGCTCCCCTGGCCGGAGGAGAGCGCCTGCTGCACTTCGGGCCGGTAGAGGTGGTTTTCCATCTGGGCGCGGTCCTCGTGCGATTCGCCCAACACCGTGCCATCGGCCGCGATCAGCGTCACGCGGGCCTGGAGCACCTCGGCCCAATGGCGCGCCTGGGCATCCAGAAAAGCGGTGTCCTGAACCGCCAGCGCCGCGGCGCTGGCCTCGCCGAGCAGACCAGCCTCGGCCACCATCTGGGTCTCCAGGTCACCGATCTGGGTCCGGCGCACCAGGTCGGACAGGTAGAGCGTCAGGCTGCCCATTACGGCCAGGATGAGCACCAGGTAGGGAATTGCGATCCGCCAGTGCACTTGGCGCAGCACAGGGAACCCCGTTTTCATCATCCTTCGAAGCGGTAGCCGACGCCCCGCACGGTGACGATGCGTGTTGGATTGGCCGGATCGGCCTCGATCTTGCCCCGCAGCCAGCGCACGTGCACGTCCACCGTGCGGGTGCCCCCGCCATAGTCCCACCCCCAGACCCGCTCCAGGATCAGGTCGCGGGAGAGCACCATGCCGCGGTTGCGGGCCAGAAGGACCAGCAGGTCGTATTCTTTCGGCCTCAAGCGCAGCCCCTCGCCGCCCCGCCGTACCTCGCCGCGCCCCAGGTCCAGGGTGAGGTCGCCAAAGGTCAACCGGCCGGCCGGTGTGATCTCGTCCCCAGTGGACACCTCCTCGCGGATGAGGCGCACCCGCCGGAGGAGCGCCTTGACGCGGGCGAGGAGCTCGCGCATGCTGAACGGCTTGGTCACATAGTCGTCGGCCCCCACTTCCAGGCCCACCACCTTGTCCACCTCGTCGACCCGGGCGGTGAGCATGAGGATCGGCACGTTCATCTCCTGGCGCAGGATACGGCAAACCTCGAAGCCGTCGATGCCCGGCAGCATGATGTCCAGGACGATCACGGCGGGTCGTTCCCGCCGGGCAACCTCCACGGCGGCCAGGCCGTTGGCCGCGGTAGAGACCTCGTAGCCCTGCCGGGTCAGGTTGTATTCGAGCGTTTCCCGCAGCGAGCGTTCGTCTTCTACGACCAGTGCTTTTTCGCCCATAGGGACTCCCTGGGCTCAACGTGAGCTGACCTCGATGTCTGGTGTCGCCTGCAGCGTGATGTCGCGTTCCTGAGTACACCACGACCCGGCGGTGGAGCCAAATCGGTTGGAAAGGGCGTTTCGAGGCGCGGAGCCAGCGGCGCGCGCTGGCGCAGGCACTCCCACACCTGCACAATCGGATCCCGGGCGGTGAGATGGACGAGCCAGCCGTAGAGGGCCAGCCCCAGGAGGAAATACCACCAGCTGGCAGCCAGGCCGGCGGCGATGGCCAGGAAGACCAGATTGAGCGGCACGGTAAAAGCCGGCCGAATAGCGCAGCGCATGGCGGTCCTCCTCACCGGAACGTCAATGCGACGGGAAGCATCTGCGCCCGATCATAGCAGACCATCGTTAACAGCACTTCAAGGAATTGTTAACAAGAGGTAAACGCTTGGTCTGGCAGCTCAGTCCACTTCCGGGTCAAAGGCCAGGTCCTCTCCCCCGACCCCGGCGCGGGCCGAAACGAGCCGCGGTTCGCCGGCGAGCAGCCGCGCGCGAAACTCGTCGACCGGAGAGCCGTGGAGGGACGGACGCAGTTCCGGCAAATCCAGGCCAGCCGCCCAGGCGATGCCGAAGCGCGTGGGCACCACGTCAAAGTTGGCCCGTGCGGTCAGGTCGAGGGAAAGCGGTGTCACGGAGACGACGTGGTCCACGTGCACGGCCCAGACGTCCGAGCCTGGATCAGTCCGGCGGACGTCCTCGGTCATCCTGTAGCCAATACGCCCCTGCCCATGGGTCCGGTCCGGCGCCACGGGAAGAAAGTAGCGGCGGCGGGAGAGTTTCGTCAGTCGCCAGGTGGTGTCGCCGTTCGCGCTCGCGGGCACGTTGATGTTGAACACGTCGACGTCCTGGGGCAAAACATGCGTGAGCAGCCGCCGGGCGAAGCGCCGCGCATAGTCCATGGCCACCGTGTAGTCGGCCGTGTCGTCGCCGCTGAGGTGGTAGGTGGGGTCCATCTCGAGCGAGACCGCCAGCGCCGGGATACCAAAGGCAGCGGCCTCCAGGGCCGCGCCAACTGTGCCCGACAGGGTCACGTCGGTGCCCATGTTGAGCCCGAAATTGATGCCCGAGACCACCAGGGCGATCGGACGCGGAGCGAGCTCCAAAACAGCGTGGTTCACGGCCTGCGCCGGGCTGGCATCCACAGCATACACATGCAGGCTGTGGGCGTCGGCCTGGGGTATCTGCTCGACATGTCCCGTGACATCGCGCGGCATCGCCCGGCCAGCGCCGGACCACTGCCGGTCCGGCGCGACCACCAGGACCTCGCCCAGCGGCTGGACGGCCTCCACTGCCGCCCAGAGACCGAGGGAATCAACCCCATCGTCGTTCGTAACCAGGATCAGCGGACGTTCCATCGTATGCCTCCTGCGAAAAGCGGTGCTTCTGGCTGCCTGCAACATCACACAGGAGACATCATAACGCGGCATTGTTAAGACGGTGTTATCCCTTCTTCAAGGTTTGTTTAACGTTTGATGAAGGTTTTGGCTACCCGACATTTCTGTCCGCACGGCCCTCATTTTCCTGCCTGCCTTTGTCGGCGTCCCAAGAGAAAAGCCGCAGACCCGGCCAGTGGATTGGGGCCGTGGTCCAGCGCCAGATGGTCCGCCGCCCGCGTGACGTACGATTCGTCCACCACCCGCGTCCCGGTGGCGGACGAGTGCCCCAACCGCACGGCAATGTCCGACTTGGACAGTCCCAGCGCCCGCAGCTGCGAAGCATAGGTCCGCCGCAGCAGGTGCGGCCCCATCTGCTGCCGGCGGATGCCGGCCCGTTCCAACGCGCGTCGCACCAGGCGATATAGCCCCTCGGTGGTGAGTTGCCGCGTCAAGTCAAATGATAATTGGTGATTACCCAAAACTCAGATGAAAAGATGGCTCAACCGCGATCGGGTATAATCGGGTTATCGGATCCCCAATACCCGTTGCGAGGTGAGCCATGCTCAGTATACCAGAAGCACTGGAGAGGCTCAAGTGCCTGACCGCGGCGCTCCGTGCAGAACTCGATACCTTCCTGGCCGCTTTTGCGGCGGTGCTCCCAGACGCCCGCCATCGCCAGTCGCTGCGTCTCCTGGTCCCCGCCGTGCTGGCGGCTCGCTCTCCCCATCCTGTAACGGCCGCGGCGCACGCGCCCGACCCGCCAGCCAATCCGTGGGCCCTGGCCAAGCGCTTCCTGACGCTCCTGCATACCCCCCACTTCTCGCATCAGCGGTGGCTGCAGGTCTTCTATGCCCACGGCGCGGTCGAGGTCGCCGCCTTGCCGGCTCGCCAGCGGCTGATCGTGGCCCTTGACCCGGTGAGCCTGGAAAAGCCCTACGCCCGCAAGATCGAGGGCATCTGCAAGGTCCACAAGGACACGCCGCCGGGTTCGCCGCCGCCCCAGAAGTCCCGCTGCAAGGGCAAGGGCCGCTTGCGACCCGGTGCGCGGATCACCTGGGGCTACCCGGCGATCTTTGCCCTGGCGCTGAACACCGCTCAACCCGCTCTGCTCTACCACCGCCTCTTCTCGTACAAGACCGACGACTTCGTCAGCCAGCCTTGGGAGTGGATGGAAGGGATGCGCAACCTGCACGCCTTGGCCGCGCAGCGCACCGTCTGCCTGGTGGTCGATGCCGAGGCCGATGACCGGAAGTTGTGGCAAGCGGCGGCAGAGAATCGCCTGCAGTTGATTGCCCGGGCCACCAAGGAGCGGATCATCGAGGTGTGGGATCCCCGTCGGCACGCCTGGAAAACCACCGAGTTGCAGGCCCTGGCCGCCCAACTCGCCGGGCGTGGTACTTGCTCCTCCGTCTTTGCCCACGCCGGCCGTACCATCCCTGTGCAAGTGACTTTGGACTGGTTCCGTTTCCGCTTGCCCGATCATTCCTGGCAAGGCTGGGCCGTCATCGCCGAGACCTATCCCCAGCAGGATCACCCCCGCGACTTCTGGCTCCCCCCACTGCAGTTGGTCCTGATCACCCGACGCCCCGTGCACTCCTGGCGCCACGCCTGGAGCGTCTATCGCGACTGGTCGCAGCGCGGGCGCATCGAGCCCTTCTTTCGTTTCATCCAAGAAGATGGGGTCGATGCGGAAACCATCCTCCTGCGCCGCTTGGAGTCGTTCCGGCGTATGCTGCTGGTCGTCCTGATGGGGGCCTTCTTTGTCCTCCAACTGGCCGGTTGGTGGTCGCCACCGGTGATCCAGTGGATCCGCGCCCTCGCCAGTGCCGTGGTCGGCACGGCCATGGATCGGCAAGGCGGGTACCTCCTCTTGCGTGGCGTGCAGCGCCTCCTCAGTGCCGACGCCTTGCTGGAGGAGATCAGGATCCGCCCTCCACCCTTGGAACACTTGCCCTCCCGTTGAGCCCACCCCCGTGGCCTTCATCATCGTTACCCGGCGCTGCTGTTCCGTGTTTGGCGCCGCGCCCGCCCCTGCCCAAGATCACGCCAAAATCACTTCGCGCGGCCGAAATCCCGACCCGCTTCCCGTCTATGCCACCGGCTGTGGCTCCCGCTTCTAGGCTGTCCTTGTCAAGATGCGGCTCGCGTCGAACCCAGCTGGTGCACAGTTCTCCATTGGCCTCTGTTTTGGGCAATCACCAACTGGCATTCTGCTCGTTTTCGGTGTATACTTGCGCATGGGACGCCTCCAGTTGGTGTTTTTCGACAAACTCACTCTACTGGATTGGCGTCCCTTTCAAGTCCCTTTCAGAAAAGGCCAAACTTCATGGAAAACCGCTCCTGCCGGCCGGCCAACCTCTCCCTCGCCGGCCGGCGGACCCTACCAACCTCTCCCCCGCCGGCCCTTCGACTGCGCTCGCTTCGCTCGCTCCGCTCAGGGCCGGCGGACCCTCCCCGAGGCGGGGAGGGAAAACCGCTCTTGCCGGTCCGGCCACGCGCGCGGGCGAGGGGTTTCCCCCCTCCCGCCTCGGGTAGGTCCGACAGGCGGCGGCAGCTGATCGCTCAAGCACTTGCCCCCGGCGGCCGGAGGTGCTATACTTCTTTCCAGCCAGGGCGGACCCGCGCTGCGTGCGGCGCGGCGGAGGCAGCGGCCCGGCGCAAGGAGGAACGATCATGTCCGACCCGAGAGGTACTTCCAACAGAGCGGCGCTGTGGCTGCGCTGGATTGCCCGGGTGCTGGGCGCGCTGGTGGTCGCGTTCTGCGCGCTCGTGGGCATTGGCAACGCGACCGGGGGCGACGATCCCTGGACATGGATGTCGACGGTGCTGGTGGTGTTGATCGCCGCTGCGGTGCTGAGCATCGCGCTCTCCTGGTGGCAAGAGGGGCTCGGTGGCCTGCTGGTGGTGGCTTGCGGGGTCGCCCTGGGCATCTTTGCCGCCATCACGGCCGCCCACAGCCCAGGCCTGGCCATGCTGATGGCCGGCGGCCCGCTGGTGGTGGTCGGGGCGCTCTTCCTGGGCAGCCGGTGGCTGGCGCGGCGGGGACGGAGGTAGGGCATGCCGGCCGGCGAGGACTGCCTGGCGTACTTTGCTTCCCCCTACCTGCACTTCCCCGGCCAGGCCACCGTCGGGGAGGCCCTGCGCGCCTATCACCACCAGGGCGGCCAGTGGTGGTGGCTGCTAACCACCGCCCGGGAGGGCCGCTTCTACGTCTGCTCCTTCGGCAGCCTGCTGCCCTACCTCACCGGGCGAACGGGGCACATCGTGCACAACATCGGCGACTGCGTCATCTGCTGCGGCATCGATCCGCTGCTGTGGCGGGACACCGGCGCCCTGCTGGCAGAGGCCCTGGCCGACGAGGCCGTCTGCGCGCGGCCGCTGGCCGACCTGCCGCTGGCCGACCTGCCGGTCGTGGCCATCGAGACGGTTGCGGAAAGCGCCCCGCGTCACCGCTGGTTTCTCTATACCGGGCGGGTCTGTGGGCTGACCGAGAACGGGGCTCTCCGCGGCGTGCATGTCGACGTGATGCGCGACCTGGACGGGGGCCGGCCCGACTTCTGAGGGCCGCTGGGACCATGACCGTGCCTCCGCTTTCACATGGCCGTCAAGTCCGGCCAGGCCAGAAGGAGGGCAGCGCCGATGGAACTCTATCCCGCCAGCGCGGCTGTTCCGCAGGAAAAGCGCACCGGCCGCCTCTACCTCCGCCCCCTGCGGGCGACCGATGTGGAGCTGGACTATGATGCGGTCATGTCCAGCGCGGCGATGCTGCGCCGCTGGAGCCAGAGCGACTGGCCGGCCGACAACTTTACCCTGGCCGACCTGCAGCGCCATGAGCGCGAGCACCTGGAGCGCAAGGCCTTTACCTTCACCGTCCTGAACCCCCCAGGGACACGATGCCTGGGATGCGTCTACATCATGCCCCTGCCGCCCGAGCAGGTCCCGCTGTGCCCGGGGGCAGCCTATGCCGCCGACGTCGGCTTCTGGGTGCGCGCCTCCGAGGTGCCCAACGATCTCGACCAGCACCTCTTGACCACCCTGCTGGACTGGTTCCGGGCCGAGTGGGCCTTGGACCGCGTCCTCTTCACCATCGTCCAGCAGGAGACACGGCAGGCCGCCCTCCTGGCCGCGGCCGGGCTGGAGCAACGCCTGGCCGTCGCGCTGCCCGACGGAAGGCTGTGCCGGGTCTTTGGCTAGGCCCGACTTTCCCAGGCAGGAGCAAGGCCCTTCCGTAGCGGCGGCTGGAAGCGCCCCGCGTGTGCCAGATTGGGCCCACGGAGGAGGTTGTATGCCCTACCCCATCCTGGAGTACGACCCGAGCCCCACCGCCTTCATCGAACCTTCCCGGGTGATCCAACCCCGCGACGTGCCGGAGCACTGCGTCATCTGCTTCTTCCGCGAGGTCATCGAGCAGGCCGCGGCCGAACACCACGCCACGGTGCTGGCGGAGAACTGCTGGGAGGACGGGCCCCATCCCCTCTACGAGATCGCCTGGCAGGGCCGGCGCCTGGCCTTTTTCCATCCCGGCGTCGGCGCGCCGCTGGCCGCCAGCCTGCTGGAGGAGGTCATCGCCTTTGGCTGCCGCAAGTTCGTCGCCTGTGGCGGCTGCGGCGTCCTGGAAAAGGACATCGCCGTCGGCCACCTCATCGTGGTCTCCGGGGCCATCCGCGACGAGGGCACCTCGTACCACTACCTCCCTCCCGCCCGAGAGGTCGTCGCCAACGAAGAGGCGGCCCGGGCGCTGGCCATGACGCTGGACCAGCATGGCGTGCCCTACCGCATGGGGAAGACATGGACGACCGATGCGCCCTACCGCGAGACGGCGCAGCGCATCGCCCAGCGGCGCAGCGAGGGCTGTCTGACGGTGGAGATGGAAAGCGCCGCGCTCCTGGCCGTGGCCCAGTTCCGCGGCGCCGTCCTGGGACAGGCGCTCTATGGCGGCGACGACCTGAGCGGCGCCGAGTGGTGCGACCGTGGCTGGCAGTCGCGCAGGGAGGTCAGGAGGAGCCTCTTCTGGCTGTGCGCGGAGGCCTGCCTGGCGCTCTGACGCACGCAAGCGGTTGGTCTCCCCTTGGGGGGGCCGCAGCTGATGGGGGCGAGCAGGGGGTCACTCGCCGATGATTTTGACCAGTACCCGCTTCCTTCTCCGACCGTCGAACTCGCCGTAAAAGATCTGTTCCCACGGCCCGAAATCCAGCCGGCCCTCGGTCACCGCCACGACGACCTCGCGCCCCATGACCTGGCGCTTGAGGTGGGCGTCGCCGTTGTCCTCGCCAGTGCGGTTGTGGCGGTAGCGGCTGATCGGCTCGTGCGGGGCCAACCCCTCCAACCACTCCTCGTAGTCGGCGTGCAGCCCGCTCTCGTCGTCGTTGATAAAGACGCTGGCGGTGATATGCATGGCGTTGACCAGAACGAGCCCGTCCCGCACACCGCTGGCCCGCAGCGCCTCCTCCACCTGCGGCGTGATGTTGACAAAGGCCCGCCGGGTGGGCACGTTGAACCATAGCTCCTGGCGATAGCTCTTCATCGGCGTCCTCCTCCAAGCGCTCAGTACATCCCAGTATACCGGAATCGGCCGGCCGGCGCAAGCGGTTTCTGGGGAGGCACCGCCCTTGACGCCCACCTCGCCCTGTGGCATAATCAGTGGGCAAGAGACAGGGTGACAAGGAGACGAGGTGACACGATGGAGATCGAGCAGCGCATCCAGCTCGTCGAGCAGGGGCTCCTGACCAAGGTCCGCGCCAGCAATCGTCCCCCGCGCCGGCGGGGGCTGGCCGAGCGCATGGCCCACTATATCGTCCCCGGGGTCAGCATCGCCGTGGTCGACGGCGGCGGCATCGCCTGGGCCCGCGGCTACGGCCTGGCCGAGGCCGGCCGGCCCGACCCGGTGACGCCGCAGACGCTCTTCCAGGCGGCCTCGATCAGCAAGCCGGTCTCGGCGCTGGCCGCGCTGCGCCTGGTGCAGGCCGGCCTCCTGGACCTGGACGCGGACGTCAACGGTGGCCTGCGCTCCTGGCAGGTGCCGCCGCACGCGTGGACGGGCACGGAGCCGGTGACGCTGCGCCGGCTGCTGTCGCACAGCGCCGGCCTGACCGTCCCCGGCTTTCCCGGCTACGCCCAGGGCGCGGCGCTGCCCACCCTCGTCCAGGTGCTGGACGGCGCCCCGCCGGCCAACACCGCGCCCATCCGCGTCACCCGGCAGCCGGGGCTGGCCTACGAGTACTCCGGCGGCGGGTACGCCGTGCTGCAGCAGCTCCTGGAGGACGTGGCCGGCCAGCCCTTTGCCGACCTGCTGCAGGAGACGGTCCTGCGGCCGGCCGGGATGGCCGACAGCGCCTTTACGCCGCCGGCAGCCGGCGCGGCGGCGGCGACGGCACATCGTCCCGACGGCAGCGCCGTGCCCGGGCGCTGGCATACCTACCCTGAGCTGGCCGCGGCCGGCCTGTGGACGACGCCCTCCGACCTGGCCCGCTTTGCCCTGGCGCTGCAGGCGGCCTGGGCCGGCGCGCCGGGCGCCATCCTCTCCCAAACACTGGCCCGGGAGATGCTCAGGCCGCAGCTGGAGGACATGGGCCTCGGCCCGATCGTCGTCGAGGACGGCGAGCGCCTCATCTTTGGCCACGGCGGCTCCAACGAGGGCTACCGCTGCATGTTCTGGCACGTGCCCAACAGCGGCCAGGGCGTGGCGGTGATGACCAACTCGGACAACGGTTGGGCGCTGGCCGGCGAGATCGTCCGCGCCGTGGCCGCGGCGCACGAGTGGCCCGCCATCGCCGGCTTTCACGTTCTGGCCCAGGATGAGCGGGTGCTGATCGACGTCGACCCGGCGGCATACGGCGCGCTGGCGGGCCGGTACGCCCGGGAGGGCGAGGGGGCGCCCATCCACGTCACGGTCGAGCAGGGCCGCCTGCAGCTCTGGCTGGAGGGCGAGTGGGGCCGCCCGGAGGAGCTGAACGCCGAGTCGGCAGCGCGCTACGTGACCTGGCATGGCTATACCGTGGAGTTCCCCGGTCCGGGCGCCCTGCGCCTGACCGACCCCTGGGGCGACACCGTCGCGGCGCGCCGGGCGGGCTGAGGAGCGGGGCCACCGCGAGAAGCCGCATCCAGGCGTGGATATCAACCAGGCCTCCAGTTTACACCAAGAGCACGGCGGGCCACCGTCCTGGCCGCTCTCACGGCGCCTCTGTGGGCTGAGCGGAGGCGGCTACGGACTGGAGCAGCCCGTCTGTGGGCAGTGCAGCGCAGGCCGACGGCGGGACGCCGGCCGGGCACGCCGCCGTAGTCGAAGCCTGCCCGGTGAAGCGCGCCTCGTCAAAGAGGCCGCGCTCCTGGCCCATCTGGCGACATGCATCCAACTGGAACCAGACTCCTTGACACCCACCCCGCCCTGTGGCATAATCCCCCCAGGCCCCAAGCCAGGAGGATGCCATAGCCGCTGCGATGACCAAGGAAGAGGTGTTCGAGCTGGCCCAGCTGTTCGGCGGGCTGCCGCAGGACCAGGCAGACCAGCTCTTGGCCGAGCTGCGGCGCGAGCAGCCCGGGCTCTACAGCTTCCTGAAAGGGTTCGAGAGCGTCTTCCCCGACCTCGACGAGTGCAACAAGGTGCGCAGCATCGCCGTGACCACCTGGCTGATCCCGAAGCGCAGCGCCGAGCCGCCGGGCCTGGTCACCCAGGAGATGATCCTGGACGGCCTCGACGCCTACGAGGCCGAGCTGGTGCGCCTGGCCGCCGTGCAGGGGAAAGCGCGCCAGAAGGTGACCGCCGAGGTGGTGCTGGCCCACCCCGAGCCGGCCCTGCTGGCCTACGTGACGATGATGGTCAAGCATGGGGCCACCCCCCCGTTCCAGGACGAGAGCTTCCTGCGGGCGCACAAGCTGCTGCGGGTCATCTTGCACGCGCTGATCGCCAGCCGCGGCCACAAGGCCGGCCGGCGGCTGCGGAGGGGGCCGGGCGGCAGGGCGTGAGGCCACGGGCAGGTGACAATGGGCTGACCGCTGCCCGCTGACCGCTGATCGCTGCCCGCTCATCGGGCCTTGTGTCAACTTTCGCCCGGAATTGGTCCAGCAGTTTTCGGCCAAGGTGGTCCACAT